>NZ_JBJIAO010000001.1:0-394041 GCF_045310825.1 Mycobacterium sp. SMC-21 | reverse complement strand
TTCATCATCGGAAGACCTCGACCCCTACCTAGGCAACGACGCGCCGACCACCTCTACACCCTCAACTGCGAAGAGCCGCTTAACCTGCTAGCTTTCGTAGTAGTCAGTAATTATCCAATTACTCGTGACTCAACTTCCGTGGGGGAAGCCGCCCGTCGGACGACTTGGAGACAAAGGAGCCACATCATCATGAGTACCCGCAAGATCACCATCGCCATCGGCGCAGCCGCCGCATTCGGCCTGATCGCGACACCGTTCGCAGTGGCCGACCCCGCCCAGCCCGCAGGGGTGACGTCCGCCCCCACCACGGTGGCGTTCGGCTCGGACGGCAAGCTCGTCGACGGGAACACCGTCGCGGAATGGCAGATCAGCAACCTCAAGCCCAGCACCGACGTGTTGTCGCAGCACCTCAACGGCACGCTCTGGGAAGCGACGGCCGAGTACTCCGCTGAGCGCGGTAGCTCCCAGCCGTTCGTGCCGAACCTGAACGCCCGCACCGCCGACGGTGATAACTACCGCGTGCTGTGGGGCGCTGCCACGCCGCAGGGCCTCAACCCCGCCGGCCTCTCCGAGGGACAAGAGTCCAAGGGCAAGGTCTACTTCGACGTGACGGGCGCCGCTCCGACCAGCGTCGTGTACACCGACGGTGACCGCGAGGTGCTCAAGTGGCAGGGCACCGAAGCCGCCACTGGTGCCGCCCCGGCCGCCGCTCCGGCTCGTGGCACTGCCCCGGCCGCCACCCCGGCACCCGCTGCCGCCCCCGCCGCCGCGCCTGCTGCCGCCCCGGCGGCCGCTCCTGCCGGTCTCGGCAGCGCCGTGCCCGGCGCCACCCCGGCCGGTTCGGTTCCCGCCGCCGCTGGCACGCAGCCTCCGGCCGGCACCACCACCGGTCAGGTTCCGGCGGCGACGCCGAACGGTGAGACCCCTGCCGCCACCCCGGCCGGTACTCCGGCTCCGGCCGGTACTCCGGCTCCGGCCGGCACCCCGGCGGTTGCTCCGGCCCCGGCCGGCACCCCGGCTGCTGACGCTCCGGCTCCGGCCGGCGCCCAGGCTCCGGCGGGCACTCCGGCCGGCACCCCCGCGGGTAGCCCGGCCACGCCTCCGGCCGCCGGCCAGGTCCCGGAGGCTGCTCCGGTTCCCACCGCCGCTGAAAGCGGCCCCGGCACTGCTGCCACTGCCGGTGGCGCCGTCTCGCAGGCTCCGCTGACCCCGGCGCCGGCTCCGGCCCCGAGCCAGGCCATCGCCGGTCAGCCGGCCTCCAGCGCGGGTCAGGGCACCACTGCCCCGGCCGGTAACCAGCAGGCCGCTCCGGCTGCGCCGGTCACCCCGACCCCGGCGCCGGCCCCGGCTTCCTAACGGTCAACCATTGAATTGGGGCCAGTCGCGATTCTCGCGACTGGCCCCAATTTCTTTGTCTGGCTTGTTGTTTCGGTAACTACATCTGACGGCCGACGTCACCGCCACGCTGCGGCGGCGGGGCCACGGGCGCGACCGGCGCCGGACCGGCATTGTGCGAACCCGCACTGGGACCCGCCACCGGCGGGGCCGCCTGAGCCGGAGCGGACGTGTGCCGACGGGAGTCGCGGGCGTCCTGCTGGGCCTCGCGCCGATCCTGCTGCGACTGCCGGTTGTCCTGTTGTTGCTGGCGAGCGTCCTGTTGGGACTGCCGGTCGTTCTGCTGGTTCTCCCGGGCATCCTGCTGCGCCTGACGCTGCTCGGGCGACATGGGCGCACCGCCGCCGGCCGGCCCACCGGGCTGGCCCTCCGGCGGTTCGCCGCCCGGCATGCCGCCTTCCTTGCCGCCGCCCTTGCCCATGGCCTGCTGGATCATCTGCCCGAACTGGCCGGCCTGCTGGCCCATCTGGCCCAGGCCGCCACCCTGGCCCGCCATCTGGCCCGCCTGCTGGCCCATCTGACCGAGCTGGCCGAGCATCTGACCCATCTGGCCGACGCCCTCGCCGCCCTTGCTGTCGGCGTTGTCGTAGGCCGACTGGGCCATGCCGACCTTGCCGGAGAACATGCCCTCCTTGGCCTGCAGCGAGGCCACATTGGCGGTCATGTCGGCTGCCATGGCCGGCAGGACCGCGGCGATCGTCGCGCTCATGGCGTCCTCGCCGGGCTGGATCATCGGCATCTCGGGCAGCTCGACGGAAGCCGCGTTCCAGCTGATGTTGTCCGGTGTCTGCATCATCGACATCAAATATCCCCCCTACTCACCAGTCGTCGTCGATGTCTTCGTCGTAGGAACCGTGTTCGAGCGCTTCGGGCACCGCCAGCTGGGTGATGCGGCCCCCGCCGCCACCACCTTCGCGGTGCCCCATGCCGCCCATGGCACCCATCGCGCCGCCTGCACCCGCGGCGGCGGCAACCGGAGCCAGGCCGCCGGCACCCATGCCGGCCGCGGCGCTCGCCGGCATCACCCCGGGTCCGGCTGGACCGGGGCCGACCATCTTGGCCAATAGCGGCGTCTGCACCGAGGCCGCGCCCACACCGCCGCCGCCACCGCCGGGCATGCCGCCCTTCATCAACCCCGCGCCGTGGGCGGCCCCGGAACCGCCGGCCAGCGGATGATTCGAGAACGCGCCGAACGGCGACGCGCCGAGGCCGGCCTTGCCCTGACCGCCGCCGGAGAACAGGGACGTCAACTGCTGCAGCGGCTGCGAAAGTTGTTGCAGCGGTTGCATGGCCTGCTGCGGCAGCTGCCCGAGCATCTGCGGGAGCTGACCGGCCATCTGCATCATCTGGCCCATCATCTGGCCCATCTGGTCACCGCCCTTGCCCGCCGACTCCGCGGTCTTCTGCGCGGTCTGCGCCACCTGCGGCGGCACGCCGGCCGTCGGGATGCTCGGGGGCGCACCGACGAAGTTGGCCACCTCGGTGGCACTCGCGGTCACCGCGGCGATGTTCTGGGACAGGCCCATCTTGATCCGGCTCTGGATCAGCTCCTGCACGTTGGGGAACGGCGCCGCCGACAGGGCCATGCACTCCGCTTGGACTTCCTCGGCGGTGGCGTTGACCAGGTTCTTGGTCTTGACGACTGCAGCCGCCATGGACTGCAGCTTCGCGGCGATTGCCGCCGCCTGCGCACCATTGGCCTCGTGGCCGCCGATGATGGTGCCGGCCTCGCCCGCCGCCGCCAGCGAGGCCGCGCCCTGCCACTGGTCGGTGAGGTTCATCAGCTGGCTGGTCTGCTGGGGCACCACTGATCCGCTGATCTTGGTGGCCAGCTTCGTATAGTGGGCGGCAGCTTCTTCGAGCTGTTCCTCATTGACGTTGGGCCACCCCGGGCCCGTCACCGTCTGCGATCCGAACGGACTGCTGTCCGGCTGAATCCCCATAGACACGGCCCCCTTCCCCAGACATACCGCGTCGGTTCGAGCCTACCGCCCCGACGGCCACCTACCCGACGCAAACTGTCGGTGCGGCCGGTCTACGGATTCGGCTGATCCTGTCGGGCGAGCAGCCGGGCATAGCCGGTCCCCATGGCCAGCAGCACGAGCCCGACGACGATGAACACCGCCACCCGGAACATGCCGCTCAGTGTTCCGAGATCGAACAGGAAGAGCTTGGCCATCGCAGCGGCCACCAATGTCAGGCCACCGCCGATGGGTAGGGACCGCTGCGCCCTCGGTTGGCGCGCCGCGTACGCGAACAACGCGGCCGCCACGGCGATCCAGCCGATCGTCGCGACCATGTGACCCGCGAGGAAACCGCCCTTCACACCGCCGATCAGCACGCCCGCGGTGACGGTCGACATCGTCGACGCGTAGGCGGCGACCACGACCGCGCCCGCCCACATCAGCCGCAGTTCGTCGTCGTCACGCCTGCCGGTCCACGACCACACCACGGCCACCGCACTGGCCACCGCCAGGATGCTGGCGATGACGGTGGACACGGCGCTGTGCGCAGTCAGCTCCACCGCGCGGAACAGCAGGTCCGGCGGCGAGTAGCTGAGATAGACGGCACCGCCCACGGCCCCGAAACCGGCAGCGACCCAGCGCGCGATGGCGTCGCGACGCCCGGCGACGGCCACCACGACCGACATCGCGAGCAACACGGCGCCGCCGGTCCTGCCGCCGAAGGCCACCAGCACCGCCACCAGCGCGCAGACCGCCGCCACCGCCGACCAGATCCGCCGCACCACGCCGGCGACGCCGGGCAGTCGGCTACCGGCCAGCACGACGGCCAGGAACAGGGCCGCCACCGCGGCGATGATCGACGCGGCGATCAGCGGACCGACCACCGCCGAGACGAACAGCACCGGCAACGCACCGCCTGCCGTGGCCAAGCCCAGCAACGAACGGTTGGACGTCGTGGGCAACAGGAGCACCGCACCGCCGACGGCCAGCACTGCTGCCGCCGCGCAGGCCCCCGCGAGTCCCGGATTCCGGTCGGTGCCGAACGCCGCAGAGGCCAACGCCACCAGCATGGGAAAGGTGCAGGCGGCAGTGCGGGCCACGAACATCGCTACCCAGTCCTTGCCGAATTGCACCGGCAGCGACGCCGCGGACAGCGCCAGCATGAACCCGATCAGCAGCAGCGAGACGCCGTCGGCCACCACGGGCGCCAGCACGGCCAGGGGCACGAGCACCAACAGTGCGAGCTGCTGGGAATCCCAGCGCCGGGCCAGGGTCAGGCCGCCGCCACCTATCACCGCCGCCAGCACCAAACCGACCGGCGCAGAAAGCCATTCATAAATCGTGGTGACCGCCACGACGTCGATGTACGCCGCGGCGATACCGGTGGCGGCCAGGGCAACCGCGCCCACGGTGCCGCCGGGGCGCGTCTTCAGGCGGGCCGCCCCGAACACCAGACCCGCAGCCAGGACGGCCCCCGCGCCGACGCGGAACTCGGGCCGCAGCAGGCCGGCCTGCGCGGCGAGCACCAGCAGCAGGGCGACGCCGATCAGCGTCACCGCGACACCGGCGGCGGCCAGCGCCTTGCCGATCCAGCCGTCCGAGCGCTCGGGTCGCGGTTGCGGTGCCGGCTGCGGCGTCGGCGGAGGCGTCGGTAAAGGCGTCGGTCCCGCAACCGGCGCGGTCTGGGGCGGCTGCCAATACTGTTGCGGCGCCGCATACGTGACGGGCTGCGCGGCCGGCTGCTGGTAGGCCATCGACCGATCCAGTTCGGTGAGGCAGGCCGACACCCATGCCAGATGATGGGAGATCGCTGCGACATCCTGGGAGAGCCGGGCAACCATCGCCCGCTGCGGTTCGGTCATGCAGGTCATCATCGCGCCGAGCCATTGGAGTTCGGATGAGTAGGACTACCCGCATTGAACGCAAAACTGCCCCCATTCCGTAGAAGGGGGGCAGTTTGCGAGGAGAACTCAGCCCAGGATCAGGCCTGACGTCGGGACGCCGGTGCCGGCGGTGACCAGTACGTGCTCGACATCGGGCACCTGGTTGACCGAGGTACCACGCAGCTGCCGCACACCCTCGGCGATGCCGTTCATGCCGTGGATGTAGGCCTCACCGAGCTGACCGCCGTGCGTGTTGATCGGCAGCTTGCCGCCGAGCTCGATCGCACCGTTCGCAATGAAGTCCTTGGCCTCGCCCCGGCCGCAGAAACCGAGCTCTTCGAGCTGGATCAGGGTGTACGGGGTGAAGTGGTCGTACAGGATCGCCGTCTGAATGTCGTTGGGCGTCAAGTCACTCTGACCCCACAGCTGCTTGCCGACCAGACCCATCTCGGGCAGACCGAGCTCGTCGCGGTAGTACGAGTACATGGTGAACTGGTCTTCACCGGCGGCCTGGGCCGCCGCCTCGACGACGACCGGACGCTGCTTGAGGTCCTTCGCGCGCTCGGGCGTGGTGACGACGATCGCGACACCACCGTCGGTCTCCTGGCAGCAGTCCAGCAGCCGCAGCGGCTCGGCGATGAAGCGCGAGTTCTGGTGGTCCTCGATGGTGATCGGCTTACCGTAGAAATGCGCCTTCGGGTTGGTCGCCGCGTGCTTGCGGTCGGCCACCGATACCACACCGAAATCGGCACTGGTGGCACCGTATTCGTGCATGTAGCGTTGCGCGACCATGGCCACCGAGGCGGCCGGGGTGCTCAGCCCGTGCGGGTAAGACCAGCTGTACTCGACACCGCGGGAGTCGGCGTTGACGGTCAGACCCGTCATCACCTGGCCGAAGCGGTGCTCCGAGCGTTCGTTGAAAGCCCGGTATGCCACAACGACTTCCGCGATCCCGGACGCCACCGCCAGCACGGCCTGCTGCACGGTCGCCGCGGCGGCACCGCCGCCGTAGCCGATCTGGCTGAAGAACTTCAGCTCCCCGATGCCGGTGGATCGGGCGACCGCGGTCTCCAGGTTCGAGTCCATCGTGAAGGTCACCAGACCGTCGACGTCCTTGGGCGACAGGCCCGCATCGTTCAGGGCGTCGGTGACCGCCTCGGCGGCCAGCCGCAGTTCACTGCGGCCGGAGTTCTTGGAGAAGTCCGTGGCGCCGATACCGGCGATGACGGCCTTGCCGGAGATGCTCACTGCGCGGCTCCCATCGTGAGCGTCGAGGTGGCGATGACGTGGTCGCCAAGGCTGTTGCTGCCCACCACTTTCAGTGTCACGAGGTCGCCCTCGACAGCGGTCACCTCACCACGGAAGGTGATGGTGTCGTAGGCGTACCACGGCACACCGAGACGCAGCTTGATCGACTTGATGATGGCGTTCGGGCCGGCCCAGTCGGTGACGTAACGCCCCACCAGACCGGTGTCGGTCAGGATGTTGACGAAGATGTCCTTGGAACCCTTGGCCTGCGCCTTGTCCCGGTCGTGGTGCACATCCTGGTAGTCCCGGGTGGCGATGGCGGTCGAGACGATGAACGTCGGGTCGCCGTAGATCGAGAGCTCGGGCAGCTTGGTGCCCACGGCGGTGCTGACAGCGGCGGCGGTCACTTTGCGGCCTCCCATGCGTACAGACTCCAGGCCGGACTGACATCGCTGTCCGGGAAGTCGAGGAACGTTGCGCTGACCGGCATTCCGATCTTCACGTCGTCATGCTCGACGCCGCGCAGCTCACCGAGCATGCGCACACCCTCTTCGAGTTCGACGAGCGCGATGATGAACGGCAGGCTCCGGCCGGGCACCTTCGGCGCGTGGTGCACGACGTAGCTGAACACCGTGCCCCGGCCCGACGAGACGACATAGTCGATCGGGGCATCCTTGTCCTGCCAGATCGCGGGCACCGGCGGGTGCTGCAGCGAGCCGTCGGGCCGCTTCTGAATCCGCAGTTCGTGCGCGTTGACGCCGTCCCAGAAGAACTGGGTGTCGCGCGACGACGACGGGCGCATCAGCTTGTCCGGGTCCAGATCGGCTGGGATGGAACCGGTTTCGGCCGCTTGCTTGCCCTGCTTGTTGGCCGGCAGGAACTTCATGATGCGCCAGTCCATGTCGGCGACTTCCTCGTCAGCTCCATCTTCATGCCTGACGTGCCAGCGGATCTTCTGGTTGACGAAGTAGCCCTCGCCCAGCGCCGTCTGCTTCGGACCGACCACGTCGGTGACCTCGGCACTGATGCTGACGCGTTCGCCCGGCTGCAGGTAGCGGTGATAGGTCTGGTCGCAGTTGGTGGCGACGACGCCGACGTACCCGGCGTCGTCGAACAACTTCATGATCCGGGCCAGCGGATCGTCGTCGGACCGGGTGCGGCCCAGGCCCATCATGGTCCAGACCTGGATCATGGCGGGCGGCGCCACGATGCCGGGGTGCCCGGCGGCCTTGGCGGCCTCCTCGTCGACGTAGATCGGGTTCTTGTCGCCGATCGCGTCGACCCAGTGGTGAATCATGGGCTGGTTCACCGGATCCCGGCTCAGGGTCGGCTTGCTGCGCCCGGATGCGACGATCTCGTCGATACCGGCCTGAAGATCAGTCATCGATCGCCCTCCTACCGCGAGACCCGCGGCACCTTGAGGCCCGATGCGGCGATCATCTCGCGCATGACCTCGTTGACCCCGCCACCGAACGTGATGACCAAGTTGCGCTTGGCCATGGTGTCCAGCCACTGCAGCACCTTGGCGGTGTGCTGGTCGGCAGGGTTGCCGAAGCGTCCCACGACCTCTTCCGCCAGCCGGCTCACTTCCTGAATGCGCTCGGTGGAAAAGACTTTCGTCGCGGCCGCATCGGCGACGGCGATGTTCTCACCGGACGAGGCGACCTGCCAGTTGAGCAGTTCGTTGAGCCGCATGATCGACTTGATCTGACCCAGCAGCCGCTTGGCCTCCGGGTTGTCCAGCGGGACAACGCCATCGGAGCCCGCCTCGGAAGCCCACGCGTGCACCTGCTCGTAGATGCCGGCCACGCGACCGGCCGGGCCGAGGCCGACGCGCTCATGGTTGAGCTGTGTGGTGATCAGCTTCCAGCCGCCGTTCTCCTCGCCGACCAGCATGTCGGCGGGCACCCGCACATCGTTGTAGTACGTCGTGTTGGTGTGGTGCGCACCGTCGGACAGGATGATCGGGGTCCACGAGTAGCCCGGGTCCTTGGTGTCGACGATCAGGATCGAGATGCCCTTGTGCTTCGCGGCCGTCGGGTCGGTGCGGCAGGCCAGCCACACGTAGTCGGCGTCGTGGGCGCCGGTGGTCCACATCTTCTGACCGTTGACGATGTACTCGTCGCCGTGCCGCACCGCGGTGGTCCGCAGCGACGCCAGGTCGGTACCGGCCTCGGGCTCGGAGTAGCCGATGGCGAAATGCACTTCACCGGCGAGGATTCCGGGCAGGAACTTCTTCTTCTGCTCCTCGGTACCCAGTAGTTGCAGCGTGGGGCCGACGGTCTGCAGGGTCACCATCGGCAGCGGGATGTCGGCGCGGTTGGCCTCGTTGATGAAGATCTGCTGCTCGATGGGCCCGAAGCCCAGGCCGCCGTACTCCTTGGGCCAGCCCACCCCGAGCTTGCCGTCGCTGCCCATCCGCTTGATGACGGCGCGGTAGGCCTCGTTGTGCCGGTCGGTCTCCATCGCCGCCGCCTCTTCGGGCGTGATCAGCGTCGAAAAGTACTCGCGCAGTTCGGATTGCAGCTTGCGCTGTTCCGCGGTCAGGTCGATAAACATCAGGCTCCCACCAGATCGAGACGGTGCGACGGACCACCGAGCAGGCGGTTCAGGTCCTTGACCGAGGAGTAGTAGCGGTCCATCGGGTAGGTGATGTCCATGCCCATGCCGCCGTGCAGGTGATGGCACAGCCGCATGGCCGGCGGGGCCTGCGAGGTCAGCCAGTAGCCCAGGATCGCCAGGTCCTCGGACGCGTCGAGCCCTTCGGACAACCGCCACACCACGGAGGTGGAGACCAGATCGATTGTCCGCGAAGCGATGTAAACCTCGGACAGCTGCGCTGCCACGGTCTGGAAGGTCGACAGCGGCCGGCCGAACTGTTCGCGGGTCGCGGTGTAGTCGGCGGTCAGCCGCAGCGCACCGGCCACCAGCCCGGCACCGAACGCGCCGATCATGGCCAGCGCCAATTCGTTCACCCGCGCGACCGTGGCACCGGCCAGCACGTCGTCGCCGGTCACTGCCACGTCGGTGAAAGTGACGACGTATTCGTCCGACCCGTTGGCGGTCGGGGTCTTCTCGACCGTCACACCGGCGGCCGTGGGCGACACCACAACGACACCACTGTCGGTGGTGACCAGCAGCCACTGCGCCGTCTCGGCATAGGGCACACCGATTTTCGTGCCGTTGAGCCTGCCGCCCGCGTAGCTGGTCGACGGCTTCTCCGGCAGCTGGTTGCCGGCCTCGTTCAGCGCGGCGGACAGCACCGCACCCGAGGCGACACCCGCGAGATACCGGTCCTGCTGCGCTTCGGTGGCCAGGTCGACGAGCGGAACCAGGGCGAGCCCGATGGTGGCCAGCGCCGGTCCGGTGGTGCCACGCCGGCCGATCTCGGTCAGTGCGGTGGCGGCCTCCGGCAGCCCCAGCCCGTCACCGCCCAAGCGGTCCGGCACCGCGAGTGCCACGACGCCACCGGAAACCAGTGCGTCCCAAGTGTTTTCCCGCTCGAGCACAGATGTCACCACATCGGCGACAGCCTGCTGCTCAGGGCTCGGTGTGAAATCCACCCGAATCCTCCTTGATTCGTGTTACCGGACTACTGCAGTCAGTCGCCGTCAGTGCTCGGCGGGGCTGGGGGTACCTCCCGCTTGCGGGGGATTACCCGTGTAGTCAACCTGCCAGTGCTTGATGCCGTTGAGCCAGCCCGACATCAGGCGTTCGGGCTCACCGATCGAAGCCAGGTCCGGCATGTGGTCGGCAATCGCGTTGAACATCAAGTTGATGGTCATGCGCGCCAGGTTGGCACCGATGCAGTAGTGGGCGCCGGTGCCACCGAAGCCGACGTGCTGGTTCGGCGTCCGCATGATGTTGAAGGTGTGCGGATCCTCGAACACCTCGTCATCGAAGTTGGCCGAACGGTAGGACATGACGACCCGCTCGCCCTTCTTGATCTTCACACCACCGAGCTCGGTGTCCTCGAGTGCGGTGCGCTGGAACGCGGAAACCGGTGTGGCCCAACGGACAATCTCGTCTGCTGCGCTCTCCGGGCGTTCCTTCTTGTACAGCTCCCACTGGTCGGGGTTCTGCGCGAAGGCGATCATGCCGTGCGTGATCGAGTTACGGGTGGTCTCGTTACCGGCCACGGCCAGCATCACGACGAAGAAACCGAACTCGTCGTCGGACAGCTTCTCGCCCTCGATGTCTGCCTGCACCAGCTGGGTGACGATATCTTCGGTCGGGTTCTTCGAGCGCTCGGCGGCCATGCCCATGGCGTAGGTGATCAGCTCGAACGACGACGCCGCCGGATCGATGTGCGCGTACTCGGGGTCCTCGCCGGCCGTCATTTCGTTGGACCAGTTGAACAGCTTGTCGCGGTCTTCCTGCGGCACACCGAGCAGACCGGCGATGGCCTGCAGCGGCAGCTCACACGAGACCTGCTCGACGAAGTCGCCGGTGCCGGAAGCGGCCGCGGTCTCGGCGATCTTCTGGGCCCGCTCGTTCAGCTCGGCCTGCAGGCGGCCGATGGCACGCGGGGTGAAGCCGCGGGAGATGATCTTGCGCAGCCGGGTGTGCTGCGGAGCATCCATGTTGAGCAGCACCGCGCGCTGCACGTCGACGGCCTCGCGGGTCATGGCCTGCGGCCACACCGGAATGGCGCCGTCGGGTGCGCTGCCGAAGATGTCGTTGCGCTTCGAGACCTCTTTGACGTCCTCGTAGCGGGTGACGATCCAGTACCCCTTGTCACCGAAGCCGCCGGTGCCGCCGGGCACGTCCACCCAGTGCACCGGCTCTGACTTACGCAGCGCGGCGAGCTCCTCGATGGGCAGGCCTTGGAGGTTCAGGTTCGCGTCCAGCAAGTCGAAGTCGGACGGGATCGGGCAGGGCATGGTGTCTCCTCGGGGAATCCAACGCCTCAGAACCAGGTTCCGAGACAAATCCTTCTAGTTCGGCGTTGCGACCATTGAAACACGCCTTCACCGCAGATAAAAGGCACGTCCCGATCGTTGCTTGTCAGAGTAATGAAACGTGTTCTAGCCTGAGCTCATGGGTAATCCTGTCATCGTTGAAGCCACTCGTAGCCCCATCGGCAAGCGAGGTGGCTGGCTGTCCGGCCTGCACGCGACCGAACTTCTGGGCGCCACGCAGAAGGCTCTCGTCGAGAAGGCCGGGCTGGACGCCGGCGACATCGAGCAGCTCATCGGCGGCTGCGTCACGCAGTACGGCGAGCAGGGCAACAACATCACCCGGCAGTCCTGGCTGGTCGCCGGATTGCCCGAACACGTCGGCGCCACCACCATCGACTGCCAGTGCGGCAGCGCCCAGCAGGCCAACCACCTCATCGCGGGACTGATCGCCACCGGCGCCATCGACATCGGCATCGCCTGCGGCATCGAAGCCATGAGCCGGGTGCCGTTGGGCGCCAACGGCGGTGGCGCGCGCGCCGCGTCATGGGACATCGACCTGCCCAACCAGTTCGAGGCGGCCGAGCGCATCGCCAACCGCCGGGGCATCACCCGCGCCGACATCGACGCGCTGGGCTTCGCCTCGCAGGCCAAGGCCAAGCAGGCCTGGGCCGAGGGTCGCTTCGACCGTGAGATCTCGCCCATCGAGGCGCCGGTCATCGACGAGAACAAGCAGCCGACCGCCGAGCTGAACTGGGTCACCCGCGACCAGGGACTGCGCGACACCACCCTCGAGGGCCTGGCGTCGCTGAAGCCGGTCATCGAGGGCGGCATCCACACGGCCGGCACCTCGTCGCAGATTTCCGATGGCGCGGCCGCGGTGCTGTGGATGGACGAGGACAAGGCGAAGGCCCTCGGCTTCAAGCCCCGCGCCCGGATCATCGCGCAGGCCAACGTCGGCGCGGAGACCTACTACCACCTGGACGGCCCGGTGCAGTCGACCGCCAAGGTGCTCGAAAAGGCGCGTATGTCGATGGCCGACATCGACCTGGTCGAGATCAACGAGGCGTTCGCGTCCGTCGTGCTGTCCTGGGCTCAGGTGCACAAGGCCGACATGGATAAGGTCAACGTCAACGGCGGCGCCATCGCGCTGGGCCACCCGGTCGGTTCCACCGGCTCGCGGCTCATCACGACCGCGCTGCACGAGCTGGAACGGACCGGCAAATCGACGGCGCTGATCACGATGTGCGCCGGCGGTGCGTTGTCCACCGGCACGATCATCGAGCGCATCTAGAGCGAGGAGCAGGGTCGCCACCATGGCCGACGGGGAAATGAGCGACAGGCAGCTGAAGATCCTGAATTCCAAGGGAATGCAGGTCGGCTTCAAGTGGATGTCGCGAATCAACACCTGGGCGTTCCGGGCCACCGACGGCCGGATCGGCGCCAAGTGGCGGCTGGGCTCCAAGCCCGTCGCCACGCCCCCGCCCGTCGGCATCTTGACCACGATCGGCCGCAAATCCGGCGAGCCCCGTGACAGCCCGCTGCTGTACCTGCGCGAAGGCGACCGGATCGTCGTCGTCGCCTCCCAGGGCGGTCGCGACACCCACCCGATGTGGTACTTGAACCTGGTTGCCAACCCCGAGGTGAAGTTCCAGGTGCGCGGCGAGAAGCTGCAGCTGCTCGCGCGCGAGGCCACCGATGCCGAACGCGACGAGTACTGGCCCAAGCTCGACGCCATGTACCCGGACTTCGTCGACTACCGCTCGCACACCGACCGCAAGATTCCGATCATCCTGCTCGATCCGGCCTGAGCACCGACCGAAAACTCCCCTGGACGCCCGTTGTCCAGGGGAGTTTTTCGTGGGCGGTGAACCGATCAGGCCCGGCGATCGCGCCAGCAAAGTTCTTCAGTTAATTGACGGAACGGACTAGACAGATTCATAGATGTGTACATAGTGTGGCCCTGCACACATCCAGGGCAACACTATGGAGCCGTCTATGTCATCAATGTTCCGTCGGGGGCTGTCGCACAGCCGGACATTCAAACGCGGAGCACGAGGCGCGGCCGTCCTGGTCGCGGCCGTGTTCATGTTCCTCACCTCGGCCTTCTCGGCCTGGGCCGCAACCAACATCACCATCACGTTCGTCCGGCACGGCGAATCGGCGGGCAACGCCTCGGGCCTCATCGACACCAAGATTCCGGGCCCCGACCTGACGGCGACGGGCCAGACACAGGCCCAGACCGTCGCCGGCGTCCTCGCCAACGACGGCCTGGCGCACGACGCCATCTTCGCCTCGGACATGGTGCGCACCCAGCAGACCGCCGCGCCGTACGCCACCGCGACCGGCATGCCGGTGACGGTGCTCAGCGGTCTCCATGAAGTGCAGGCCGGCATCTTCGAAGGCCAGTCGCAGGACTCCGGCTTCGCCCGCATCCTCTACGCGCTGATCCCGCTGTCGTGGGCCACCGGCAACCTCCTGATGCCGATGCCCGGTTCGCCCGACGCCAACGGCATGGTCTTCCAGGACCGATTCAACGGCGCGGTCGACGACATCTACAACAGCGGCGCACAGAACCCGGTGGCCTTCGCGCACGGCATGTCGATCATGGCGTGGACGCTGATGAACGTCGAGAACCCCGACCTCACGCTGATGCTGAAGCACCCGCTGGGCAACACCGAGATCGTCACCGTGACCGGCAACCCCGAAGACGGCTGGACCCTGGAGAACTGGGGCGGTATCGCCGTCACGCAGAACCCGGCGCTGCCCACCAAGCTGTTCGTCAACGTCCGCGACGCCGTCAAGGTGCCGCAGATGGCGCTCTACAACGTGGCGAAGGCGCTGCGGACCGGCAACATCTCCAACATCGCCAACGCCATTCGCGACGGCGTGTTCGATACCGCCAAGGCCGTCGTGAACCTCCCCGTCAACATGGTCAAGAGCGTCGTGAAGTCCGTCCAGACCGGCACCGTCTTCAAGGCGGCACCGCCGCCTTCGTCGGTGCAGGCCGTCACCCCGAATGCGGCCGCGGCCAAGGAATCCGACAGCACCGACAAGCCTGCGGTGACGCCGACGCTCGCCAAGCAGGTCTCCGCCCTGAAGCCGGCCACCACTGGCGCCAAGGACAAGACCGTCAAGACCACCAAGGTCGACGACACCCCGGCCGACACCACCAAGGCTGACGACGTCAAGGCCGGCGACACCAAGGCCGACGACGCGACCGCGGGCGGCACCAAAGCCGACGACAAGGGCACCGAAGGTCAGGGCACCAAGGTCAAGAAGGACAAGTCGAAGAAGGACAAGTCCGACAAGGCCGACAAGCCGAAGGCTGAAAAGCCGAAGGTCGAAAAGCCGAAGAAGCAGAAGAAGGACAAGGCCGCCAAGGCCGAGGCCGCCAAGTAACAACAGCAAAGAGGCTCCCCCAGAACGAGTTTCGTTCTGGGGGAGTTTTTCTTTCCGAGACGGAATGAGTGCCTCGGCAGCGGTCGTTGTCGTTGATATGCCAACCGGAGTTGTGCTGGACCCCGACCGTACTTCCCCCAATCATGTCGCTGCCGCGATCGACCAGGCCCGCGGCGCCTACAACGCCGGCGTGGGCCAGGTGTGGATCGCCCAGCAGTTCGATCACGACGCCATCTCGCTCGCCGGATACGTCGGCGCCGCGGTACCCGGCCTTGCCGTCGGCACCTTCGTCGTACCGATCAATCCGCGCCACCCACTGACGCTCGCCTCGCAGGCCCTGACCGCCCAAGCGGCCACCGGCGGGAACTTCAGCCTCGGTCTGGGTTTGGGAGCGCACGGCCCCGAACAGGTGGCTTTCGGCACCGCATGGCCCAACACCATCGGCCGGCTGCGCGAACACCTGCAGGTGCTCCGGTCGATCCTCGACACCGGCACCGTCGACTTCCACGGCGACGAATTCACCGCCGCCCCAGAGTTTCCGGTGACGGTCGCCGGCGGCACGCCCCTGCCGGTCTACGTCGCGGCCATGGGACCCAAGGCATTACGTGTGACAGGAGAATTGGCGGACGGCACGCTGCCCTATCTGGCCGGGCCGCGCACCATCGAGGAATTCATCGTGCCGACCATCTCCGAAGCGGCCAGCGCAGCCGGCAGGCCCGCGCCCAAAGTGATTGCCGCGGTACCCGTCCTGGTGACCGACGACGTCGACGAAGGCCGGACCACCGCCGCGGAGGCCCTCGAGTTCTACGCGACCATCCCGTCGTACGCGAAGGTGATCGAACGCGAAGGCGTCGACTCGGTCATCGATCTCGCGGCCGTCGGTACTGCCGCGCAGGTGTCGACTCAACTCCGCCGCTACTTCGCGGCAGGGGCGACCGATGTCGTGCTCAGTCCCCTCGTCCGCACGGGCATCGCAGCGCTCGAACCGATCTGGGATGTCGCCGCCGCGCTGTGAAGCAGACCAAAAAAGCGTCCCCGCAACATGATTGGTTGCGGGGACGCTTCAGCAATCGTGGCGGTTACGAGCCGTAGACCGGCACCGCGGGACGTGCCTTGGCCAGCAGATCCGCGACGACGGGGCCCAGCTCGGCCGGGTCCCACTTGGCACCCTTGTCGATCTCGGGGCCGTGCGCCCAGCCCTCGGCGATGCGAATCTTGCCGCCTTCGAGCTCGAACACCTTGCCCGTGACGTCACGCGACTCGACACTGCCCAGCCACACCACCAGGGGCGAGATGTTTTCGGGCGCCATGGCATCGAAGGCCTGGTCCTGAGTGGCCATCATGTCGGCGAAGACCGTCTCGGTCATGCGGGTCCGGGCCGACGGCGCGATGGCGTTGGCGGTGACGCCGTAGCGACCCATCTCGGTCGCGGCGACCAGCGTGAGTGCCGCGATGCCGGCCTTGGAGGCGCTGTAGGTGGCCTGGCCGACGCTGCCCTGCAGGCCGGCGCCCGAGCTGGTGTTGATGATCCGGGCATCGACGGTCTCGCCGGCCTTGGACTTGGCCCGCCAGTACGCGGCGGCGTGCTTCATGGTGGCGAAATGCCCCTTGAGGTGCACCGCGGTGACGGCGTCGAATTCGTCTTCGGTGGCGTTGGCGAACATGCGGTCGCGGACGATGCCGGCGTTGTTCACCAACACATCGAGGGTGCCGTACGTGTCGACGGCCTGCTGGATCAGGGCCTCGGCCTCCGCCCAGTTCGCGACGTTCGAGCCGTTGGCGACGGCCTCGCCGCCGGCGGCGACGATCTCGTCGACCACGTTCTGCGCGGCGCTGCCGCCACCGGCGGGCGAACCGTCCAGGCCGACACCGATGTCGTTGACCACGACGCGGGCACCTTCCGCGGCGAACGCGAGCGCGTGCTCACGCCCGATTCCGCCACCGGCACCCGTCACGATGACCACGCGGCCGTCGAGCAATCCCATTTGATCTCTCCCTTTACTTGTTGGCGCTTGACGCTTCGAGGTAGTGCGGCGGCTCGCCGCCGCCGTGGACCTGCAGGGACGCGCCGCTGACGTACGACGCGGCCTCGGAGGCCAAAAATGCTGCGGCCCAGCCGATGTCGGTGGGCTTGGCCAGCCGCTTCAGCGGCACCGTCGCGGCCACGGCGGCGACCGACTCGGCGTCGCCGTAGAACAGCTCGGACTGCTCGGTCTCGACCATGCCGACGATGACGGAATTCACCCGGACCTTGGGCGACCATTCGACGGCGAGCGTCGTGGTCAGGCTGTCGATGCCGGCCTTGGCGGCACCGTACGCACCGGTGCCCGGAGTTGGTCGGTGGGCGCTGACGCTGGAGATGTTGACGATCACGCCGCCGGCGTCCTGCTGCTGCATCACCGCGTTGGCGTGCGTCGAAACCAGCAGCGGCGCAATCAGGTTGAGCTCGATGATCTTGGTGCTGAACTTGGCCGACGCGTCGGCGGCCAGCGCGAACGGCGAGCCACCGGCGTTGTTGACGACGACGTCCAGCCGGCCGTGCTTGGCGACGATGGCGTCGATCATGGCCTTGACCGCCGCGTCGTCACGAACGTCGCAGGCGTGGAACTCGTAGGGCAAGCCCTCGACCTCGCGCCGCGCGCAGGTGATCACGGTGGCGCCCTGCTCGGCGAACACCGCGCTGATGCCGGCGCCGACGCCGCGCACACCGCCGGTGACCAGCACCACGCGACCGGCCAATTGCAGATTGATTCCAGCAGTCACTGTGCTAGCGTACCAAGCAAGTGCTTGCTTAGGTACCCGTCCCCCAGGAAGTGACTGATGACCATCACCACCAAGACAGTCGAACCGGGCATCGTCTCGGTCACCGTGAACTACCCCCCGGTCAACGCCATCCCGTCGGCCGGTTGGTTCGAGCTGGCCGACCAGATCACCGCCGCCGGGCGCGACAAGAGCACCCACGTGGTGATCCTGCGGGCCGAGGGGCGCGGCTTCAACGCCGGCGTCGACATCAAGGAAATGCAGAACACCGAGGGCTTCGGCGCGCTGATCGACGCCAACCGCGGCTGCTACGAGGCGTTCCGCGCGGTGTACGAATGCCAGGTCCCGGTCGTCGCGGCCGTCAACGGCTTCTGCGTCGGTGGCGGCATCGGCCTGGTCGGCAACGCCGACGTCATCGTCGCGTCCGACGATGCGAAGTTCGGTCTCCCCGAGGTCGAGCGCGGCGCCCTGGGCGCGGCGACCCACCTGTCGCGCCTGGTCCCCCAGCACATGATGCGCCGGCTGTTCTTCACCGCCGCGACCGTGCCCGCCTCGACGCTGCAGCACTTCGGTTCGGTGCACGAGGTCGTCCCGCGCGAAGAACTCGACGAGGCCGCGCTGCGCGTCGCCCGCGACATCGCGAGCAAGGACACCCGCGTCATCCGCGCCGCCAAGGAGGCACTGAACTTCATCGACGTGCAGCCCGTCAACGCGCGCTACCGCATGGAGCAGGGCTTCACCTTCGAACTGAATCTGTCCGGCGTGTCCGACGAGCACCGCGACGAGTTCGCGGGGACCAACAAGGGGTCGAAATAATATGGCAGACAAGACAACAACTCTCGATGCGGCCGTAGCCGAGATCGAAAGCGGCATGACCATCGGCATCGGTGGCTGGGGTTCGCGCCGCAAGCCGATGGCGTTCGTGCGGGCGCTGCTGCGCACCGACGTGACCGACCTGACCGTCGTCACCTACGGCGGCCCGGATCTCGGATTGCTCTGTGCCGCAGGCAAGGTCAAGCGCGTCTACTACGGCTTCGTGTCGCTCGACTCGCCGCCGTTCTATGACCCGTGGTTCGCGCGCCGCCGCACCGAAGGCGCCATCGAGGCCCGCGAGATGGACGAGGGCATGCTGCGCTGTGGCCTGCAGGCTGCCGCACAACGTCTTCCGTTCCTGCCGATCCGTGCCGGCCTGGGCAGCGACGTCCGCGCCTTCTGGGGTGACGAACTCAAGACCGTCACCTCGCCGTACGAGACCGACGGTGCCCACGAGGAACTCATCGCCATGCCGGCGCTGAACCTCGACGCCGCGTTCGTGCACATGAACCTCGGTGACGTGAAGGGCAATGCCGCCTACACCGGCATCGATCCCTACTTCGACGACCTGTTCCTGATGTCGGCCAAGCGCCGCCACCTGTCGGTCGAGAAGATCGTCTCCACCGAAGAACTGGTGAAATCGGTTGTGCCGCAGCAGCAGATCATCAACCGCATGATGGTCGACACCGTGGTCGAGGCCCCCAATGGCGCCCACTTCACCACCAACGAGCCCGACTACCGGCGCGACGAGAAGTTCCAGCGCCACTACGCCGAGGCCGCCGGCTCGGACGAGACGTGGGCCGAGTTCGTGAAGACCTACCTGTCCGGAACCGAGGCCGACTACCAGGCCGCGGTCCGTAAGTTCGCCGAGGCCCAAGCAGCCCAGAAGGAGGCCGCCAAGTGAGTGACGCAACCCGCGCCGAGGTCTGTGCCGTCGCCTGTGCCGAATTGTTCCGTGACGCAGGGGAAATCATGGCCAGTCCCATGACGACCGTCGTGCAGATCGGCGCCCGCCTGGCCCGGCTGACCTTCTCCCCCGACATCGTGATCACCGACGGTGAGGCCCGCATGCTGGCCGACACCCCGGCGATCGGCGCCCCGTTCGCCGTCGAGGGCTGGATGCCGTTCAACCGCGTCTTCGAGACGCTGGCCTGGGGCCGTCGCCATGTGGTCATGGGCGCCAACCAGATCGACCGCTACGGCAACCAGAACCTGTCGGCCTTCGGCCCGATCCAGCAGCCGACGCGCCAGATGTTCGGTGTCCGCGGCGCGCCCGGCAACAGCATCAACCACGCCACGAGCTACTTCGTGGGTAACCACACCAAGCGCGTGTTCGCCGAGTCCGTCGACATCGTCTCCGGAATCGGCTGGGACAAGGTCGATCCGGCCAACCCGGCATACCGCTTCCTGAACGTATACCAGGTGGTCTCCAACCTGGGTGTGTTCGACTTCAACGGACCCGAGCACCAGATGCGCGCCGTGTCGCTGCACCCGGGTGTGACGGCCGACGAGGTCGCCGACAACACCTCGTTCGAGGTGCACGGCCTCGACGCCGCCGGCGAGACCCGCCTGCCGACCGCCGAGGAACTGCAGCTGCTGCGTGAGGTCATCGACCCGAAGTCGTTGCGGGACAAAGAGGTCAAGGCCTAAGTCATGGGCAAGCTCAGGACACCGCTGACCGAACTGGTCGGCATCGAGTACCCGGTCGTGCAGACCGGCATGGGCTGGGTGGCCGGCGCGCGACTGGTCGCGGCCACCTCCAACGCCGGTGGTCTCGGCATTCTGGCGTCGGCGACGATGACACTGGAAGAGCTGCAGACCGCCGTCACCAAGGTCAAGGCGGCCACCGACAAGCCCTTCGGCATCAACATGCGAGCCGACGCCGGCGATGCGGATGCCCGCTGCGACCTCCTGATCCGCGAAGGAGTCAAAGTCGCCTCCTTCGCCCTGGCTCCCAAGCCCGAGCTGATCGCCAAGCTGAAAGATGCGGGCGTCGTGGTGATCCCGTCGGTCGGCCTGGCGAAGCACGCCAAGAAGGTGGCGAGCTGGGGTGCCGACGCGGTGATCGTGCAGGGCGGCGAAGGCGGTGGCCACACCGGCCCGATCGCCACCACGCTGCTGCTGCCGTCGGTGCTCGACGCGGTCAAGGACACCGGTATGCCAGTGATCGCCGCGGGCGGTTTCTTCGACGGTCGTGGCCTGGCGGCCGCGCTGTCCTACGGCGCCGCCGGCGTCGCGATGGGCACGCGGTTCCTGCTGACCTCGGACTCGACCGTGCCGGACGCCGTCAAGCAGCGCTACCTGGAAGCCGCACTGGACGGCACCGTGGTGTCGACCCGCGTCGACGGCATGCCGCACCGGGTGCTGCGCACGGGTCTGGTCGAGAAGCTCGAAAGCGGTTCTCCGGTGCGCGGTTTCGTCGCCGCAGTCGGCAACGCGCAGAAGTTCAAGAAGATGTCGGGCATGACCTGGCGGTCGATGATCAAGGACGGCCTGGCCATGCGCCACGGCAAGGACCTGACCTGGTCGCAGGTCGTCATGGCGGCCAACACCCCGATGCTGCTGAAAGCCGGTTTGGTGGAAGGCAACACCGAGGCGGGCGTGCTGGCCTCGGGCCAGGTGGCCGGCATCATCGACAGTCTGCCGTCGTGCGCCGAGCTGGTGCCGCGGATCGCCGACGAGGCCATCGCCCACCTGCAGGCTGCGACGAGCTACATCGTCTAACTGCTGCACGAGCAGTCGTAAGCCCCCAGATCTTTGTGGATTTGGGGGCTTACGCCTGTGCGCGGCAGCGAGGTTCGCGCCGAGGGTGCGTACAGATCGTCAGTTCCACTCTTCAGACGCGCTGGCGGCACAGTCGCGAGCCTCTCCTGGACACAGGATCAACGCGAGCAGCAACATTCGCCCGGCCTGTCAACCCCGGCCGTGGACGTTGGCTTCTCGCGACAACATATCGCCGGATCCGTGCCGAATCTTCGGCTGCCGAGGATGTCGAAACTCCTCCCCGAGCTCCGTAGCGTAGCCATCGACCCCAGCGGCAAGGTTCCTACCTGCTATAACAGGCTCGACAAACCGCACCAGAGAGGTAACCGGTCGAATGACTGCCATCGGTGGTGTGGCCTACATCGTCGTCACCTTGCTCCCCGTTCTGACCCTTGCCGCGATCAACGCCATAGTCCGCGCGATCGGTAGGCGCCGCGGACGGCCAGACCCCGCAAACGAGGACTCATGACCACGCCGACCGCCGCACCGCTCGCCGTCCCCAACCCGACGTTCATGCGGTACGTCCAGAACCCGATCTGGAACTTCCTGTGCGACCACTACTTCCGGCTCGAGATCGACGGCTGGCACAAGGTGCCCGACGAGCCGTCGCTGCTGATCGGCATCCACTCCGGCGGCTCGCTGACCATGGACGCCTGGACCCTGGTGCACTCCTGGTACCGGCACTTCGACGGGCAGCGCGTCCTGCATGGCACCGCGCACGACGTACTGATGGGTGCCCCCGGTCTCGGTGACTACTTCCGTGCCGTCGGCGTCATACCCGCGTCGCGCGACGGGGTGACCAACGCGCTGGCTGCGGGCCGCGACGTCGTGGTGTGGCCGGGCGGTGAGCTCGACGCGATGCGCACCTGGCGCGACCGTGACAAGGCGATCCTCGCCGGCCGCAAAGGCTTTGTGAAGCAGGCGATCCGGTCCGGTGTGCCGATCGTCCCCGTGGCCACCATCGGTGGGCACGACACCGTCTTCGTGCTGAACGAAGGCAAGTTCCTGGCCAAGTGGAGCGGCCTCGGAAAGCGGTTGCGCGGCGCCAACATGCCGATCATCGCCGGCTTCCCGTTCCCGCTCGCGGTCGAGGTGCTGCCGATGCACCTGCCGCTGCCCGCGAAAATCCGCACCGAGCTGCTCGACCCCATCTACGTCGACACCGACCCCGAGCGCGCGAACGATGCCGCCTACGTCGATAAGGTGTACGACGAGGTGCAGTTCGCCATCCAGTCTGGCATGGACCGGCTGGCCAAGCGCCGCAGCTTCCCTGTCTTCGGGTAAAGGTTGCCCCCGCGAGTAGGGCACCTCACGCCGGCCGCGAGCAGACGCAAAACTGTCAATTTCCCCACCAAAACGACAGTTTTGCGTCTGCTCGCGAGTAGCTGCCGTCGGCCGATAGGCACCGCCGATCACGTGCTCGGAACTTCCACTTTGACGGCCGTTCCCCGCTGCGGAAACCTTATTGGGGCTGACATCGTCATCGATCGGAGTGGGCCCATGCGCACCGTCTACCTGCGCGTGCGCCGGGCCATAACCCCACCGACGGAAGACCACCGGCCCGCGTTACGGGTCGCGCTCGGGTTGGCCATCCCGGGTGTCGCGCTGCTGGCCGCGGGACGCCCCGACCTGATCATCTACGCGGTGTTCGGTGCGATCACCGGCATGTACGGCCGCACGGAAACGCGCGGCCGGCGGTTCGCGCATCAGACCCAGGGCGGCGTGATCCTGGTCCTCGGCGTGGCCATCGGCGTGGCGCTGGCCAATTCCCATGTGCCACCGGCGGTCCTGGTCATCGCCGCCGTGGCATTCGCATCCATCGGCTCGGTGGTGACCGACTACCTCGCGCTCAAGCCCGAGGGGCCGTTCTACGGTGTCTTCGCGCTCGGCGCCATCGCCACGGTGCCCGCCGGCCGCGTCACGTCTTCATCGGCGATATTGCTCTGTGCCGCAACAGCTTTGTTGTGCGTCCTGCTGGGTGTGCTCGACGCGCCGCGAGCCGTGACGCCACCTGCCCGGCTTTCCCTGCCGAACCGGCGCGATGTGCTGATCCACGCAGGCCGCTACGCGCTGGCCATCGCTGCCGCGGCCGGACCATTGGCGGCCGCCGACGCCAGTGGTCGCATCAGGCGCGGAATCCACCGCCTCGGTGGCACTTTCATCGGCCTGGCCGTGGCGGCCGCACTGCTCGTGCCGGGGCCCAGCGAGTATGTGCTGGCGATCTGCGTCATGGTCCTGTTGTTCCCAACCGAACTGTTCATGGCGCACCACCACGCGGTCGCGCTGGGCTTCTTCACGCCGCTGATCATGCTGATGACCGACCTTGCCGCGCCCACCGAACCGCTGGTGTTGCTGACCGCTCGTGGCATCGACACGATCATCGGCGTCACCGCCGCGATCGCGGTGTCGATGCTGTTGCCGGGTGCCCGCGACTAGCGCCAACATGAGCTTGTGTGCCAGTCCCGCGGGGAATCTGGCACACAAGCTCAGGTTCGACTAGGCAGACTTCGTCACCGTCACCTTGACGTTCTTCATGATGGGCTGGTCGCTCTGCGAGCTGAAATCACCGATGGCACAAAGCACATTCATCTCCGGCATGTAGCCGGCCGCATTGCCGCGCGGGATGCCGTAGGGCACTGCCTTGTAGCGGCGCAGTGAGCGGACGCTGCCGTCGCGCGCGGTGGCGACGATGTCGACGTCGTCGAACTCCTTGATGCCGCGGTCGGCCATGTCGCGCTCATTCATGAAGATGAGCGTGCGCAGGTTCTTGATACCGCGGTAGCGATCGTTGTCGGAGTACACCGTGGTGTTCCACTGATCATGCGAGCGCAGCGTCGCCAGGATCAGCGTGCCCTCACTGACCGTGTCGTCGGGCAGCTCGACGGCCGAGAACTCGGCGCGACCCGACGGCGTCAGGAAGACCAGCTCCCGCGCGGGCTGCTTGATCCGGAAGCCCAGCGGCAGCCGCACCCGCCGGTTGAAGTCCTCGAACCCGTTGAGCACCTTGGCCATGGTGTCGCGGATGCGGTCGTAGTCCTCGACGTACCAGTGCCACGGCGTCTGGCTGTTCGGCAGCGCGGCCGCGGCGATACCGGCGATGATCGCCGGCTCGGACAGCAGGTGCGGTGACGCCGGCTTCTTCATGCCGACCGACAGGTGCACCATGCTCATCGAGTCCTCGACCGACGTGGACTGGATGCCCTCCTTCTGCTGGTCCTTCTCGGTGCGGCCGAGGCACGGCAGGATCAGGGCCTGACGGCCGTGAATCACGTGGCTGCGGTTGAGTTTGGTGCTGACCTGGACGGTGAGGTCGCACTTCTGCAGGCCCTCGAAGGTGTACGCGGTATCCGGTGCGGCACTGGCGAAATTGCCGCCCATACCGATGAACACCTTGACGTCACCGCTGTGCATGCCCTCGATGGTGTGGACGGTGTCGAGCCCGTGCGCACGGGGCGGGTCGATGCCGCAGACCTCGGCCAGCCGGTCCAGGAACTCCTCGGTCGGCCGGTGGTCGATACCGCACGTGCGGTTGCCCTGCACGTTGCTGTGCCCGCGCACCGGCGACGGTCCGGCGCCCTCACGGCCCAGATTGCCGCGCAGCAGAAGCAGATTCACGATTTCCCGGACGCTGTCGACGCCGTGTTCGTGCTGGGTGACGCCGAGGCACCAGCTGATGATGCTGCGGTCCGCGTCGCGGTAAATCTTGGCGGCCCTGCGGATATCGCGCTGCGACACCCCGGACTTGTAGACGATCTCGTCCCACGACGTCGCCTCGACCGCGGCCCGATAGGCCTCGAACCCGGTGGTGTACCGCTCGATGAACTCGATGTCGAGCGCCTTCGGATCCGTTTCTGCTTGTTCCAGAACAGCTTTGGCGATGCCACGGATGAGGGCCATGTCGCCGCCGATCCGGGGCTGCAGGTTCAGCGTGCTGGTCTTGGTGGACTTGAAGGTCGCCATCCGCAGGAAGTCATGCGGGATGATGGTCTTGGTGGCGCCGGCCTCGACCAGCGGGTTGATGTGCACGATCTGCGCGCCGCGGCGATAGGCCTCCGACAGCGCGGTGAGCATGCGGGGCGCATTGGAGGCGGCGTTGACGCCGATGACGAACAGCGCGTCGGCGGTCTCCCAGTCCTCGAGGTCGACGGTGCCCTTGCCGGTGCCGAGGGCCGCCTGCATGGCGCGGCCACTGGCCTCGTGGCACATGTTGGAGCAGTCGGGCAGATTGTTGGTGCCCAGCTCGCGGGCCATCAGTTGATAGAGGAACGTCGCCTCGTTACCGAGCCGGCCCGACGTGTAGTACGACGCCTGGTTCGGGTCGTCGAGTTCCGCCAGCGCCCGGCCGACGAGGTCGAAGGCGTCGCGCCAGCTGATGGGCTTGTAGCGGTCGGTCTCGGCGTCGTACACCATCGGTTCGGTGAGTCGGCCGGTGTCTTCGAGCGCGAAGTCACTCCACCCCGCCAGTTCCGAAACCGTGTGCTGGGCAAAGAACTCCGGCCCGCAGCGCTTGTGCGTCATCTCCCACGTGACGTGCTTGATGCCGTTCTCGCAGATGTCGAGCTTGAGGCCCTTCATGTCGTCGGGCCAGGCGCAGCCCGGGCAGTCGAAGCCACCGTCCTCGTGGTTCATCTTCATGATCGCGTGCGGTCCGCTGATGGGTTCGCGCTCGCGGGCCAGGAACTTCGTGACGCTGATCGCCGCGCCCCAGCCGGCCGCGGGATGGTGGTAGGGATGGAACTCGGGCTCGCCGTGTCCCTCGGTATCGACTCGCTGCTCAATGCTCCGGTCGGTCATGCGATAAGTCTGCTCGGAAACCGACGCCTGAGTCCAAGGGCAATTTCCGTGAGCCTGATAGGCATCGCCTATCGACCGTGGTCGAATAGTCCATGCTGTTTCGCCAGCTCGAATACTTCGTGGCGCTCGCCCGCGAGAAGCACTTCGCGCGCGCCGCTGCCGCCTGCTACGTCTCGCAGCCGGCATTGTCCGAGGCCATCCGCAAGCTCGAGAACGAACTCAAGGTCCCACTGGTGCGGCGCGGGCAGAGCTTCGAGGGCCTCACGCCCGAAGGTGAACGGCTGGTGTTGTGGGCGCGCCGGATCCTGGCCGATCACGATGCCCTCATCCACGAGGTCACCGCGTTGCAGACGGGTCTGACGGGCGAGCTGCGGCTCGGCGTCATCCCGGCCGCGTCGGGCACGGTGGCCCTGCTGACCGATCCGTTCTGCCTCGAACACCCCTTGGTACGAGTGCAATTGGAGAGCAGCCTGCGCTCGGCGGGCATCGTCGAGCGCATCCGCCGCTTCGAACTCGACGCGGGCATCATCTACCCCGACGGCGTCGACACCACAGGCCTGACCGTCACACCGCTCTACGAAGAACGGCAGGTGCTGATCGCGGGCGCCGAACTGCTTGCCAGCCAGCCGAATCCGCTGACCTGGTCCGACGCCCTGGAACTCCCGCTGTGCCTGCTGAACACGGGGATGCGGGGCCGGCAGCTGCTCGACGATGTCCTGGCGGCGCACAGCCTGACGGCCACACCGCGGCTCGAAGCCGACTCGGTGGTGTCCCTGCTGGCGCACGTCAGCGGTGGCCGCTGGGCGAGCATCGTCCCCCAGACCTGGCTGCACACGTTGCGCCCGCCGGACGGCGTGCGAGTGGTGCCGCTGGAGGAACCTCAGGTGACGGCGACGGTCGCGCTGGTCACCAGCGCTGCCGAACCCGGTTCGGTGCTGGCGCGAGCATTGGTCGCGACGGCGCACCGCGCGCCGATGAAGCCCGACTAGCGATACCACCCGGGAAGCTCGCTGGGCCGCAGATCGGTGGTGTCCCCCGGCCGGGTCAGCGTCAGCACGGCCCGCACGATCTCGGGGCGCGCGGCCAACGCGTCGGCGATGGCGTTGAGCCGTGCGGCGACGTTCGATTCGGCCGCGTCACCGACGAGGTCGACGGCGGCGACGAGGTAGATCCGGTTCGCCCCAACCCATTCCATGTGCAGATAGCTGACCCGCTCGATGTCGTGATGGTCCAGCAGGGCCAGCAGCGCGTTGTTGCGCGCAAGCGGCGTGACCGTCTCCCCCGTCAGGAAATCCATGTTGCGCTCGATGAGGAACAGCGCCACGCCCCCGAGCAGCAGACCGACCAGGATCGAGCCGATGGCGTCCCAGACCGCGTTGCCGGTGAGCTGGTGCGCCAAGATGCCGCACGTCGCGAGCACGATGCCGATGAGGGCCGAGAGGTCCTCGGCGAAGACGGCCCGCAGCATGGGGTTCGACGTGACGCGGATATAGCGCAACGGATGGATCCGCCGTTCGAGAGCGCCGGACTTCGTCTGCGAAAACGCTTGCAGGAAAGACGATCCCTCCAACACGAACGAAACCGCGAGCACCGCATAGGCCCAGCCGTAGGACGTCGCCTCGGCTTCGCCTTTGAGGGACTGGATGCCGTGCCAGATCGACACCACGGCGCCGACGGTGAACAGGCCGAAAGCCGCGAACATCGACCAGATGTAGCCCGCGCGGCCGTAACCCAGCCGATGTTGGGCATCGGCCGGCTTGTCCGACTGGCGGGTGCCGATGAGCAGGAACACCTCATTACCGGTGTCCGCCCAGGAATGCGCGGACTCGGCGAGCATCGACGCGCTGCCCGTGACGACGGCGGCGACGGTCTTGGCCACCGCGATCAGGGCGTTGGCACCGAGTGCGACGACCACCGTGAGGAAGCTGTTGTCGTCCGATCCACTCATGCCCTGAACACTAGAGCCCGTCAGTAGGCGTCGCCGGGTTGCACGATGCGGACCGGTCCACGCCGCGGCGCCGGGGGTTGCGGCTCCTGCACCCATTCGGCGCCACTGGCCGCCATCAGCCGGCCGATCTCATCGATGTGCATGTCGGCCAGGTCCCACACGTCGGGCACCAGCTCGCGGTCGACGATGAAGCCGAAGTCCAGCCGGTCCAGATAGCTCACCACGGTGATGTTCAGTCCCTGTCCTTCGGTGACGATCGACACCGGGAACTGATGGACCAGCTGCGCGCCTGCGAAGTACAGCGGCTTGCGCGGACCGGGCACGTTCGAGATCACCAGGTTGAACGGCGTGGCCGCGATCCGGTGCGCCAGCCCGAAGCGGGACGCCAGCCGCATGGCGGACGTCGACAGCACCGGTGCCGAGACCTGCGCCATGTCGCCGAGTTGGCTGGCGGGCACCAGGTCCAGCAGACGCTTGGCGTCGAGCATGGCCTCGCGGCAGCGGGCCACGCGCTCGAGCGGGTCCGCGCAGTCGGTCGGCAGTTCGGGGAAGATCGCGGACACCCGGTTGGTCCACGGGTCCTCCTCGTCGCCGGTACGGATCGACACCGGCACCATGGCGCGCAGCGGACCGTCGGGCAGCGCGTCGTGGGCGAGCAGGTAGCTGCGCAGGCCGCCGGCGCAGATCGCCATGACGATGTCGTTGACCGTGCCGCCGGTTGCGGTCTTGAGTTGCTTGACGTTTTCCAGCGACGCGGTGCGCATGGCGAACCGGCGATGCCCGGTGATGGGCTTGTTCCACGGCGTCGGCGGCGCCGCCGAGGTGGGCAGCGGAATCTTCGGGCCGTCTTCTTTGCCAAGGCGCGCAATGGCTTTGATGGCCGAACCGGCCTTGCTGGCGGCGCTGCCGATGCTGTCGATGCCGGCCGCGTCGGCGAGCTGGCCGACCAGCCGGGTCTGGAACCGCAATGCCTTGACCGGATGGCCCGCCAGGTTGATGACGGCGCGGCGGAGCAGATCGATATCGCTGGGTAGCGGCTCGGCTTCCCACGCCCGGCCGGGAGCGGGCGGCGTGGCGTTCGGATCGGTGTCGGTCAGGATGTTGAGCATCAACTGCCCGGCGGCGCCGTCGATGGTGGCGTGGTGATACTTCGTCAGCATCGCCCAGTTCCCGTCGTCCAGGCCATCGATGACGTAGACCTCCCACAGCGGCCGGCTCCGGTCCATCGGGCGGCCGACGATGCGCGACACCTGGTCTGCCAGCTGATCGACCATTCCCGGTCGGGCCAAATGGATTTCGCGGATGTGGAAGTCCAGATCGAAGTTCGGGTCGTCCACCCAGTAGGGATGGTCGAGACCCAGCGGCACCTCGACCAGTCGCCGCCGCAGTGGTTCGAGCTCACCGATGAGCGACGCGTACTTGGCGTGCACGGCCGCGTAGGGGTCGAACTCCTCGCTGGGCCGCTCGAAGATCATCAGCCCGGTGACGTGACCGAACGTCGTCGGCGTCTCCAGGTAGAGGAAGGTGGCGTCCATGCCGCTGAGCTGCTTCACGAGTGTTCTTCTCCTTGTTGGGTTTCCAGCTCAGCTGGTGAGCAAGCCACCCTCGACGGGCAGGGTGATTCCGGTGACGTAGCTGCTGGCGTCGCTGGCCAGGAAGATCAGTGCGGCGCTGAGTTCCTCTGTGCGCCCGAGCCTTCCGGCCAGGGTCCGGGGCAGGACGGTGGTTTCGAAGTAGCCGTCCGCATACTGATCGGTCATCTCGGAGGCGAAGAATCCCGGCGCCAGGGCATTGACGCGGATGCCCTTGCGTCCCGTCCACTGCTGGGCGAGGTCGCGCGTCAGGCCGATCAGGCCCGCCTTCGATGACGCGTAGGCCGCCTGCGGGAGGCCCGCGGTGGTCAGGCCGAGAATGCTGCTGACGTTGATGATCGAGCTGCCGGGCTGCATGTGGGTGGCACACGCTTGCGCCATCCAGTAACACCCGTTCAGGTTCAGGTCGATGACGGACCGGAACTGCTCGGGCGTTTCGCGCGTCGCCGGGACGGCCGTGCCCACTCCCGCATTGTTCACCAGAATGTCGACCCGTCCGAAGGAATCGACCGCAGCTTGTACGAGGGCCTTGCAGTCGTCCGGATTGGTGACGTCGGTGCGCACGGCGACGGCCCGGCGACCGGCGGCTTCCACCAACGCCTTGGTCTCGGCCAGCCGGTCTTCTCGACGCGCACCGAGCACGACGTCGGCGCCGGCCTGCGCCAATGCCTGCGCGAATCCGACGCCGAGGCCGCTCGAGGCGCCGGCGACTACCGCGACGCGGCCATCGAGACGGAAGAGATCAAGGATCGAAGCTGCGTCGCTCTGGGTCACTCGTGCATCATATCCAGATACGTTGCACAGACGAGACTGATCGAGATATATCTCACTCAGACATCAGCCGCTACCATGATGCGGAGACTGCGAGATGAACAGGAGGTGCGCCATCAGCGAGACACCGTTGGGTCGCATGCTCGCGTCGACAGACCGGCGCCCCGATCCACTCGAGGCGTTCCGCATCGCGCGCCGCTGGTTCATCGAGGGTCGCCGCATCGAAATGCAGGAACTGGCAACCGAACTCGGCATCAACCGGGCCACGCTGTTCCGCTGGGTCGGCGGGCGTGACGAACTGATCGCGGAAATCCTGTGGTCGCTGGCCGAGCCGACACTCCAGGCCTCTATCGACGCGGCACCCGGGCACGGCGCCGCGCACATCGCGCGGGCCGTCGGCCACTTCGCCACCGTGATCGATGAAGCCGGCTTCTTCCAGGCGTTCCTGCGGCGCGAACCCGAACGCGCCCTACGGATTCTGGCCACCCGTGCCGGGACGTTGCAGGGCCGCCTCGTCGGCGCGATCGAAGAGCTACTCAACGACGAGATCGCCGCGGGTCAACTAGACCCGCCGCTGCCCCCGCGCGACCTCGCGTTCCTCATCGTCCGCATCGTGGAGTCGTTCCTCTACGCCGACATCATCACCGGCGAACCGCTGGAGGTCGGCAAGGCCGAGCAGGCCATCGGCGCGCTGCTGGGCCACCGACCCACGTAATTCCCTACCGCCCGGGGCCCATGGGTCCGGGCACAGCCGGCACCGGCGGTGGATTGGGAATCGTCACGCTGGGCGGCGGCACCGTGACGGTGACGGTGCTGGTGCTGGCCCTCGTCGACGGGGTCGTCGGCGGCGTCGACGGACCGACCGGAACTCCCGGGATGATCTCCGTCGAAGTCACCGTCGTGCTCGTGCTGGAGGTGGGCTGCGACGGCGGTGGCGACTCGTCCGAACAGGCGCTTGCACCGAGAGCAGCTGCTGCTGCCGCGGACACGACGACGATGGACCTCAACATGATTGCCGAATGCCCGTTCATTCGAACCGGTAAACCCGGACAGACACAAAACTGCCCCTCTCCCGGAGGAAAGGGGCAGTTTCGTCGTGCGTGATATCAGAGGCGCTCGATGATGGTGACGTTGGCGGTGCCGCCGCCCTCGCACATCGTCTGCAGGCCGTAGCGGCCGCCCGTGCGCTCCAGCTCGTTGAGCATGGTGGCGAACAGCTTGGCACCAGTGGCGCCGAGCGGGTGGCCCAGCGCGATGCCGCCGCCGTTGGGGTTCACCTTCGCCAGGTCGACGTCGAGCTCCTTGGCCCACGCCAGTACGACGGACGCGAACGCCTCGTTGATCTCGACGACGTCGATGTCGTCCATGGTCAGGCCGGTCTTCTCCAGCGCGTACTTGGTCGCGGGGATCGGGCCGGTCAGCATCTTCACCGGGTCGTCGCCGCGGCAGCTGATGTGGTGGATGCGGGCCCGCGGCTTGAGGCCGTGCGCCTTGACCGCTGCCTCGGAGGCCAGCAGCGTTGCCGACGCGCCATCCGAAATCTGGCTGGCCAGCGCGGCGGTCAGCCGGCCGCCCTCGACCAGGACCTTCAGCGAGGCCAGCTTCTCGCGGGTGCTCTCGCGCGGGCCCTCGTCGACCTTGAAGCCGTCGACCGGGATGATCTCGTTGTCGAAGCGGCCCTCACGGATCGCGGTGAACGCCCGCTGGTGGCTGTTGAATGCGAACTCTTCCATGTCCTCGCGGGAGATGTCCCACTGCTCGGCGATCATCTCGGCGCCGCGGAACTGCGAAATCTCCTGGTCGCCATAGCGTTCCACCCAGCGCTTCGACTCGTTGGTCGGCGAGGTGAAGCCGAACTGCTCACCGACGATCATCGCCGAGCTGATCGGAATCTGGCTCATGTTCTGGATGCCGGCGGCCAGGATCAGGTCGGCGGTGCCGGACATGATGGCCTGCGCGCCAAAGGAAATGGCCTGCTGCGACGAACCACACTGCCGGTCCACGGTGGTGCCGGGCACGCCCTCGTCGTAGCCGGCGGCGAGCCAGGTCAGGCGGCCGATGTTGCCGGCCTGCCCACCGATGGCGTCGACGCAGCCCACGATGACGTCGTCGAACGCGGCGGGGTCGACGTCGTTGCGCGCGAAGATCCCGCGGTACACCTCCACACCGAGATCGATCGGGTGGTAACCGGAGAGGCCACCGCCCTTCTTGCCGACGGCGGTGCGCACAGCGTCGATGACGTACGCCTCAGATGCGGCCATTTCTCATCTCCTTCTTTGGGTGAAACTCATTTGGCGGCAAGGCGTTACGGGGCTACCGCGACGCCGCCGAGCACGATGGTCAGGTAGTGCTGCCCGACGTCTTCCGCGGTCAACTTGCCGCCCGGCTGGTACCAGCGCACCGAGACCCAGGTGGTGTCACGGATGAAGCGGTAGACCAGATCGACGTTGAGGTCGGACCGGAAGACGCCTTCGGCCATGCCCTGCTTCAGGACGTCGACCCACATCTTGCGCTGCTGGCGATTGCGTTCGTCGACGAAGGCGAACTGCGGCAGGACCCCGAGCCGCTTGGCCTCGTCCTGATAGATGACGACCTGCGCGTGCCGGTGCTCGATGGCATCGAACGACGCCATGAACAAACCCTTGAAACGCGCCAGCGGATCGGGCTCGGTGGCGATGATGTGCTCGTACCGGGTGAACAGCCAATCGAGGAAGTCACGCATGACCTCTTCGACCATCTGTTCCTTCGATTTGAAGTGATGGTAGAGACTGCCTGACAGGATTCCTGCCGAGTCTGCGATGTCCCGGACAGTGGTTGCCTTCAGCCCACGCTCAGCGAACATCGCCGCGGCGAGCTGAAGAAGCTCGTCGCGCCTGGTCGCCGGTTGACTGGGCGATGGAGACGCCATCGACACAGCATAGCAACCAAGCGCTTGTTAGGTCGATTGTGGAGGCTGGTGACTGTCGCCACTGCGCATTTCCCCGCCGAAACTGCGCTTGATGGCGAGAAATCGCCTGAATATCGCCATAATCCTCACGTTCGACGAGGTGGCGGCGCAATAGTCTGTGGAGGTGGGGGACATCGCTGTCGGGGCGTTCGTGGTCGGGCTTGTCGTCATGGGCGTCGCCGCGTTCCGAGACGATCCGGCCACGGCCGCCCGCATTTATTGGACCGGTGCGGCGATCACCACGGCGGCGGCAACCCTCATCGGCATCCCGCGCGGCTGGTCAGGAGCGCTCGAGGGGCTTCTCCTCTCCGTGTGCTTGATCCTGTTGTGCACGTACGTCCGGACGCCGTATCTCAAGGTCGGAGGGAAGACCCGAACGCTATTCAGCGCCGAGCCCGAGCCCTACGGCATGAACCTCAGCACGCCGAAGACGTGGTGGCTGCTCGTGGTCGTGGCGATAGTTTTCATGTACCCGGTGCTCGCCCTCATCGACGACGGTGTGCGCGATTGGAAATTGGTCGCCTATGTCGCAGGCACGGTCCTCGTCGGCATGCGGTTCGGCTACCTCGACCGACTCCTCGGAAACCCGATTACGGCCGGCCAATACATCCAGTTCGGGCTCGTCTCGATTCTGACGATCGCGCTCTTCCCACTGGGGTACCTGGCGATGTACTACGGCGGACGGCATTCGATCACGAAAACTGCCGCGTACGAACGACAAGCGCGTCGTCGAACGTGAGCTTGTGTGCGAAGAATCGCAAATTTTTCGCACACAAGCTCACGTTCGGCGCGGGAAACTGTTCCTTCGATTTGAAGTGCTGGTAGCGACTGCCTGACAGGATTCCTGCCGAGTCTGCGATGTCCCGGTCAGTGGGTTGCCTTCAGCCCACGCTCAGCGAACGTGGCCGCGGCGAGCTCAAGAAGCTCGTCGCGCCTGCTCGCGGGTTGACTGGGCGATTCAGACGCCATCGCAACAGCATGGAAACCAAGCGCTTGCTAGGGTAGGTCGGGCCGGTGTTGACTTGGCCACTACGTACACAAAGAACGAGTGCTCACAGGGGTCGCGCGCGTTGAGGCGATCGCGGCTCTGAGAGCGGGCGAGGTCACAAGCGCGGTTCTCGACCGCGACCGATAGGTGGGGCGCGTAAAGCGTCGGGCGCTGCGATTCGCAGTCCTATGCTTGCGCGCAGCACGACTTGAAATGGATGAGTAGCAGGAGATCATGAGCACGACACAGCGTGCCCTGGAGGGTATCCGGGTCATCGACATGACCCGCGTCTTCGCCGGCCCGATCAGCGCGCAGATACTGGGCGACCTCGGCGCTGACGTCATCAAGGTGGAGCGACCGGGCAGCGGTGACGAAGGGCGCGGTTACGGTCTTGCCTCGGTCGAGGGCAAGGACGGCAAGGACCTTCGCCAGTCCGGCTTCTTCACCGCGTCGAACCGCAACAAGCGGTCGATCACGGTCAACCACTCCAAGCCGGAAGGGCAGGACATCCTGCGTGCCCTGGTCAAGACCGCGGACATCCTGATCGAGAATTACAAGGTCGGCGACCTCAAGCGGTTCGGGCTGGACTACGAGAGCCTGAAGGCGATCAATCCCCGCCTCATCTACTGCTCGATCACCGGCTTTGGCCAGACCGGGCCAATGGCGGCGCGCGCGGGCTACGACGGTTTGTTCCAGGCGAGCGGCGGCATGATGGCCGTGACCGGCATACCCGAAGGCCAACCCGGCGCGGGGCCAGTGAAAGCCGGTCCCAGCCTGGTCGATTTCGTGACCGGCCACAACAGCGCCATCGCGATCCTCGCCGCGCTGAACCATCGCAACAACACCGGCGAGGGCCAGTACATCGACATGGCGCTGCTCGACAGTTCCGTGGCGATGATCTGCCACATCATGCAGGACTATCTGATCAGCGGCGTCCAGGCGGAGCGTCTGGGCAATGGTGGCAACGGCGGCGGCCCCGCCGACCTCATCCATGCGCGCGACGGCATGACGTACATCACGGCCGGGAGCGACGCTCACTGGCGGCGCATGTCGGAGTTGATGGGCCAGCCCGAGCTCTACGACGACCCGCGCTTCGACACCAACGCCAAGCGGGCCAAGATCAATCGCGCGGAGTTGATCGACATCATCAACGTGTGGAGCCGGCAGTTCACGACGGAGGAGCTCCAGGCGAAGTTCGACAGCGTGGGCATCCCGGCCGCGCGCTATAACGATCTGGCCGAGGTCTGGGAAGATCCGCAGGTGCAGCACCGGGGCCTGCGCGCGACGACGCCGCATGCATGGGCCGCCGCCGGATCGGTCGACCTGATCGGCAGCCCGCTGGCGGGCATGGGTGCCACGCCAGCGACGATCCGCCTCGCGCCGCCAGTGATCGGCGAGCACAACGCGGAGATACTCGGTGAACTGGGCTATGACGCGGCGCGGATCGCGGGCTTGCAGGAGCAGGCGATCATCTGATGGAGAGGGTCCGCCAACAGGTCAGGCTCGCGAGATCGCGAGCCTGCCACACATGAAAATGCCCGCCTAATTGCGACAGCGTTGTCGCAAATAGGCGGGCAAGTGCACATATCCGAACCTCGCGGCCGGATGAAAACTACGCCCGCTGGCTCGACACCGAAATGATCTCGCCGGTCAGGTAGCTGGAGTAGTCGCTGGCCAAATACGCGATGGTGGTGGCGATTTCCCATGGCTCGGCGGCACGGCCGAAGGCCTCGTCGGAGGACAGCCGGTCCAGCAGCGCGGCATCGGCCGACTTCTCCAGGAACTTGTGCCGCGCAATGCTCGGGGACACCGCGTTGATCCGCACCCCGTACTCGACGGCTTCGATTGCGCTGCAACGGGTCAGCGCCATGACGCCGGCCTTGGCGGCAGCGTAGTGCGACTGTGAGTGCTGCGCGCGCCAGCCCAGCACGCTGGCGTTATTGACGATCACACCGCCGTGCTCGACGCCGCGGAAGTACCGCAGCGCGGCGCGGGTCGCGCGCATCACCGAGTTCAGAGTGACGTTGAGGACGCGGTCCCACTCGTCGTCGGTCATGTCGACCAGCGGGGTCTCCCCGCCGAGGCCGGCGTTGTTGACCAGGACGTCCAGCCGGCCCATCTTCTCGACGGCCGCGGTGATCAAGGCGTCGACAGCCTCGGTCGAGGTGACGTCGCAGACGACGGCCTCGACCTTGCCCAGGCCGAGAGCGGCCAGCTGGTCACGCGTTTCGCCCAGGCGACGCTCGTGGTAGTCGGACACCACGACGTCGGCGCCCTCCAGCAGTGCGCGACGGGCGGTGGACGAGCCGATGCCCGTGCCGGCGGCGGCCGTGACGAGGACGACCTTGCCCTTCAGCAGGCCGTGGCCCTCAACCTCGGTAGGAGCAACTGAAAGATCCATCAGCCCTTGGCCTCTCGGGGTAGGCCGAGCACGCGCTCGGCGATGATGTTGCGCTGAATTTCGTTGGACCCGCCGTAGATGGTGTCCGAACGCGAGAACAGGTAGAGGCGCTGCCACTCGTCGAACTCGCCGCCGGGCAGCGTCAGCCCGGCCATGCCCTGCACGTCCATGGCGATCTCACCGAGCTCGCGATGCCAGTTGGCCCACAACAGCTTTGACACGTTGTCCTGACCGGGCTGCTCGACGTCCATGGTCGCCATGGCGTAGGACCGCATGGCTTGCAGGCCGGTCCACGACTCGGTCAGCTTGTGCCGGATCAGCGGATCGTCGATGGCGCCGGTGGTCTTGGCGACACCGATCAGGCCTTCGAGCTCGCGCTTGTAACGGATCTGCTGGCCCAGTGTGGAAACGCCGCGCTCGAACGTGAGCGTCGCCATCGCGACGCCCCAGCCCTGCCCTGGCTCACCGACGACGAGCGACGCCTCGGTGCGGGCGTCGTCGAAAAACACCTCGTTGAATTCGGAGTCGCCGGTCAGCTGGACGATCGGGCGGATCTCGACGCCCGGCTGGTCCAGCGGCACCAACAGGTAGGAGAGGCCATGGTGACGCTTCGAGCCCTTCTCGGTGCGGGCCACCACGAAGCACCACTGCGCCCAGTGCGCCAGCGAGGTCCAGACCTTCTGACCGTTGATGACCCACTCGTCGCCGACGAGTTCGGCCGACGTCGAGACGTTGGCCAGGTCGCTGCCGGCGCCGGGCTCGGAGTAACCCTGGGCCCACAGCTCGGTGACGTTGAGGATGTTCGGCAGGAAACGCTTCTTCTGCTCTTCGGTGCCGTACGCGATGAGCGTCGGGCCGAGCAGTTCCTCACCGAGGTGGTTGACCTTGTCCGGGGCGTCCGCCTTGGCGTACTCCTCGTAGAAGGCGACGCGGTGCGCGACCGACAACCCGCGGCCACCGTGCTCCTCAGGCCAGCCCAGGCAGGTCAGGCCTGCCGCGGCAAGGTGCTGGTTCCACGCGCGTCGTTCTTCGTATGCCTCGTGCTCACGGCCGGGGCCACCAAGACCTTTGAGAGCTGCGAATTCACCGACGAGATTGTCTGCGAGCCATTGCCGGACCTCCGCCCGGAACGTCTGGACCTCTATCACCCTTATAGGCTAACCTACCAAGCACTTGCTTTGTTAGAGGGAGTTCCAATGAGTGGGTCCGACGGCACCCAGCAGCCCGGTCGGCAGACCCCACCGCAGACCTACACCAAAGAACATTTGGCTAACTTCAAGACGCCGCGTTCGGTGGCGTTCCTCGAGACGCTGCCACGCAACCCTGGGGGCAAAGTGGTCAAACCACAACTGCGAGAGATGAATCGGTAAATGGATCTGACATTCGACGACGAAACCGAGGAGTTCCGGGCCGAGGTCCGCGACTTCCTGGCGGCCAACAGGGACAAGTTCCCCACCAAGTCCTACGACACCCTCGAGGGCTTCGAGCAGCACCGTGCCTGGGACAAGGTGCTTTTCGACGCCGGCCTGTCGGTCATCGCGTGGCCCAAGGAGTACGGCGGCCGCGACGCCACCATGCTGCAGTGGGTGGTGTACGAGGAGGAGTACTTCAAGTCCGGCGCCCCCGGCCGGGCTTCGGCCAACGGCACCGCGATGCTGGCGCCGACGCTGTTCGCGCACGGCACCAAGGAGCAGCTGCAGCGCGTACTGCCGAAAATGGCTTCCGGCGAAGAGATCTGGGCCCAGGCCTGGTCCGAGCCCGAGTCGGGTAGCGACCTGGCGTCCCTGCGCTCGACCGCGACCAAGGTCGACGGCGGCTGGAAGCTCAACGGCCAGAAGATCTGGAGCTCGCGCGCCCCGTTCGGCGAGCGCGGTTTCGGCCTGTTCCGCTCCGACCCGGAAGCGCAGCGCCACAAGGGTCTGACGTACTTCATGTTCGACCTCAAGGCCGAGGGCATCACCGTCCGGCCCATCGCCCAGCTGGGTGGTGAGACCGGCTTCGGCGAGATCTTCCTCGACGACGTGTTCGTGCCCGACGAGGACGTCATCGGTCAGGTGCATGGCGGCTGGACCGCCGCCATGAGCACGTCGAGCAACGAGCGCGGCATGTCGCTGCGCAGCCCGGCCCGCTTCGTCGCCCCGGCCGAACACCTTGTCGCGCAATGGAAGACCGACAAGAACCCGGCCTACGCCGAGCGCGTCGCCGACGCCTGGATCAAGGCCCAGGCCTACCGCCTCCACACCTTCGGCACCGTCACCCGGTTGGCCAACGGCGGCGAGCTGGGCGCCGAGTCCTCGGTGACCAAGGTGTTCTGGTCCGACCTCGACGTCGCCCTGCACCAGACCGCACTCGACCTGCGCGGCCCCGACGCCGAGCTGTACGACCACTGGACCGAAGGATTGCTGTTCGCCCTGGGCGGCCCGATCTACGCCGGTACCAACGAAATTCAGCGCAACATCATCGCCGAGCGCCTGCTGGGCCTGCCCCGCAAATAAGAGGAATTGTTCACGTGTTCTTTGAATTGGACGAATCGCAGCGCGATTTCGCTGCGAGCATCGACGCCGCGCTGGGTGCGGCAGACGTGCCCGCCGCCGTTCGGGCGTGGGGCGGGGTCGAGAAGGCGGCCGACGCCGCACCCGGCCGCAAGGTGTGGTCAACCCTGGCCGACCTGGGTGTCACCGCACTGAACGTGCCGGAAGAGCTCGACGGCATCGGCGCGCATCCGGTGGATCTGGTTGTCGCCCTCGAGCGTCTGGGCTACTGGGCCGTGCCGGGTCCGGTCACCGAATCCATTGCCGTGGCTCCGGTGCTGCTGGCATCAGATAAGCGATCGGAAGGCCTGGCCTCCGGCGAGCTCATCGCCACCGTCGCCCTGCCGCCGCTGGCCCCGCGGGCCGTCGACGCCGACACCGCCGGTCTGATCCTGCTGGCCGGGGATGGTCAGGTGCAGGACGCCACCATCGGCGCCGACCACCAGTCCGTCGACCCGGCCCGTCACCTGTTCGACGTGACCGCCACCGGCGAGGCCCAATCGGCCGATACGGCAAAGGCTTTCGAGTTCGGTGCGCTGGCCACCGCAGCGCAGCTGGTCGGCGCCGGCCAGGCGATGCTCGACATGGCTGTCGCGTACGCCAAGCAGCGCACGCAGTTCGGCACCGTGATCGGCTCGTACCAGGCCATCAAGCACAAGCTGGCCGACGTGCACATCGCCGTCGAGCTGGCCCGTCCGCTGGTCTACGGCGCGGCCCTGGCCCTGGCCGACGGGTCGCCCACGCTGGCCCGCGACGTCAGCGCCGCCAAGGTGGCCGCCAACGAAGCCGCGCTGCTGGCCGCCCGGTCGTCGCTGCAGACGCACGGCGCCATCGGTTTCACGCAGGAACACGACCTGTCCCTGTTGCTGCTGCGAACGCAAGCACTGCGCTCGGCGTGGGGCGACTCGACGTGGCACCGGACCCGCGTACTGGAAGGGCTGTGAGCATGAGCGAAGAACGGGAGATGCTGCGCGCCACCGTCGCAGCGCTGGTCGAGAAGCACGCAGGCCCTGAGGCCGTGCGCGCCGCCATCGAGTCCGAAAAGGGCTACGACGAGAAGCTCTGGCAGATGCTGTGCGAGCAGGTCGGCGCCGCGGCGCTGGTCGTGCCCGAGGAGCTTGGCGGCGCCGGCGGCGAATTGGGTGACGCCGCAGTCGTTCTCGAGGAACTGGCCAAGGGGCTGGTCCCGACGCCGCTGCTCGGCACCACGCTGGCCGAACTGGCGCTGCTCGCCGTCGGTGCGGAAGAGCCGCTGGAGGGCCTGGCCGAGGGCACGTCCATCGGCACCGTCGTTTTCGATGCCGGCTATGTCATCAACGGCGACGTCGCCGATGTGGTGATCGCCGCGCAGGACGGTCAGCTGACCCGCTGGACCGACAACACCGTCGCCCCGGCCACCACCATGGACCCGACGCGTCGCCTCGCGGCCGTCAGCCCGGGCAGCACCACCACCCTCGGTGCCGACCCCGGCCTGGCGGACACCGCGGCCATCCTGATGGCCGTCGAGCAGGTCGCCGCAGCCAGCCGCTGCCTGGACCTGACCGTCGCCTACTCGAAGGACCGCGTGCAGTTCGGCCGGCCCATCGGCAGCTTCCAGGCGCTCAAGCACCGCATGTCGGACCTGTACGTCAAGGTTTCGGCCGCCCGCTCGATCGTCAACGACGCCCTCGCCGACCCGACCCCCACGAATGCGTCGCTGGCCCGCTACATGGCCACCGAGGCGTTCAATGCCGTTGCCGGCGAAGCGATCCAGATGCACGGCGGCATCGCGATCACCTGGGAGAGCGACATCCAGTTCTACTTCAAGCGCGCGCACGGCAGTGCGCAGCTGCTCGGGTCGTCGCGGGAGCACCTGCGTCGCCTCGAAGCCGAAGTTCTGGCCTAACGTCGAGGTATGACCAATCCGGTAGCGCTGCGCGCAGGCATCCCACCGTTCTATGTGATGGACGTGTGGCTGGCCGCGGCCGAGCGCCAGCGCAGCCACGGCGACCTGGTGAACCTGTCGGCGGGACAACCCGCCGCACAGGCACCGGCGCCCATCCGGGCCGCCGCCGCCGAGGCGCTGGCCAATGACAACCTCGGATACACCGTCGCGCTGGGCATTCCCGAGCTGCGGGAGGCCATCGCCAAGTCGTATCTCGACCGGTACGGCGTCGAGGTGGAGCCGGACGCCGTCGTCATCACCACCGGGTCCACCGGCGGATTCCTGCTCGCGTTCCTGTCGTGCTTCGACATCGGCGACCGCGTCGCGGTCGCCAGCCCGGGCTATCCCTGCTATCGGAACATCCTGTCGGCGCTCGGTTGCGAGGTCGTCGAAATACCGTGTGGTCCCGAAACCCGTTTCCACCCAACCATTTCCATGTTGGAGCAGCTGGACCCGCCAGTGAAGGGGCTGATCATCGCCAGCCCCAACAACCCGACGGGGACGGTGCTGCCTGCCGAGGATCTGGCCGCCATCGCCACCTGGTGCGACGACAACTCGGTGCAGCTCATCAGCGACGAGCTGTACCACGGGCTCATCTACGACGACGCGCCCGCGACCAGCTGCGCCTGGGAGACCTCGCGCAACGCCATTGTGGTGAACAGCTTTTCGAAGTACTTCGCCATGACCGGCTGGCGGTTGGGCTGGCTGCTGGTGCCTGAGCCGCTGCGCCGGGCCGTCGACTGCCTGACCGGCAACTTCTCCATCTGCCCTCCCACACTCCCCCAGTACGCGGCCGTCGCGGCGTTCACGCCGGAGGCGATCGCCGAAGCCGACTCCCTCGTCCACCACTACGCCGAGAACCGCGCGCTGCTACTCGCCGGGCTGGCCGACGTGGGGCTCGACAAGTTGGCACCCGCCGACGGCGCGTTCTACGTCTACGCCGATATTTCGGCGTACTCGACGGACTCCCTGACCTTCTGCGAGAAGCTGCTGGCCGACACCGGCCTGGCGATCGCGCCGGGCGTGGATTTCGACACCCGGCACGGCGGATCGTTCGTTCGGTTGTCGTTCGCCGGACCGAAGTCCGACATCGAAGAAGCGCTGCGTCGCCTGGGTCCCTGGCTCGCCGCATACCGGCAGGGGTAGCTGTCGCGTTTGCCACACAAGGGGCGAGAACAATCGGCAGGCCGGTACCATCGGTCCGCAATGTCCCAGGAAACCGACAACCCAGAACCGGAAGTTACCGACGACTTACCGGTGAACCGCGAGGGCCTCGAACGGCACGGCATCAAGCTGTCCACGCCCATCGGTGAGATCGCCATCGCGATCTCGACGCCGCGCGGTGGTTTGGCGATCCCGAAGCGATTCGACCCGCTCGGCCTGGCCAACCGCGCCCTCGGCGTCGCGAAGTTCGGTTTCAAGCTGGCCGCCTGGGGTGGCGAGCAGATTGCGATCGCGACCAAGACCACCGTCGAGGCCATCGAGATGGCCCCCGAACGCACGCCGGCTCCCGCCCCGCAGAAACAGCCCGCCAAGGAGTCCCTGCACGGCAAGCTCGGCGGCCTGCTGGACCGCGCCCTCGACCAGAGCACTGCCGACGGGAAGACCGAGCTCTATCACCGGCTGCTCGATCAGCTGGTTGCCGACGAGGCCCGCATCATCGGCGCGCTGTCCGACAACGAGTCGTCGCCGCTGGTGAACATCTACCCTCGGAACCGCAGTGTCGCGACGCTGGAGAACGCGTGCCTGATCGGCCGCACCGCCAACGTCGCGCTGCCGCAGATGGTGCCGCAGTACGTCAGCCACCTGCTGGCGCTCGGGCTGGTCGAGACCGTTCCCGAGGACCCCGAGCTGAAGGCCGACTACGAGATTCTCAGCGCGGAGTCGATGGTGTTGAAGGCCATCAAGGACGCCTCGCGGGGCCCCTTCCCCGCGCGCGTCGAGAAGCTTGCGCTGCGGCTGTCGGAGCTGGGCCGCGGGCTGTGGGAAGCCGCGATGCAGGACGAGTCGTAGTCGACCTTTCCCGTCGGCCACACGTTGATCGTGCGCCCTGGGTCTTCGCTTCTCGCACTTTGCATGCGCCCGCGCACGGTCAACGCCCACAAGGCATTTGCTTGTCGAGTGCCCAGCACATTCACGCACACGAATGTGCAGTCAGAGCGGCGCAACCGCGGATCCGACGATCTGTGGGCACACTCGCGAAGTCGCTGAATCAGGGATCAGCGCGAGTGTGCGTACAGCGCGTCTCAGCCACGGATATGACGATCTGTACGCACACTCGGCGCGCGAACCGTCACGGACGGGGCACGCCGGCGGCAACAACGCGCTCATTGTCGGCCCGATCCACATCCGCCAGGTCGATGCCCTTGGTCTCGTGCGCGAACGCCAGCGCCACGAGCGTCACCACGCAGGCCCCGGCCAGGTAGATCGCGATCGGCACCGACGAGTGGTAGTCCTTCAGCAGCCGGACCGCGATGATCGGTGCGAGTGACCCGGCGAAGATCGCCGTCACCTGATAGCCAAGGGACACACCGGAATAGCGCATCCGGGTCGGGAACATCTCCGACATCAGCGCCGGTTGCGGCGCGTACATGAACGCATGCGCGACCAGGCCCGCGGTGATCGCCGTCATGATGACGAAGTAGTGCTTGCTGTCCATCATCGGGAACGCGACGAAGCCCCAGGCGGCGGTCAGCAGCGTCCCGATGAGGTAGACGGGGCGACGGCCGATGCGGTCGGAGAGCCTGCCCACCAACGGGATTGCCACCAGGTGTACCGCGTGGGCCACCAGCAGGTACCAGAGGATCAGCGAAGTACCCACGCCCGCATGCACTTTCAGATACGTGATCGAGAACGTGACCACCAGGTAGTACATGATGTTCTCGGCGAACCGCAGCCCCATGGCGGTCAGCACCTTGCCCGGGTAGTACCGGAGCACCTCGACGACGCTCATCGACGACGCCTTGACGCGTTCCGCTTCTTCTTGTGCCGCAACGAAAATCGGCGCATCGGTGACCTTGGTACGGATGTAGTAACCAACCAGCACCACGACCGCCGACAGCCAGAACGCGACCCGCCAGCCCCACGACAGGAACTCCGGCTCGGACAACGTCTTCGTCAACGTCAGTAGCACGACGGTGGCCAGGATGTTGCCGACCGGTACCCCAGCCTGTGGCCAACTGGACCAGAATCCGCGGCTCTGCGCGGGACTGTGCTCGGCCACCAGCAGCACCGCGCCGCCCCACTCACCGCCGACCGCGAAGCCCTGGATGAACCGCAGCACCACCAGCAGCGCCGGCGCCCAGTAGCCGATCTGGCCATAGGTCGGTAGGCAGCCCATGAGGAACGTGGCCGAACCGACCAGCAGCAGCGAGAACTGCAGCAGGGTCTTGCGACCGAACTTGTCGCCGAAGTGACCGAACACCACGCCACCCAGCGGCCGGGCGACGAAGCCCACCGCGTAGGTGACGAAGGCGGCGAAGATCGCGTCGAGATCGCTGCCGCTCTGCCCGAAGAACACCTTGCTGAACACCAGGGTGGCTGCGGTGCCGTACAGGAAGAACTCGTACCACTCGACGACGGTGCCGGCCATGGAAGCCAGGACGACCCGACGCAATCCGGACCGGATCGGCGCGCTCATTGCGCGACTATAGCCAGGTGTCCTCGGTCGTCGTGGTGAGAAACGCATCCAGATCGTCGCGCCATTGCGCCGGGGTGTTCTTGTCGGGCTCGATGCCGGTGTACTCGCCGCGGTAGAACAGCAGCGGACGCGGCTTGATGGCCTGTGGCTCGGACATGGACTGCACCGCGCCGAACACCACGAAGTGGTCACCGCCGTCGTGCACCGAGTGCACCGTGCAGTCGATGTGGGCGAGCGTGCCGTCGAGCACCGGGGAGCCCAATCCCGAAGGGCTCCAATCGATCCCGGCGAACTTGTCCTCGGCCCTGGAGCCGAACTGCGCCGAGACGTGCTGCTGGTTCTCGTGCAGCATGTTGACGCAGAACTTGCCACTGGCCTCGATGGCCTTCCAGGCCCGGGACTGCTTCGTCGGGCAGAACAGGACCAGCGGCGGGTCCAGTGACAGGGCAGCGAACGACTGGCAGGCGAAACCGACCGGCACACCGTCATTCACGGTGGTGATGACGGTGATGCCGGTACAGAACTGCCCGAGCACATTACGGAATGTGCGGGGGTCGATCTGCGGGGTCGAAGTCATGCCGCGCGAGCCTACTTGAACCCGACGCTGAAGTCGTGACCCCAGAGGCTGATGCCGACGCTCTCGCGCGCGATCCAGCTCTCGTCCTCGACTTCGAGTCCCTCGCAACCGAATTCCATGTCGAAGCCACCCGGCGTCTTCATGTAGAAGGACAGCATCTTGTCGTTGATGTGCCGGCCCAGCGTGGCCGACATCTTGACCTTCTTGCGGTTGGCGCGGTCCAGGCACAGGCCGACGTCGTCGGAGTTCTCCACCTCGACCATCAGGTGCACGATGCCCGTCGGGTTGGGCATGGGCATGAACGCCAGCGCGTGGTGGCGCGGGTTGCAGCCGTAGAAGCGCAGCCACACCGGGTCGCCGTCGGCCGGGCGGCCCGCGATCTGCGGGGGCAGCCGCATCGAGTCGCGCAGCCGGAAGCCCAGCACATCCTGGTAGAACGCCTGCGCCGCGGCGTCGTCATTGCAGGTGAGCACGACGTGGCCGAGGCCCTGCTCGGCGGTGACGAACTTGTGGCCGTAGGGGCTGACGAAGCGACGACCCAGGTACTGGATGCCGTAGTAGACCTCGAGGGTGTTGTCGGCCGGGTCCTGGAAGCTGATCATGCCCTCGACCTTGCGGTCGAGCAGTTCTTCCTTGGTCCCTTCCTTGAACGGGACGCCGTGGGCGCTGAGGGTTTCCTTCAGCTGCTCGAGGGCAGGCGCGTCGGCGACCTCCCAGCCCGAGGCCAGCAACCGGTCCTTCTCGCCGGGCACGATCACCAGACGCGCCGCGACGTCGTCCATCCGCAGGTAGAGGGCATCCGGGTTGGTGCCCTCGCCCTCCATCATGCCGAGCACCTTGAGCCCGAACTCGCGCCAGGCCGCCACATCGGTGGCCTCGATGCGCATGTAACCAAGGGCCTTGATCGTCGTCATGCCATGTCTCCTCTAGCCGCCCAGAAAATCGAGGGTCAGCTTGTTGAACTCGTCGAACTTCTCTAGTTGTGCCCAGTGGCCGCACTGACCGAACACGTGCAGCTGGACCCGAGGAATCTGCTTGAGCGCCACCAACGCGCCGTCGAGCGGGTTGACCCGATCCTCACGGCCCCAGATCAGCAGTACCCGCTGCCGCAGCTTGTGCACTTCGCGCCACATCATGCCGAGCTCGTAGTCCGGCCCCGCGAAGGACTTGACCATCGCGCGCAGTGCGGCGAGCGACTCGGGTGTGCTGGCGATGGCGAACCGCTCGTCGATCAGCTCCGGGGTGACCAGGCTCTGGTCGAAGACCATGATGCGCACGAACGCCTCGAGGGTCTCGCGCGTCGGTGCGTAGGCGAACTTGCCGAGCAGCTTCACGCCCTCGGTGGGATCGGGCGCGAACAGGTTGACGCTCAGCCCGCCGGGGCCCATCAGCACCAGCCGGCCGGCCCGCTCCGGATGATCCAGCGCGAACCGGACCGCCGTGCCACCGCCGAGCGAATTGCCCACCAGCGCCGCCCGTTCGATACCGAGGTGGTCGAACAGCGCCAGCAGCGCCGTCGCGCTGTGGCGGTGGTACTGCACGTGGTCGGTGGGCTTGTCCGAATATCCGTAGCCCGGCTGGTCGACGGCCAGCACATGGAACCGCTCGGCCAACACCGCGATGTTCTTCGAGAAGTTCGACCAGCTCGACGCACCCGGGCCGCCGCCGTGCAGCAGCACGATCGTCTCGGCGGCCGGGTCGCCGGCCTCGTGGTAGTGCAGGCGCAAATCATCGCTCACCTGCGCATACCGCGAAGTGGACTCGAAAGTGACCTCGGATACCGCGGCGGTCATCAGACCATGGTGTCGGCCGGGGGCAGACCGAACTCGTTGTTACCGAAGATCAGGTAGGCGCGCTCGGGCTCGTTGGCCGCGTGCACCCGGCCGGCGTGGGCGTCGCGCCAGAAGCGCTGCAGCGGGGTGCCGTTGGCCAGCGCGGTGGCGCCGGCGGCCTCGAAGAGGCGGTCGACGGACGCGATGGCGCGGCCGGTGGCGCGTACCTGGTCACGACGGGCACGGGCCCGCAGCTCGAACGGAATCTCCTTGCCGGCGACGAGCAGGGCGTACTCGTCGGCGACGTTGCCGATCAGCTGGCGCCAGGCGGCGTCGATGTCGCTGGCGGCCTCGGCGATGCGGACCTTGGCGAACGGGTCGTCCTTGGACTTCTCACCGGCGAACGCGGCACGGACGCGCTTGCCCTGGTGCTCGACGTGCGCGGCGTAGGCGCCGTAGGCCATGCCGACGATCGGGGCGGAGATGGTGGTGGGGTGCACGGTGCCCCACGGCATCTTGTAGACCGGGGCGGTGTTGGTCTGGTAGCCGCCGGCGGTGCCGTCGTTCATCGCCTTGTAGGACAGGAAGCGGTGCCGCGGCACGAACACGTCCTTGACGACGATGGTGTTGCTGCCGGTGCCACGCAGGCCGACCACGTTCCACACGTCGTCGATGGTGTATTCGGTGCGCGGGATCAGGAAGCTGCCGAAGTCGACCGGGCGGCCGTCCTTGATGACCGGGCCGCCGAGAAACGCCCAGGTGGCGTGCTCCGAACCGGAGGACCAGTTCCAGGCGCCGTTGACGATGTAGCCGTCGCCGGTCTCGGTCACCACGCCGGCGCCCATCGGGGCGTAGGACGAGGAGATGCGGACGGTCGAGTCGTCGCCCCAGACGTCTTCCTGGGCCTGCTGATCGAACAGCGCCAGGTGCCAGTTGTGCACGCCGATGATCGACGCGACCCAGCCGGTGGAACCGCAGGCACTGGCGATGCGGCGGACCGCCTCGTAGAACACAGTGGGGTCGGCCTCGAGGCCGTCCCACTGGGCGGGCTGCAGCAGTTTGAAGAAGCCGATCTCGTTCAGACTGTCGATAGACTCCTGCGGCACCTGGCGCAGGTCCTCGGTCAGCTGTGCGCGTTCGCGCAGCACCGGCAGCAGGTCGTCGATGCCAGCCAGCACGGCCTGCACGTCGAGTTGTTCAATTGACGTCACGGATTGCCTCCCGGGGAGTGGTCGTCTAGACAGAAGATTAGAACACGTTACGATTTGTGTCGAGCATGGCGGTACTGCAGCAGGTAGACCCGCATAACTGCACTTTTGTAACCTGTTCTAGTTACTGGCCGTCAGGCCGGTTCGAACGAAGGGTGATCGTTGTGGACGAGCCGCTGGGCAGCCACGTACTGGAACTTGTGGTGGCCGATGTCGTCGCCGAGACGAACGACGCGCGCGTCTTGGTGTTCAAGACGCCCGAAGGCAGCGACATCCCGCCAGAGCGACTGAAGTACTCCCCCGGTCAGTTCCTGACCCTGCGCGTCCCGAGCACCCGCACCGGATCGGTCGCCCGCTGCTACTCCCTGTGCAGCTCGCCGCATGCCGACGAGGCGCTGACCGTCGCGGTCAAGCGCACCGCGGACGGCTACGCGTCGAACTGGCTGTGCGACAACGCACATGTCGGCATGCGGATGCACGTGCTGGCGCCGTCCGGCACGTTCGTCCCCAAGAACCTCGACACCGACTTCCTGCTGCTGGCCGGCGGTAGCGGCATCACCCCGATGCTGTCGATCCTCAAGTCCGCGCTGTCCGAGGGCACCGGCAAGGTGACGCTGTTCTACGCCAACCGCGACGAGAAGTCGGTGATCTTCGGCAAGGCGCTGCGCGAACTGACGTCGCTGTACCCCGACCGGCTGTCCGTCGTGCACTGGCTCGAGTCGGTGCAGGGCCTGCCCAACCCGACCATCCTGGCCACGCAGCTGGCGCCCTACACCACACGCGAGACGTTCATCTGCGGCCCGGCCCCGTTCATGGCCGCCGCCGAGGAGGCGCTCCTCAAGTCGGGCGCCGACAAGAGCAATGTGCACCTCGAGGTGTTCCAGTCACTGGACTCCGACCCGTTCGCCGCTGTCGTACTCGCCGAGGATGACAGCGATGAGGGCCCGGCCACCGCAATCGTCACGCTCGACGGTGAGACGCACGAGTTGCAGTGGCCGCGCAAGGCCGTGCTGCTCGACGTGCTGCTCGACAAGGGACTGGACGCACCGTTCTCCTGCCGCGAGGGGCACTGCGGGGCATGTGCGGTGCTGATGAAGAAGGGCGACGTCGACATGGCGATCAACGACGTGTTGGAGCCGTCCGACCTCGAAGAGGGCCTCATCCTCGGTTGCCAGGCGGTGCCCAAGACGGATTCCGTCGAAGTCACCTACGACGAGTAGCGAACGGATTACTTTCTTGACTGTGAACCGGCTTACCGCAGCAACCGCGGCCGCTGTGCTGACCGCGACGGCTCTGATGTCCCCCGCGACGGCTGCTGCCGCAGTCAATTCGGCCGACGCCTTCGTGCCCGTCGACGACGCCACGAAGATTCAGATTCACGTGACGGCACAGTGCTCGGGAGGTGCGTGCACCTTCAACACCGCCGCCAACCTGGTCGTCGGGGGCAATCCGGTTCCGCTGCCGCCGAACACCTGGGCGCGCGAGAACATCACGCTGCGCAGCTCCAACCGCAATGTGTACCAAGACGTCTCGTACAGTGCACCGACCGGAGCCCCGCCGATCAACCGCGGCTCGTGGAACGGCCCGGTGAACTCACGGCAGCTCAAGTCGCAGAACAGCGCTCTGGTCTCGGTCACGTTCAACGGTGGCGGTACGTTCGAGGAGTTCGCGGTCGACGGCACGTCGCTGACGCTCGATGTGCGGACCGGCAGGCCCAACACCGAGGCTAATTTCATTGCCTGCGCCGACATTCAGGTCACCTACCCCGGCGTGAACCTCACGACGCCGACCGCGTGCGCGACGACGCACTACAACTGAGCATCGCATCGCCGAACGTGAAGTAGATCGCGAACTTTCGCTGATTTTTCGCGATCAAGTTCACGTTCGGCTGTCGGTGCCGTCGAGGAGATCGCTCAACCGCAGCAGTGCGTCGACGACGCCGTCGACCTCGTCGACCCCGAAGGCCTCGTCGATGTAACCGTTGACGGTGGCCAGCGCGGCGTCCAGTCGCCGGAGCGCGTCCGCGCCGGATTCGGTCGGCCACAGCTCCCAGGCGCGGCCGTCGCTCTGGCTGGGCCTGCGCTCGACGAACCCCGCGGCCTCCAGCCGGCCAACCATCGCCGTGACCGCCGATTCCCGCTGGCCGAGCTGTGCCGCGATGAGCGACTGGCGACACCCGGCGTGGTTCGCGATGAGCATCAGTGCGGCAGCCTGCGCCGTCGTGATGCCGGCCTCCTCGGTGAACAGCCGGTCGGCGGTGGTGCGCAGCCGCTGCGCGACGGTCTGCAGCTGGAAGTACGCGCGCCGCCTGCCTGCCGGTGACCTGTGTTTCGGATACACTCTTGCATTATTACTTCACTAGTGAAGTAATTGGGGTATGACACGAGTGATCGACGCGTGGTCCCAGCAGCCGAACGAGTTGTTCATGCGGCAGCCCTGGCTTCGGCCGCTGCTGCGCTGGACCCGCCAGGAAGACCTGCCGGCCCTGCCCATCGACGTCACCCTGAAAGCGATGGATGACGCCGGCGTCGAGAAGTCGTTGTTGTGCGCATGGGTCGGGCCGCACGGCGCACTGATCGACAACGACGAGACGGCGGCGCACGTGCGCGCACATCCCGACCGGTTCGCCGGTGTCGCCGCCGTGGACCTCACCCGGCCGGTCGACGCTGTCCGCGAATTACGCAGGGCGGTAACCGAACTGGGCATGGTGGCACTGCGGGTCGTCCCGTGGCTGTGGAACCTGCCACCCGATGACCGCCGCTACTATCCGCTGCTGCAGGCCTGCGTCGAACTCGGCATCCCGTTCTGCACGCAGATCGGGCACACCGGCCCGCTGTGCCCGTCCGAACCCGGCCGGCCGATCCCCTACCTGGAGACGGTTCTGCTCGAGTTCCCGGAACTCGTGGTCATCGGTGGCCATGTCGGCGCACCGTGGATCGACGAAGTCCTGTTCCTGGCCAAGAAGTTTCCGAACTTCTACATCGACACCTCGGCCTACGCCGTGCACCGCCTACCCGCGGCGCTCGTGGACTACATGCGCGGATCCGGCCGCACCCGAGTGCTTTTCGGCACCAACTGGCCCATGCTGTCCGCCGAGCGGTGCCTGGAACAGCTTGACAGCCTGGACCTCGATACCGAGGCGCGCGACCTCTACCTCGGCGGGAATGCGGCCCGGGTTTTCCGGGTCTGACAGCCAGTACTGTGCCGCGAGTTGATCTGCGGCACCGAATCACTCGCTGCCGCAGATCAATTGCCGCGTGTCAGGACTTCGAGTCGAGCGACCTGACGGCGCCCACCAACGCGTCCGCGGCCAAGATGCCGAGATTGTTCGATGCCAACGGGCGCGGGTGCACCCGCGCGCAGGTCCAGGTATCAGCTCGGCGCGACCGCGAGTTCTTGCCGCTCCGCCTCGGCGTCAGCCTGCCGTCCCCAGCGGCCGGCCAGGACCGCGCAGGTGAAGAGCTGAATCTGATGGAAGATCATGAGCGGCAACACGATCAGGCCGACCGGATGTCCGGCGAACAGCACGGTGGCCATCGGCAGACCGGTGGCGAGGCTCTTCTTAGATCCACAGAAGATGATCACGATGCGGTCGGCGCGATCGAACTTCAGCAGCCGCGCCACCCCGGCGGTGATGCCCAGCACCACGGCGAGCAGCACCACACTGACGGCGATCACCGCGAGCACGTTGGTGACCTTCATGCCCACCCAGATGTGTTCGGCCATGCCGGCACTGAACGCCGCATAGACGACGAGGTAGACCGAACCGCGGTCGACAACCTTGGTGAGCGTGGTGTGCGCCAGCACGCGGTGCAGCTTGGACCGCAACAACTGGCCGGCGAGGAACGGCAGCAAGAGCTGCACGACGATCTCCAGGACCGAATTCGCCGACACCGTGGCCGCGCCGGTGGTCTGCATCAGCAGGGTCACCAACAACGGGGTGAGGAAGATGCCCAACAGGTTCGACGCCGAGGCGCTGACGACGGCCGCCGCGACGTTGCCGCGGGCGATCGAAGTGAAGGCGATGGACGACTGCACCGTCGACGGCAGCAGGCACAGGTACAGCATGCCGACGTAGAGCTCGTCGGTCAGGACCGACGGCACCAGCACCTTCATCGCCAGCCCGAGCAGTGGGAACAGCACAAAGGTCGCGGCCAGCACCGTGGTGTGCAGCCGCCAGTGCTTCAGCCCCTCGAGCGCCTCGCGCGGCTCCAGGCGCGTGCCGTACAGCAGGAACAACACGGCGATCGCGACTTTGGTGGCGGTTTCGACGGCCTGACCCGCGTCGCCGCGGGCCGGAAGCAGCACACCGATGACCATCGCGGCGAACAGCCCGAGCAGAAAGCCATCGATGCGGAGCTTGGCGAGCAGATTCACCGAACAAACGTACTGCTGCCTCGACTAATGTTTCCAGGCGATAGATTCGATATCTCTAACCGAATATTGTGATGAATGTGTTCGATCCCGACTTGCTGCGCACCTTTCTGGCCGTGGAGCGCGCCGGCGGATTCACTGCGGCCGGACGTCTGCTGGGCCTGCGCCAGTCGACGGTGAGCGGCCACATCGCCCGACTGGAGCAGGCCGTCGGCCGCGAGTTGTTCCGGCGCGACACCCGCAACCTGGCCCTCACCGCTGACGGCGCCGCGATGGTGGGCTTTGCGCACGACATCCTGGACGCGCAGGCCAAGGCCGACCGCTACTTCTCCGAATCCCAACCCACGGGTCTCATCCGGCTGGGCGCCTCCGACGATCTGGTCGGCCGCATGCTCTCGGACGTGCTGGTCGAGTTTCGGCGGTCCTACCCCGGTGTCGACCTGGAACTGGTTGTGGGCCTGAGCGAGAACCTGAAAACGCGCATGGCCGCAGGCGAATTGGACCTCATGGTGGCCAAACGACTACCCGGCGAACAACACGGCGAGCTGCTGTGGCGCGATCGCCTCGTGTGGGCCGGCCGCCCCGGGCTGACCGACATCACGGACCCGGTGCCGATCGTGACGTACCCACCACCGAGCCTGACCCGCCATATCGCGCTACGCGAACTGGAACGTGAGCGCCGCAGTTGGCGCATCGCGTGCGTCAGCGACAGTCTGCTCGGCCTGCAGGCTGCGGCACTCGCCGGGCTCGGGATCATCGCGCATTCCGAATCGGTTCTGCCGCAAGGGCTTCAACCGATTGCCGGCAGCCGGCTACCGAACCTGGGTCATCTGGAGTTCGTCCTGTTGCACCGCCGGAGCACGCCATCCGAAGCCGAGATCGCGCTGCACGACGCCATCGTCGCCGGTGCACACCGCATGCGGCACTGACAGTTCACCGGGCGTGCGTCTGCGCGTGCTCGCGAAGGTTGTCGCGCAGGGTAACCACCGCCTTTTGCAGCTTGTCGAACTCATCGGACGGCAAGCCGGTCGCTGCCACCAGGTTCATCGGGAGGGCCTTCTCACGCAGCGCCCGGCCCGCATCCGTGAGGCTGACGATGACCTGACGCTCGTCGGACGGATCGCGCCGGCGGCGCACGTACCCCTGGGCTTCGAGCTTCTTGAGGATCGGGGTCAGCGTGTTCGACTCCAGGAAGAGGCTTTCGCCCAGGCTGCGGACGGTTTGATGATCGTTCTCCCAGAGCGCGACGATCGCGATGTACTGGGTATATGTGACACCGAGCTCGTCGAGGATCGGCTTGTACGCCTTGCCGTAGGCGAGATTCGCCGAGTAGATCGCGAAACACATGAAGTCGGCAAGCCGGGGACCGGCAGCCTCGGTTGGACGCTCGACAGCCATCGACAACTCCTGACGCTTCAGTGACATCCCGAAGCGATTCTATCGGATGCGATTCAATCGGATGGGTTGACATCTCGACGTCGTGCGCTAGTCTCATCGCATCCGAGTCAATCGGATGCGATTGATTATCCGCACGCCCTTCCCAGGAGTCACACATGAGCACCAGCACCCAGGACGCCGTCCTCTACACCGGCAAGACCCGCACCACCGGCGGCCGTGACGGACACGCGCAAAGCTCCGACGGCCGGCTCGACATCCGCCTCGATTCCCCCGGCAGCAACCGGCCCGGCACCAATCCCGAGCAGCTCTTCGCTGCAGGCTGGTCCGCATGCTTCATCGGAGCCATGCAGATCGCGGCCGTTAAGGCGAACGTCAAACTGCCGGCCGATACCGCCGTCGACGCCGAGGTCGACCTCTGCAGCATCGACGGCGCCTACTTCCTACAGGCGCGCCTGAACGTCAGCCTGCCGGGCATCGAGCGGGACACCGCCGTGTCCATCGTGGACGCCGCACATCAGACCTGCCCGTATTCCAAGGCCACCCGGGGCAACATCGACGTCGTGCTCAGCGTGGCCTGAGCGGACTCGGCAGTACAGCGAAATGTCCACTTCGCCAACGGAAGCCGCACCGATCAACCACCAGGAGACGCACGTGAGCATCACCTCGACCGGCGCGGCCAGAACGCCCGCGATCCCGTTTCACACCATCACGCTGATCGTCGCCGGCGTCGCGGCCGTCGTCACGTTCGGTACGGGTTGGGCGATGCTCTCTGCGCCTGCGATGTTTCTCGGCTGGGTCGCCTACGGCGTCACCGGCGACACCGTGCGTCACCGCTATGCCAATCTCGCGTCGTACGTGGCCGGCCTGGCCTTCGGCGCCGTGACGACGCTGGTGATCAATCGACTGCAGCCATCACTCGGTCTGGCCGCCACCGGCATTGTGATATTTGCCCTCGTCGCCATTGTCATGTGTCTGCGAGCGCTGCCCGTGTTCAACTATCCGCCGGCATATTTTCTCGGCATCACCAGTTTCTTCTACGCAGGGCACGCGCCCACGGTCGCAACGGTGATTGCGCTCGGAACGGCGGGAGCCGTCGGAGCCACCGGCGCAGCGCTTTCCGACTACTGTCAGAGCCGCTTTCAGAAGGGAAACGAATGACGAAGCTGCCGCGCCTCATGGGCTGTGCGGTCATCGCGGCCACTGCGGGGCTCATCGCATCATGTGGCACGACCGTCGAGACCTCGGACCACTCGAGTCACGAGAGTTCCGCTCCCGCTACGACTTCGCACGCCGCCGGAGCACCCAGCGCCGCGGACGTGCTCGGCCCTCCGGGCGTGGTGCCGCTGACCGCGCCGCAGCCGCCGGCCAAACTGATCGTCGATCCACCAGTTCCCGAGGCCCTCGCCAAGGGACAGGTGTTCATCCAATATCGCGCCGAAAACCTGCGCATCGAACCGGTTTTCGGCCCCGAGGCACTCAAGGTGACTCCGCGCATCGGCCATATCCACGTCGTCGTCGACGGGGCCCCGTGGCACTGGGCGGACGCCAGCGGTGAACCGGTGATCCTGGTCGGCCTGCCGCACGGACCGCACAAGGTCGAGATCATCCTCGCGGATGCCAATCACCATCCGCTCGACCGCGTCACCACCGACTTCGTGGTCCCCTGAACCCGGGCTACTTCGGACGCGAGCCGAGATCGGCGAAATGGTTTCCTGCCGAATGGCTTTCGCAACCATTTCGCCGATCTCGTCCCCCCATCAACCCGCGTTGGCTGACTGCTGCGTCGCCGACGCCTTCTTTGGCTGCTTGGCGACCTTCGGCGCCTTCGAGGTCTTCTGCGCCTTCTCGGCCTTCGCCGCCTTCTCGGTCAGCTTGCCCGACTTGTCCGGCTTGCCCGCCGAATCGGCGTCAGACGAGGTTGCCCCCGTCGCCTTGGTCCCCGGCTCGGACTTGGTGGTGTCTTTCTGAACCGGCTTGGTGGTCTCGACCTTGGCCGGTTCGGCCGATACGGGGTCGGCCGCGGGTGTGGACGTGTCGGCCTTCGTCGGTTCGGTGACCTTCACCGGCTGCGTCGCCGGCGCCTCGGCCTCGGTCGGGGACGGCGCCTCCGCCTTCGAATCCTCCTTGGCCACAGATTCTTTCGACTTCGCCGGGGCGGTCGAAGACTTGTCGATGTCACCAGTCTTGATTGCTGCGGTCGCCGACGGCTTGGTGGCCGGCGCCAGAGCCTTTGTAGCCGTGTCAGTTACGGCCGTCGCTACGGCTGCGCTGCCCGCGGTCGACGCGACCGGAGCCTCCGGAGCCGGCGGCTTGATCGCGTTTGCGATCGTCTTGAGCCCGTTCAAGACCGCATTCACGACCCCGTACGACCCGAAGATGCCGAAGATGCCCTTGTCCGTCCCATACCCATTGAGTACACCGCCGATCACGTTGGCCGGCGCATTGATCAACTCACTCAAAGACGTGACCAGATCACCGCTTTTGACCGCGTCGTAGAACTTCTGCGCCGTGTCGGCGAGCGCCTTGTTCCCCTCGTACACCGTGGACAAGAGCGCAAAGCCCACCCCGGTAGCAACGGGGGTGATCGCCTTGACCACGTTTGCGAAGTTCTGGGCCATCTTCTGGGGGATATCGAATCTCAGGAGCGGAAAGAAGGTGGCTGCAACGGCGTTGACAAACAACGAGTTCCCCGTCATCACAGCGTCTGAGATATGGCCCGTGGCCAGCTGTTGACCGATCGTCTGCAATTGGCCAGGAACCGTGTTGGCCCAGTACCTGAAGCCATTGGCCATCCCCTGAACAATCGAAACGGTCTCGCCCACATAGCTCATCTGGTTGATGATCAGCTGTCGCAGGATCGGGAACGGGTCGGCGGCGTACTCCTGCCCCAGCTTCCCGATGTCGGTGAGCGTCGTCGTCAGCACGTCACCCCACACCGCGATCGGGTTCACGAATGCCGTGAGGTCCACGGTGCGGGTGGCGACCGCAGTGGTCGGCGCCGGTAGATGGAGGTCCGGCGACGGAATCGTCAGCGGGCTGAGGGCGATGACGCCGGCGGATGCCATCGCGATTCCCGCAGTCGAATATCGGCGCAGCTCGAATGCCATACGTTCTCCTTGGACTCTGAGGTGTCAGCACTTGTGGCCGCGCAGACGGTAGTGACCAGGCCGAAAGCAAACATTCGAAATATGCAACAAGTTCTAATTTTTATTGACTGGCTCGCAGATTCCTCACAGGATGTTCGGAGAAAGCCGCCACGAGCACGTGCCCGAGGGCGCATGATCATGGCCAAGCTGGACATTCGGAGGTTCGGCATGGCACTCAAGCCATGGAATGACGACCGCCCCATGACGCCCCGCATCGTCGTCGGCGAGAGGTCCGTCGACAGTCGCGGTATGTCGCTGCGATTCGCCACCGAGCGCATCGAGCGCACCACCGATTGGTGCTGCCATGACTCGAGCCGCCATCTGATCTATGTGCACCGCATGGGCGCGCTGCGGTCCATGGAGACCAACCTGGACTGGGGGCCGACCGATCGCACACTGCCACGCATCGGTGATACCTGGGTGGTGCCGGCGGGCGTGCGCTGCACGTCGGTCGTCACGGGCGACATCTCGAGCTTCTGTGAAATCTCGATACCCGAGAATGCGCTGGGCGAGGTCGTGCACATCCCACGGCGCAAGCATCACGATCCGCTGATCCTCCAGCTGGTGACCAAGATTCGCAGCGTCGCAGGCCGCGAAGACGCGCTCGCCCGGCTGCTGCTCGATTCCGCAGGCGAGACACTGCGATTACTGATCCGGGACACCTACACCACGAGGCCACCGGCCACGGAATCCGAGCGTGACACCCTGCCGCCGTCGGCACGCGCGTCGATCATCGAATTCCTGGAGACCAGCCTCGAATCCGACATCAACCTGGAATCGCTTGCGCACCTTGCCCAGATGTCCGTGGCGACGTTCATCAAGGCATTCCGGGGCGCGTTCCACACCACGCCGTACCAGTTCCTGCTCGACCGCCGTATCGACCGCGCCAAGACACTGCTGTCCTCGACCCGGTTGTCGATCACCGAAATCAGCGCGGCAGTTGGGTTTTCGACACCCAACCACTTCGCCACGACATTCCGGCAGCGCGTCGGCCTGACCCCGCGGGACTTCCGCAGGGGCCGCTAGCGCGGCAGGCCCAACAGACGCTCGCCGGCCACGGTGAGCAGAATCTGTTCCGTACCACCGGCGATCGACAGGCAGCGGGTGTTGAGGAAGTACCGGACGTCCGGCGAATCCTCGATACCGGAACCGTCGTGGGCGTCCATGATGGTCTCGGCCAGCGTCTGGCGGTAGCGCACGCCGATCAGCTTGCGCACACTCGACGGCGCACCCGGATCGTGGCCACCGACGGCCATCTGGGCCGTCAGCTGATCCAGCAGCGAACCCACCTGGGCCGCAACGATCAGTGCGCCAAGGCGTTCCGCCTCGGCGGCGTCCAGTTCGCGGTCACCGAGCACGTCCAGCAGGTGCTCCATGCCCTTGTCCAGCGCGCCGCCAGCGGCCATGGCGACGCGCTCGTTGGCGAGCGTCGTGCGGGCCAGGGCCCAGCCGCCGTCGACCGGGCCGATGACGCAGTCGTCCGGCACGAACAGGTCGTCCAGGAAGACCTCGTTGAACAGCGCCTCGCCGGTGATCTCGCGCAGCGGCCGGATGTCGATGCCGGGCGAGCTCATGTCGACAACGAAGTAGGTGATGCCCTTGTGCTTCGGTGCGTCAGGGTTGGTGCGCGCCAAGCAGATTCCCCAGTTGGCGCGGTGCGCGTTGGAGGTCCACACCTTCTGGCCCGTCAGCTTCCAGCCACCGTCGACCTTGACGGCCTTGGTGCGCAGGGCCGCCAGGTCCGAGCCGGCGCCCGGCTCGCTGAACAGCTGGCACCAGTACACGTCCCCGGTGAGCGTGCCGGGGATGAAGCGGTCGATCTGCTCGGGGGTGCCGTGCCCGAGGATGGTCGGCGCGGCCCACCAGCCGATCGAAATGTCCGGGCGCACAACGCCTGCGGCGCTGAGCTCGTCGTCGATCACGAGCTGCTCGCCCGGCGACGCGGCGCGGCCGTAGGGCGCGGGCCAGTGCGGCGCCATCAGCCCGGCCTCGGCCAGCGCGGCCTGGTGCTTCTCGACGGGCAGCGCGGCGATCTGGGCGACGGTGGCGGCGATCTCGGGACGGATCGTCTCGGCCGCACCGGTGTCGACGTGCAGCTGACGGCGCAGCCCCGCGCGGGTCAGCGCGGCCACGCGGCGCAGCCACGCGCCGTGGCCACCCAGGATCTGCGCGGTGGCGTACGCGCGCCGCAGGTACAGATGGGCGTCGTGCTCCCAGGTGAAGCCGATGCCACCCAGGACCTGAATGCAGTCGCGCCCATTGTGTTTCGCGGCGTCGATGGCGGCCGCGGCGGCCACCGCAGCCGCGATGGAGAGTTGTGTGGCGTCGCCCTCGACGGCGGCCTCGGCGACGTCGCTCGCGGCGACGGCGACCTGCTGCGAACGCAGCAGCATCTCGGCACACATGTGCTTGACGGCCTGGAAGCTGCCGATCGGCTTGCCGAACTGCTCACGCACCTTGGCGTATTCGGCGGCCGTCTCGAGCTGCCAGCGGGCCAGGCCCGCGGCCTCGGCGGCCAGCACGGTCACGGCCAGGTCGGCCACCGGCGCATCGAGGACGGTCGCCGCGGCGCCACTGAGCTCGACCCGGGCCAGCGGCCGCGAGAAGTCGGTGGCCTCGAGCGGCGTGACGGTCACGCCGGCCGCAGTGGCGTCGACCAGGAGCCAAGTATCACCAGCGGGCAGGATCAGCAGGCCGTCAGGCAGGGCGCCCAGCACGAACTTGGCGGTGCCGGTCGCGGTCCGCCCGTCGAAGGCGATGTCGGACTTCAGCGCGAGACCGGCCGTGCGCTGCCCCGAGGCCAATGCCTCCAGCAGGGCGGGGTCGGTGATCACGAGAGTTGCCAGAGCGGTGGTGGCGACGGGGCCGGGCACCAGCGCGGCGGCGGCTTCGTCGACCATCACGCACAGATCGGCGATGGAGCCGCCGGCGCCGCCGAGGTCCTCGGGCACCGCGACGCCGAAGGTCCCTAGTTCGACCAGACCGTCATACGGGCCCCGCCAACCGTCAACGACATTCTCCGCTCCACCCTCCATAGCCCGGACCGCGGCGATGGAACCCGACGCGACAGCCCAGCTACGGACCATTTCGCGGACCTCGGCCCGTTCCGAGTCGATAGTTGTGGAAGTGATGGACACCATGCGCTCCTAGCGTTTGGGCGAGAAGAACACGCTTCTCACTAGAACGTGTTCTAATGGTGACAGCAATCAGACGTCAAGTCGATCGCCATTACAGCAGGACACTCGGGTGTCCCGGGGCGCCTGGAGGTGGGAAATTACCGATCACTTTGCGTATCGTTTTCACCCAATGCGCTACCTGAAGGAACTGACCGCCGAATGCCGACGCCAGCAACACCCGAGTCCGATTCCGCCGTCCGCCCGCGGGAGGTGACGAACATGGCCGTACTAACCGAATCCGAGCTCGGTTCCGAAGCACAGCGCGAGCGCCGCAAGCGCATCCTGGACGCCACCCTGGCCATCGCCTCCAAGGGCGGCTACGAGGCAGTTCAGATGCGTGCGGTGGCCGAACGCGCCGACGTCGCCGTCGGCACCCTGTACCGCTACTTCCCGTCCAAGGTGCACCTGCTGGTGTCCGCGCTGGGCCGCGAGTTCGAGCGCATCGACGCCAAGACCGATCGCGCCTCACTGACGGGCGGTACGCCGTACCAGCGCCTCAACGTGATGGTCAGCAAGCTGAACCGGTCGATGCAGCGCAATCCGCTGCTGACCGAGGCCATGACGCGTGCTTTCGTGTTCGCCGACGCGTCCGCAGCCGGTGAGGTTGATCACGTCGGCAAGCTCATGGACTCGATGTTCGCCCGCGCCATGAGCGACGGCGAACCCACCGAGGACCAGTACCACATCGCCCGCGTCATCTCCGATGTGTGGCTGTCGAACCTGCTGGCCTGGCTGACGCGTCGTGCCTCGGCCACCGACGTGAGCAAGCGGCTCGATCTGGCGGTCCGGCTGCTGATCGGTGACGGGGAGCACCCTAAAGTCTGACCGGTGCTCCCGGCTGATCTGATCGCGGCGCTCGACACCGTCGCCGCCACCCCCCGACTGCTCGTCACCTCGGATTTCGACGGCACGCTGTCGCCGATCGTGAACAACCCTGCCGACGCCCGGGCCCTGCCCGCCGGGTCGGCCGCCCTGCTGGACCTGGCTGCCCTGCCGGACACCTTCGTCGCACTGGTGTCGGGACGCGCCCTCGACGTCCTGCGCGAGCTGTCCGGCATGCCGGACTCGGTGCACCTCGTGGGCAGTCACGGCGCGGAGTTCAACACCGGATTCACGCAGACCGTCGACACCGCACTGCTGGCCGAGATCGTGGATTCACTCACCGAGATCGCAAACCGCTACCCGGGTGCAGCGGTCGAGACCAAGCCGGCCAGCGCCGCCCTGCACGTGCGCAACGCCTCGGCGGCCGACGGCGAGGCCGCCCTGACCGCCGCGCGCGAGGCGGGAACGCAGTGGGCCGCCGAGCCCACCGAGGGCAAGGCGGTGCTGGAGTTCGCGGTGGTCACCACCAACAAGGGCTCGGCCATCGACGCCCTGCGGGAGCGCGACGACGCGACCGCCGTGGTCTTTCTGGGCGACGACGTCACCGACGAGAAGGCCTTCGCCCGGCTGCGCGACGGTGACGTCGGCGTGAAGGTCGGCCCGGGGCCGTCGGCCGCGCAGTACCGCGTCGACTCCCCCGAGGACGTCGCGGCGGCGCTGGCGTACCTGGCGGCGCGCCGGGCCGGTTAGGCAGGCGGGCCCGAGGTGCGGCCGCGGACCAGCTCGGTTTCGAGCACCTCGATCACCGGGATGCCGGACCGCGGCGGATTGTTCAACAGGTACCCGGCCCGGCGGCCCTTCTCGAGGCTCGGCTGCGCGACGGTGGTCAGCCCGCGCCCCAGCGCCTCGGGGACGCCGTCGAATCCGGTGACGGTCATCTGGCCGGGCACGTAGATGCCGCGTGACCGCAGGTGGTCCATCGCCGAGAGCGCCAGCACGTCGGCGGTGCACATCAGCGCCGTGATGCGCGGATTGGCTTGCAGCGCAACGGCAGCCGCCGTGCCACCGGAGCTCGGTAGGTGCTCGAAGGTCTCCACCACAGTCAGGCCGTCGGGGTTCAGACCGGCATCGGACATCGCGTCGCGGACCCCGAGGATGCGTTCGCACTGCACGTGGAAATGCTGCGAGGTGAGCCGTTCCGGGTCCACCACGGCCGACTGCGCGTCACCGTGCGGCCAGTCCCGGCCGAGCCGCATCGTCAGCAGGCCGATCTCCCGATGCCCAAGGCCGACAACGTATTCCGCGATCCCGCGCATGGCTGCACGATCGTCGATGCAGACCCGGGATGCGCCCTGCAGGTCCTTCGGCTGGTCGACGACGACGATCGGGACGCCGCGCTGCTGCACGACCGGTAGGTACGGATCGTCGTCGGAGGCGGCGTACACCGCGAACCCGTCGACCCCGGCGGACAGCACCGCGGCGGTGCCGTCCTCGACCGACCGATTGGGCCCGGCCGCCACCAGCAGCAGGCCCTGCCCGGCCTCCTCACATGATTCGGCAAGTCCGGCAACGAAATCCAGCGCCGCCGGATCACGGAACGAGTAGTTGAGCGGCTCGGTGATGATCAGCCCGACGGCACCGGCCTTCCGGGTGCGCAGCGAACGCGCCACCGGGTCCGGCCCCGGGTAGCCCATCTCCTTGGCGGCGGCGAGCACCCGCTCACGCAACTCCGGCGAGAGCTGGTCCGGCCGGTTGTAGGCATTCGAGATCGTGGTGCGCGAGACCTTCAACTCGGCAGCGAGCGAGGCCAGCGTGGCCCGACGCCTCGGGTTGGGGCTCCTCGGCATATTTGTGACGCTAGCGCATCCGATTCGCGCTGCACGGCAACGGTGCACTAGATTTATTGCAAACGGTTTTCATTAACACTAGCCCACAGGAGCACACATGACCCGGACCAGGCTCATCGCACTGTCCGCCCTCACCGCGCTGGCCTCGGTCACCGGGTTGGCCGCCTGCGGGTCGCAGGACGACTCCGGCCACGCCAACGGCGCCGCCAAGGTCGTCACCACCACCAACGTCTGGGGCAGCGTCGCCACCGCCGTCGCCGGCGGACACGCCGACGTCAAGTCCCTCCTCACCAGCGACGTCGACGACCCGCACTCCTACGAGGCCACCCCGGCCGACGCGGCCGCCATCGCCGACGCCTCCCTCGTCGTCATCAACGGCGGCGGCTACGACCACTGGGCCGACGATGTGCTGAAGAACCACAAGAACGTCACCACCGTGGACGCCTACTCGCTGCTGCCGCACAGCGCGCCCGGCGAGGCCAACGAGCACGTCTTCTACAACATGGCCGTCGCCAAGGCCGTCGCCGCCAAGATCGCCGACGACCTGGCCAAGTCCGATTCCGCGAACGCCGACGCCTACCGCGCCAACGCCGCGGAGTTCGGCAAGAAGACCGACGCGATCGCCGCCACCGAGCACGCCATCGGCCAGAAGCACCCGGGCGCCGCGGTGGTCTCCACCGAACCCGTCGCGCACTACCTGCTCGCCGCCGCGGGCGTCGTCGACAGCACCCCGCACGGCTTCGCCGCCGCCGCCGAAGAAGGCCACGACCCCGCCCCGGCCGACGTGGCCGCGGTGCTCGACCTCATCAACGGCCACAAGGTCGACGCCCTGGTGGTGAACAAGCAGACCGAGACCGCCGTCACCAAGCAGCTCCAGGACGCCGCCCGTAAGTCCGCGCTGCCCATCGTCGAGGTCACCGAGACGCTGCCCGCCGGACAGGACTTCCTGACCTGGCAGCGGCAGACCGCGGAGGCATTGGCCCACCAGCTCGATAGCGCCGCGGCGCCGGGTCGATAATCAGTAACCGTGCCTTCTGAAGCGGTCGCCGAACTCACCGGCGCACGACTGTCGTTCGGCGACCGCGTCCTGTGGGACCGGCTGGACCTGACGGTGCGCCGCGGCGAGTTCATCGCGGTGCTCGGCCCGAACGGCACCGGCAAGACCTCGCTGCTCAAAGTGCTGCTGCGCCAACAGCTGCTGACGGCCGGGCGGATGACCACCACCGGCGCCATCGGCTACGTGCCGCAGCACCGCTCACTGGACACCGGGCTGACGCTGCGCGGCCGCGACCTCGTCGGCCTCGGCTGCGACGGGCACAAGTGGGGTTTCGCCGGTCCGCGAAAGCGCGCGCAGCGCCGCGCCGTGGTGACCCGGGCACTCGGCCAGGTCGACGGCGCGCGGCTGGCCGACGTCCCCGTCTCGGTGATGTCCGGCGGCGAACTGCAGCGGGTCCGCATCGCGCAGGCCCTGGCGTCCGACCCCGCGCTGCTGCTGTGCGACGAACCGCTGCTCAACCTCGACCCGGCCAACGCGAAACTGGTGTCGGCCCTCATCGACCAGCGCCGCAAGGACGCCGGTACCGCGGTCCTGTTCGTCACCCACGAGGTCAATCCCGTGCTGCCGTACGTCGACCGCGTGCTGTACCTGGTCGACGGCCGCTTCCGGATCGGCACCGTCGAGGAGGTCATGACGTCCGAGACGCTGTCCGCGCTGTACCGCGCCGACATCCAGGTCGCCCGGATCGGTGGCCAGTACGTCGTCGTCGGCCAGGACGGTACGGGCGTGGACAACTCCGAGCATGCGAGCGGACACTGCTGTGAATAACTTCTTCAACACGGCGCTGACCGCGGATCTGCTCGGCCGCGATTTCGTCCAGCAGGCCGTGCTCGCCGCGGCGCTGCTGGCGCTGCTCGGTGGCCTGATCGGACCGTTCATCGTGATGCGGCAGATGTCGTTCGCGGTGCACGGCTCCAGTGAGCTCTCCCTCACCGGTGCGGCCTTCGCACTGCTGACCGGGCTCAACGTCGGCCTCGGTGCCCTCGTCGGAAGTGCCCTGGCGGCAATCCTTTTCGGCATCCTGGGGCAACGCTCACGCGAGCGGGACTCGGCCATCGGCGTCGTACTGGCCTTCGGGCTGGGTCTGGCCGTGCTGTTCATCCACCTGTACCCCGGCCGCACCGGCACCAGTTTCGCGTTGCTCACCGGGCAGATCGTCGGCGTCGGCTACTCGGGGCTGGCGCTGCTGGCGGTGGTGACCGTGCTGGTGGTCGCGATCCTGGCCGCCTGCTACCGGCCGCTGCTGTTCGCCACCGCCGACCCGGAAGTGGCTGCCGCCCGCGGTGTTCCGGTCCGGGCGCTGGGCATCGTGTTCGCCGCGCTGGTCGGCGTCGCGGCCGCGCAGGGCGTGCAGATCGTCGGGGCACTGCTGGTGATGTCGCTGTTGATCACCCCCGCCGCCGCGGCCGGCCGGGTGTTCAGCTCCCCCGTCACCACGATCGTGGCGTCCGTGGTTTTCGCTGAGATCGCCGCGGTCGGCGGCATTGTGCTGTCCCTGGCACCGGGCGTCCCGGTCTCGGTGTTCGTGACGTCGATCTCGTTCGGCATCTTCCTGCTGTGCTGGGGCGCGGGGCGGGTCAGGCGCCGGTAGCGGGATCAACTACCCGTCGCTACGCTCGCCCCACTGGCCGCCCGGGCTCGTTGCTCCACTGCGACCACGAGCCGGGGAACAGCGCCACGTCCCGGCCCGCGGCCGCCAGCGCGGCCACTGCCACCGCCGCGGTGACACCCGAACCGCAGTACACGCCATCCACATCGGCGCCGTCGGTGCGCAGCGTACCGTCGGCCGCCAGCACGCTCGGCAGGTTGATCGCGCCCGGAATGTGCCCGGCGATCGGGTCGATGGGTTCGACGTCGCCGCGATACCGTTCCGGCGCGCGGACATCCCCCAGGCGCGGGCCCAGCGCCGCGGCCTCGTCGGCGGTCAGCGTCGGCATGGCCCCGGCATACAGATCCTGGTGCGTGACGGTGATGTTGCCCGGTGCCGGTTCGACGTCGCCGCGGTCCAGCGGACCACCCGAGGTGGTCCACGCGGCCAGCCCGCCGTCCAGGATGCGCACGTTCTCGACGCCGGCGGCGCGCAGCACCCACCAGGCACGCGCCGAGCCCGCACGGTTCCAGTCGTCGTAGACGACCGTCGGCACGCCCTCCCGCACGCCCCAGCGTCGCGCGGCCTCCTGCAGTGCCGCGCCCGACGGCAGCGGATGGCGACCGCGCCCGGTGACGGTGTGGTCCGACAGGTCGTCCTCCAGCGAGACGTACACCGCATCGGGGATGTGCCCGGCCAGATACTCGTCGCGGCCGTCGGGCTTGGCCAACTGCCAGCGCACGTCGAGCAGCGTCACGTCGCCGGCGGCGATCAACTGGACGAGGCCGAACGCGGTGATGAGAATGTCGTCACGAGTGGACATGCCGGCCAGCCTAGGCTGGCAGACATGTCAGCGGTGGACCTCAATGCCGATCTCGGCGAAAGCTTCGGGGTGTGGCGGCTGGGCGACGATGACGCGATGCTCGATCTGGTCACCAGTGCCAACGTCGCCTGCGGCTTCCATGCCGGCGACCCGGCCGGGCTGCTGCGGGTCTGCCGCGCTGCCGCCGAACGCGGCGTCCGGATCGGCGCGCAGGTGGGCTATCGCGACCTGGCAGGCTTCGGTCGCCGCTACATCGACGTCGGCCCGGACGACCTGGCCGCCGAGGTCATCTACCAGATCGGCGCGTTGCAGGCCCTGGCGCACGTCGCCGGATCGACCGTCAGCTACGTCAAACCCCATGGCGCGCTTTACAACACGATCGTCACCGATCATGTGCAGGCGCGGGCGGTGGCCGCGGCGGTGCACGCCGTTGACCCATCGCTGCCGGTGCTGGGACTGGCCGGCTCGGCGTTCTTCGCCGCCGCCGAAGAGATCGGACTTCGCACCGTGCCCGAGGCCTTCGCCGACCGCTCATATCGCCCCGACGGACAACTGGTGCCGCGCACGGGGCGCAATGCGGTGCTGCACAACGTCTCCGCGATCGCCGATCGGGTGGCGTCCATGGTGACCGCCGGCCGCGTCGGTGCCGTCGACGGCTCAACCATCAAGATCACCGTGAAATCAATTTGTGTGCACGGTGATTCGCCCGGTGCCGTCGACATCGCCCGGGCGGTCCGCGACCGGCTGACCGCTGAGAACGTACAGATCGAGGCCTTCTGCTGATGCGACCGAAACTGGGCCGGCCCGACCTGGCCGCATACACCCGCTACTTCGACCAGCCCGCGGCCGGTTCCGACTCGCCGCTGTCCGTCACGTGGGCCGGCGTCACCACCATGCTGGTGTCCGACGGTTCGTCGGCGTTGTTGACCGACGGCTTCTTCTCCCGGCCGAGTCTCTTGGCCGTCGGGCTGGGCAAGCTGACGCCATCGGTGCCGCGTATTGATGGCTGCCTGCACCGGCTCGGCATCGACCGGCTCGATGCGGTGCTGCCGGTCCACACGCACTTCGACCACGCCATGGACTCCGCTGTCGTCGCCGCGCGGACCGGTGCGCAACTGGTGGGCGGGACGTCGGCCGCGAACATCGGCCGCGGCGGCGGGCTTCCCGACGCGCAGTTGACGGTGGCCACTCCCGGCGAGCCGATCACGTTGGGTGCCTTCGACGTAACGCTGTTCACCGGACACCACTGCCCACCCGACCGTTTTCCCGGCACCATCACCGCACCCGTGGTGCCGCCGGTGCGGGCATCGGCATATAAGTGCGGCGAGGCGTGGTCGACGCACATCCACCACCGCAGCAGCGGCCGCCGCCTGCTCGCCGTCGGCAGCGCCGGATTCGTGCCGGGCGCCCTCGCCGGGCAGCGCGCCGAGGTCGTGTATCTCGGGATCGGGCAGCTCGGTCTGCAGCCCGAGCAGTACCTGGTCGACTACTGGAACGAGACGGTTCGGACCGTCGGGGCCCTCCGGGTGGTGCTGACGCACTGGGACGACTTCTTCCGGCCCCTGCACGAGCCGCTGCGCGCCCTGCCGTACGCCGGTGACGACCTCGACGTCTCGATGCGCGTCCTGAGCCGGCTGGCCGCCGACGACGGCCTGCCGCTGCATCTGCCGACGCTCTGGCAACCCGCCGATCCCTGGCTGTGAACACCGCACTCCACGAGATCGGCCGATTGCTGCCGGTCGTCGGGTTTCTCGCCGCGGTCCTGGTGCTGGCCAAACTCTGCGACGACGAGGGGCTGTTCCACGCCGCCGGCGTCTACATGGCCCGGCACAGTTGGGGCGCCGGACAGTCCGCGGCGCGCCGCCTCTTGGTCATCGTCTTCGTCATCGCGGCCGGGACGACGGCCGTGCTGAGCCTCGATGCCACCGTCGTGCTGCTGACGCCCGTCGTGCTGTCGACCGCACGGACGCTCGGCGTGCCGGCGCGGCCGCACGGCTATGCCGCGGCCCACCTGGCCAACACCGCGTCGCTGCTGCTGCCGGTGTCGAACCTGACGAATCTGCTGGCCTTCACGACCGCGGGCCTGAGCTTCACCAGATTCACCGCGGCGATGTCCCTGCCCTGGCTGTTCGCGGTCGCCGCCGAATATGTGTTGCTGCGGTGGTACTTCCGGCGTGAACTGCGGGCCGGCGCCGCCAACAGGCCGGCTCCACCCGCACCCGAGATCCCGTATTTCGTCCTGACCGTGCTGATCCTGACGCTGATCGGCTTCGGCGCCACCTCACTGCTCGGCCTGGAGCCGGCGTGGGCCGCGTTCGCCGGCGCCGCGGTGCTGGCGGTGCGCGCCGTCGTGCGCGGTCACGAGACGCCCATGGGCATCGTGCGGGCAGCCAACGTGCCGTTCCTCGTCGCCGTGCTGGCGCTGGGTGTATTGGTGAGCGCGGTACTGGATCTCGGTTTGGGCCGGGTCCTTTCTCAGCTGCTGCCACACGGCGCCACGCTGCCGGCACTGCTCGGCATCGCGGCCATCGCGGCGCTGCTCTCGAATCTGATCAACAACCTGCCCGCCGTGCTGGTGCTGCTGCCGCTGGTCGCGTCCGGTGGGCCGGTCGCGGTGCTGGCGGTCCTCATCGGGGTGAACATCGGCCCCAACCTGACCTATCCGGGATCGCTGTCGAACCTCTTGTGGCGCAACGTGGTCCGCGGCGAGATGCCCGCGCGGGCCCGGGAGTTCACGACCGTCGGGCTGGTGACGGCGCCGGTCACCCTGATTCTGGCCGTGACCGGATTATGGTTGACCTGTTCGATGTTGGGACTGCGATGAGCGGGGAAGACGAATGGCCGACAGCTGGAACGAACAGATCATGGCCGAATTCCGGGCCAACGGCGGCAAGGTCGGCGGACCGTTCGAGAACCTGACGCTGCTCCTGCTGCACACCACCGGCGCCAAGAGCGGTGAGCCGCGGGTGAACCCGGCGGCCACGTTCGTCATCGACGGCAAGCGACTGATCGTCGGATCCGCCGGCGGCGCCGACGCCGACCCGGCCTGGGTACACAACCTGCGGGCAAATCCCAACGCCCACATCGAAATCGGCACCGAGGAATACGACGTTGTGGCGCGCGAACTGCCCCGTGCCGAACGGGACGCCGCCTACGCCCGCATCGTCGAGCGCGCACCCGGTTTCGCCGACTACGAGAAGAAGACCGACCGCGTCATCCCGGTCGTCGAGCTGCAGCGCCGCTGAGCCAGCGCGGTTACCGCGGCGAGAACAGCACACGTCGATTCGTTGTCGGGCGGCGCTGCCGCCGGGCCGGCGGTCCGCATCGCAGGCAAGATGGCTGTCGTGGACGTGAGCCGCAGATCGCTGATCGTGGGAGGCACGTCGGCTCTCGTCGGCGCGGGCCTCGGAGCCGGCGCCACCGGATACGTCACGACCACGCGCAGCGGTCCGATGCTGTGGCAGCGGGCCGACCGCGGCGGCGCCCCACCGGTCACCGGGCTGCACACCCAGTTCGGCTCCGACGCGGCCACCGAGGTCGTGGTGTCCTGGCACACCGCGTCCGCAGTGCAGAATCCCCACGTCATGCTGGGCACCCCGGACGACGGTGTCGGCACCGCCGTCGCGGCCGAGACCGTCACCTACCGCGACGCGGCGTCACGCAGTGAGATTCGCGTCCACCATGCCCGGTTGACCGGCCTCGCGCCCGACACCGACTACATCTACGCCGCCGTGCATGACGGCGCGAGTCCCGAACTGGGCTCGGTGCGTACCGCACCCCGGGGCCGCGCACCCATCCGGTTCACCAGCTTCGGCGACCAGTCGACGCCCATGCTCGACGCCAAGGTCGCGGCATCGTTCGGCAGCGATCACGTCGGATCGCCGGCCGCCGGCGACATCACCACCGCGGTCGAACGGCTGGCCCCGCTGTTTCACCTCGTCAACGGCGACCTCTGCTACGCCAACCTCGCGCACGACCGGGTCCGCACCTGGTCGGAATGGTTCGAGAACAACACCCGTTCCGCGCGGCACCGGCCGTGGATGCCGGCGCCGGGCAATCACGAGAACGAACTGGGCAACGGCCCGATCGGCTACGGCGCCTACCAGGCCTACTTCGGGCTGCCGGACTCCGGTTCCGACCCCGAACTGCGTGGCCTCTGGTACGCCTTCACCGCCGGCTCGGTCCGCGTGATCATCCTCGCCAACGACGACGTCTGCTACCAGGACGGCGGCAACTCATACGTGCGCGGCTACTCCGGTGGCGCCCAAAAACGTTGGCTGGAAAAAGAACTCGAACGAACCCGCAGCAACAAGGACATCGACTGGGTGGTGGTGTGCATGCACCAGACGGCGGTCTCCACGGGCAACAAGACCAACGGCGCCGACCTCGGCATCCGCGAGAACTGGCTGCCCCTGTTCGACCGGTTCAACGTCGACCTCGTGGTGTGCGGGCACGAGCACCACTACGAACGCAGCCATGCGCTCCGCGGCACCCTGCCGACCGACACCCTGACACCGAATCCGGTTGCCGCACAATCGGACTCGATCGACACCAGCAAGGGCACCGTGCACCTGGTCATCGGCGGGGGCGGCACGTCGATCCCGTCGAACACGATGCTGTTCCCCGAACCGCGCTGCCGCGTCCTCATGTCCGTCGGCGAGGTGAATCCCGGCACCGGAAGGAAGACACCGAACTACATCGAGGAAGCCGCGCCCTGGTCCGTCTTCCGCGATCGGGAAAACCCGTGCGGATTCGTGGCTTTCGATGTCGACCCAGGCCAACCGGGTGGCAATACCTCGATGGACGCCACCTACTACGCGGTGAGCGGTCCGTTCGGCGAGGTGCGGGCGGTCGACAGCTTCAAGTTGACGCGGCCCCGCACCGACCGCTGAATCAGCGGCGCTGCCGGGCGATCTCGGCCAGCACCACGCCGGCGGCCACCGACGCGTTGAGCGACTCGGTGGGGCCCGCCATCGGGATCGAGACGATGTGGTCGCAGTTCTCCCGCACCAGTCGCGACAGACCCTTGCCCTCCGAGCCCACCACGACGACCATCGGCCCCGAGGCGTCCAGCTCGTCCAGGGTGGTGTCGCCGCCGGCGTCCAGTCCGACGATGGTCAGGCCGGCGTCGGCCCAATCCTTGAGCGTTCGGTTGAGATTCGTCGCCCGAGACACCGGCAGCCGGGCGGCCGCTCCGGCGCTGGTGCGCCAGGCCACCGCGCTGACCGACGCCGAACGCCGCTGCGGGATCACCACGCCATGCCCGCCGAACGCCGCCACGGACCGCACGATGGCGCCCAGGTTGCGCGGGTCGGAGATGTTGTCGAGCGCGACGAGCAGGGCCGGGCTCGAGTCGGAGGTCGCCGACTTCAGCAGATCGTCCGGGTGCGCGTACTGGTACGGCGGCACCTGCAGCGCGATGCCCTGGTGCATGCCGTTGCTGGTGATGCGGTCCAGATCGTGGCGCTGCACCTCCATGATGGCGATACCGGCATCGGCCGCGCGCGTGACCGACTCGGTCAGCCGCTCGTCGGCCTCGGTGCCCAGCACGACATAGAGCGCGGTGGCCGGGACGCCGGCGCGGAGGCATTCCACGACCGGGTTGCGGCCGACCACGACCTCGACGTCATCGGTCTTCTTGTGCCGTCCCTGATTCGACCGGGCGGCCTTCTGCGCGATCTTGTACGCCTTGTGGTTGGGGCGCTGTTCGGCGCGCGGCGTCGCGCCCTTGCCCTCCAGCCCACGCCGGCGCTGGCCACCGGAGCCGACGGTCGGGCCCTTCTTGGTGCCCGCTTTACGAATCGCGCCGCGGCGCTGGGAGTTTCCGGCCATGTCCTACCTCTTCCCCGTCGCTTCGCTCGCCCCAGGAACCCCATCAGTCAGGGCCCACTGCGGGCCGTCAGCGGTATCGGTGACCTCGATGCCGGCCAGCTTCAGCTGGTCGCGGATCGCGTCGGCGGCAGCCCAGTCCCGGTTCTCCCGGGCCTCGGCGCGGCTCTTGAGCGCCCACTGCACCAGAGCGTCGACGGCGTTCAGCGCTGCCGACGTCTCGTCGCGGGTTTCCCAGCGCTCGTCGAGCGGGTCGCAACCGAGGATGCCCATCATGGCCCGGATCGACGTCGCCGCGGCCATCGCGCCGGCGTGGTCACCGGCATCCAGCGCGCGGTTGCCGTCGGCGCGGGCGGCGTGCACCTCGGCCAGGGCCGCCGGCACCGCCAGGTCGTCATCGAGTGCGGCCGCGAACTTCTCGGTCCAGGTACCGACCTCGACGGCACCCACCCGGGTGCGGACCCGGTGCAGGAACTCCTCGATGCCGGTGTAGGCCTTGGCCGCGTCCTGCAGCGAGTTCTCGGAGAACTCGAGCATGGACCGGTAGTGCGCACTGCCCAGGTAGTAACGCAGCTCGGCGGCCCGAACCCGTTGCAGCACAGCCGGAATCGCCAGCACGTTGCCCAACGACTTGCTCATCTTCTCGCCACCCATGGTGACCCAGCCGTTGTGCAGCCAGAACCGCGCGAACTCGTCGCCGCAGGCGTTGGCCTGCGCCGTCTCGTTCTCGTGGTGCGGGAAGATCAGGTCCATACCGCCGGCGTGGATGTCGAACACCGAGCCCAGGTACTCCTGGCACATCGCGACGCACTCGGTGTGCCAGCCGGGGCGGCCCCGGCCCCACGGCGTCGGCCAGGACGGCTCACCGGGCTTGGCGCCCTTCCACAGGGTGAAGTCCCGCGGATCACGCTTGCCGGTCGCCACGCCCTCGCCCTGGTGCACATCGTCGATGCGGTGACCCGAGAGCTTGCCGTAGTCGGGCAGGCTCAGCACGTCGAAATACACGTCGCCGTCGGCCGCGTAGGCGTGCCCGCGCTCGATCAGCTTCTCGATGACCTCGACCATCTGGGTGATGTGCCCGGTGGCCCGGGGCTCGGCCGACGGCGGCAGCACGCCCAGCGCGTCGTAGGCGGCAGTGAAGGCCCGCTCGAAGGTGGCGGCCCACTCCCACCAGGGCCGGCCGGCTTCGGCGGCCTTGTTGAGAATCTTGTCGTCGATGTCGGTGACGTTCCGGATGAACGCAACGTCGTAGCCCTTGGCCGTCAGCCAGCGTCGCAGCACGTCGAAGGCGACGCCGCTGCGGACATGGCCGATGTGGGGCAGGCCCTGCACGGTTGCGCCACACAGGTAGATGGATGCGTGTCCGGGCCGCACCGGGGTGAAGTCCCGCACGGCACCGGTCATGGTGTCGTAGAGCCGCAGGCCCTCGAGACGGTTTTCGGTCACGACGGGCCAGCTTACCGGCCTAATCGAGCGAGACCACCAGCGCCGTCGCAATCGCCGCCAGACCCTCGCCCCGACCGGTGAGCCCGAGACCATCGGTGGTGGTCGCCGAGACGGAGACAGGAGCATCCAGAAGCGCCGACAGCACCTGCTGGGCCTCTTCCCTGCGGGGCGCGATTTTCGGGCGGTTGCCGATCACCTGGACCGCCGCATTGCCGACCCGAAAACCGGCAGCCGTCAGCAGCGTGGCGACATGTTTGAGCATGTCGGTGCCGGTGACGCCGCGCCATTCGGGACGATCGGTGCCGAAGACACTGCCCAGGTCACCGAGGCCGGCAGCACTCAGCAAGGCATCACAGAGTGCATGCGCGGCGACGTCGCCGTCGGAATGCCCGGCACAGCCGTCAGCATCGTCAAAGGACAGGCAGAGCAGCCAACACGGCCGCCCTGCCTCGATGGGATGTACGTCGGTACCGAGACCGATACGGAAGTTCACTGCTCCGTTGGAGATGGCGTTCAGGACGCCGCGGCGAGAACCTCGTCCAGGATGGTGGCGGCCTTCGCGTCATCGGTGTTCTCGGCCAGGGCCAGCTCACCGACAAGGATCTGACGAGCCTTGGCCAGCATGCGCTTCTCGCCGGCGGACAGCCCGCGCTCCTGGTCACGACGCCACAGGTCACGAACGACCTCGGCGACCTTGTTCACATCACCGGAAGCCAGCTTCTCCAGGTTCGCCTTGTAACGACGGGACCAGTTGGTCGGCTCCTCGGTGTGCGGGGCGCGCAGCACCTGGAACACCTTGTCGAGGCCTTCCTGACCCACCACGTCGCGAACACCGACGTATTCAGCGTTTTCTGCGGGTACTCGAACGGTCAGATCGCCCTGCGCAACCTTGAGGACGAGATATTCTTTCTGCTCGCCTTTGATGGTCCGGGTTTCAATCGCCTCGATCAATGCTGCACCGTGGTGTGGGTAAACGACGGTGTCTCCGACCTTGAAAATCATCAGATTCGGGCCCCTTTCACATAGCAATGTTAGCACGGGCGTCAGACACCCGCGGATCAACAATGCAGGTCAGGGGCCATACAGATGCGTGAAAGGGGTTGACAGCGCGGCGTTTACGTGCAGTGGCGGGGGCCACAATCCGGCCGAATTCCCCCGGATTCACGTCCCATTCACCGGTCATTCCCGGCCGGAAAGACGCCCGAACCAGGCAGATGGCGGGCCTCCGCTACCGCCGCCAACCGCCACCTACTACTCTGCATAGTCGAACGCCGGACCAGTCCGGGGACACAGCAGGACATACCCAAGGCCGTCACGCGCATCGCCGCTGGCGCCCAAGCAGGAGGCTTGAGTGAACCGCATGAAATCGCGCACTTCTGCCGTCACGCTGGCCGCCTTCGGGCTGGCCACCGCGGTGACGCTCACCGGCTGCAGCAGCGGCCAGGTCTCACAGAGCGCGAACCAGCTGCCTGCGGTCAACGGCACCGCCACCACCATCGGCAACGAGAAGGCCGGTGTGGATCTGCGCAACGTCTACCTGCGCGCCCCGCAGACCCGCGACTTCGTCAAGCCCGGCACCATGGTCGAGCTGCTGTTCGTCGCGACCAACAAGTCGCCCGACAACCCCGACAAGCTGATCGGCATCACCTCCGACACCGGTGAGGTGCTGGTCAACGGCGGCACCACGGTGCCCGCGGGCGGCGTGCTGCTGGTCGGTACCCCGGACGGCCAGAAGCAGACCCTGCCGCGGTCCGAGGACGCCACGACCTCCATCGCGATGGTGGCGCTCACCAAGCCCATCAGCAACGGCCTGAACTACAACTTCACGTTCAAGTTCCAGAACGCCGGCGAGAAGACCATCGCGGTCCCGATCTCCGCCGGCGAGGCCCCGCGCCGCGAGGCCGGCGACGCCGCTCCGGCACCTGCCGGCGGCGGCGAGGGACATCACTAGCCTCGCTTCGTTCCTCGCAGCCACCACCGGTCGCGCTGCGGGATGCACCGTCGTCGAACTCGGAACGGTGCAGGTCAGTACCGGCGCATTGATCGCGCGGGATCCGTTCGGCCCGAGAAGCGGCGGTTGCATACTCGCCGTCCCGAATGGCTCGTACCGGGTTTGGGCAACGGTGGTCGATGTGAGCGACGACGGCACCCCTGAACCCCGCCAGGCATATTTGAGCGTGGCGATCGGCGACGGCCAACCAGCCCTGCTCGGTTCCGCCGACGAATTACTCGTGCCGCCCGTCCCCAGCTTCGGCGCGTTCACCGGCACCGACCACGGGCTGCTCGCGGTTCACGATGCGGCGGTCGAGGATTCAGTGCTGGCAGATCGCGCCGAGGCCATCGACCGCGGCCTGTGGGCACCGGATATCGGCCCGGGCTACGCCAATGTGTCACTCGACCCGGCCTCCGGTGCCAATGTCGTCGTCAGCGGCTCCGGTTGGGGCGACGGCGGTTTCCCGGTCCTTGCGACGTACGACCGCGACGACAGGCCCGTCGCCGTACACGTGGATTTCGGTGTCATCGGGGACCACCCGGATGATCAACCCGGCTTGATGCGAAAACTGGCCAGGCGACTCGGATTCGGACGCCGAGCCTGACGCAATCTGTCGGTACCAGCGACTAAGTTCGCGGCATGGCCAGAACCGGTTCGAAAGTACGTTCGCAGTTCCGCTGCTCGGAGTGCCAGCACACCACGGCGAAATGGGTGGGCCGCTGCCCGGACTGCGGCACCTGGGGCACGGTCAACGAAGTCGCCGTACTGAGCACGCTGACGCCCGCGACGCATCGCGCCGTCGCGCCGGCGTCGCCCGCAGTACCGATCAGCTCGATCGATCCGGGCACGACCAGGCATTTCCACACCGGGATCAGCGAACTGGACCGCGTGCTGGGCGGTGGTGTCGTACCGGGTTCGGTGACGCTGCTGGCCGGTGATCCCGGCGTCGGCAAGTCGACACTGCTGCTCGAGGTCGCGCACCGCTGGGCCATGTCCGGGCGGCGTGCGCTCTATCTGTCGGGCGAGGAGTCCGCCGGGCAGATCCGGCTGCGCGCCGAGCGCACCGGCTGCACGCACGACGACGTCTACCTGGCCGCCGAATCCGATCTGCAGACCGCGCTCGGCCACATCGAGGCAGTCCAGCCCACCCTCGTGGTGGTGGATTCGGTGCAGACCATGTCCACCGCCGAGGCCGACGGCGTCACCGGCGGCGTGACACAGGTCCGGGCCGTCACCACTGCCCTCACCATGGCGGCCAAGACGACGGGCATCGCGATGGTTCTGGTCGGCCACGTCACGAAGGACGGCGCCATCGCCGGGCCGCGCTCACTGGAGCACCTCGTGGACGTCGTGCTGCACTTCGAGGGCGACCGCGCGTCGGCACTGCGCATGGTCCGCGGCGTCAAGAACCGCTTCGGCGCGGCCGACGAGGTCGGCTGTTTCATGTTGCACGACAACGGAATCGAATGCGTTGCCGACCCGTCTGGGCTGTTCCTCGACCAGCGGCCGGCCCCGGTGTCCGGCACCGCGGTGACCGTCAGCCTCGACGGCAAGCGGCCACTCATCGGCGAGGTGCAGGCGCTGATCGGCTCGCCGTCAGCGGGTTCGCCGCGCCGCGCGGTCAGCGGTATCGACTCGGCCCGCGCGGCCATGATCACCGCGGTGCTCGAGAAGCGGGCGCGGCTTCCCGTCGGCACCAACGACATCTACCTGTCCACGGTGGGCGGCATGCGGCTGACCGATCCGTCGTCCGATCTGGCGGTCGCGCTGGCCATCGCGTCGGCGTACACCGACCTGCCACTGCCGGCCACCGCGATCGCCATCGGCGAGGTGGGCCTGGCGGGTGATCTGCGCCGGGTCACCGGCATGGACCGCCGGCTCGCCGAGGCCGCCCGCCTCGGCTTCACCACGGCCGTGGTGCCCACCGGAATCGAGTCACCGCCGCGCGGGCTTCGGGTGCTGCCGGCCGACAACATCACCGCGGCGTTGCGGGTGTTACGCAAGATCACAGAGAATGTGGACCGGACCGGGTAGAGCCCGGCCGGAAAACCACCGAGGAGTGCACCGATGTCGGTGAAAGCGGGAACCCGGGCCGGGCGCGGCAACGTCGTGCATCTGGCCCGACCGACACTGCGCGAGACGTTGGGCAAGCTGGCGCCCGGCACGCCGCTGCGGGACGGCCTCGAGCGCATCCTGCGCGGCCGTACCGGCGGGCTGATCGTGCTGGGCTACGACGACAGCGTGGAGGCCATCTGCGACGGCGGCTTCCCCCTCGACGTCCGGTTCGCGCCGACCCGGCTGCGGGAGCTGTCGAAGATGGACGGCGCCGTCGTGCTCTCCAGCGACCTCACCCGCATCCTGCGGGCCAACGTGCAGCTCGTGCCCGACCCGTCCATCCCGACCGACGAATCCGGTACCCGGCACCGCTCGGCCGAGCGCGCGGCCATCCAGACCGGCTTCCCGGTGGTGTCCGTCAGCCACTCGATGAGCATCGTCACGGTGTACGTCGCCGGGGAGCGGCACGTCGTTCCGGAATCGGCGACCATCCTGTCGCGCGCGAACCAGACCATCGCCACGCTGGAGCGCTACAAGTTCCGGCTCGACGAGGTCAGCAAGCAGCTGTCGATGGCCGAGATCGAGGACTTCGTGACGCTGCGCGACGTCATGACCGTCGTGCAGCGCATGGAGATGGTCCGCCGGATCAGCCTGGAGATCGACGCCGACGTCGTCGAGCTCGGTACCGACGGCCGCCAGCTCAAGCTGCAGCTCGACGAACTCGTCGGCGACAACGACGCCGCCCGCGAACTGATCGTGCGTGACTACCACGCCAACCCCGACCCGCCGACCGCCGACCAGGTGACGGCGACGCTCGAGGAGCTCGACGCACTGAGCGACAACGAGCTACTCGACTTCACCACGCTGGCAAGGGTTTTCGGTTATCCGTCGACGCCCGAGGCGCAGGATTCGGCGATGAGCTCGCGCGGCTACCGGGCGATGGCCGGCATCCCGCGCCTGCAGTTCGCACACGTCGACCTGTTGGTGCGGTCGTTCGGATCGCTACAGGGCCTGCTCGCCGCGAGCGCCGACGACCTGCAGTCGGTGGAGGGCATCGGGTCCATGTGGGCCCGCCACATCCGTGAGGGTTTGTCGCTGCTCGCCGAGTCGACGATCGCAGACCGGCTGGCCTGAGATCAGTTGGCCGGGCCGGGCAGCGTCGGCTCGCCGGGCGCCGGGGCCGCCGGCGCCGGGGGCGGTGCCTCGCCCGCCGGCGGTGCACCCGCGCCGGGCTGCTGCGCCTCGGACAACACGAACGGCACGGGGGCCGATCGCAGGTTGCCCAGCTGGACGACCAGGTTGTAGGTGCCCGGCCCGATCGCCTGACGCGGCAGCGGGCAGTTGGGCGCCGAGCCCATGCCGGTCCAGGTGACCTCGGTGGTCACCTGCTCGCCGGGCTTGAAGCCGCGGACCAGGGTCTCGTTCGACGGGGCGCAGTCCAGGTTGGACCACAGCCGGTTGTTGTCCAGTGAGTAGACGTAGGCGGCCAGCACCGCGGCACCGACGTCACGCTTGCACTCGACGAGGCCGATGTTGGTGACCACCATCGTGAACTTCGGCTGGTCGCCGATCACGTAGGTCGGCTGGTTGGTGATGCCCTTGGCGGCCAGTGTGCTGTCCGGGCAGTCGTCGCCCGCCTTGAGCACCGGCGGCGGCGTGACCGCGGTGGTCGGGGTGGGCGTCGGGGCCGGAGCCGCGTTCGGCGGCGGCGCGATCGGACTCTTCACCCCGGGTGTTTCGCCCGGAAGCGGCGTCGCGGACGTCGACGTCTTCGCGGTGGGCTGAGCATCCTTGGAATCGCCCGTGCTGTTGCTGAAGACGACGACCCCGATGATCACAACCAGGAGCAGGACGACTGCGGCGACACCGATCGCCAGCATCCGACGACGGAAATAGATCTGGGATGGCAGCGGGCCATGCGGTTCTAGATCCGGCACATTGTCACGGTAAGGGCACAAAACGCGGTGGGCTCTGACCTGGTCCGGCGTGTCGTCTGTGAACTGGGGTGGTATTCGCCACCCCAGTTCCGCCGACTATTCGCCGATATCGCCGACGTGGTCGCGCTTGGTGATCCGACCCTCGGCCAAGTGATAGGTGGCGCCGACGATGGCGACCTTGCCCGACGCCAGACGCTCGGCGATGATGTTCGACCGCCCGCTCAGCAGGCGCACCGTCTCGTTGACGTGCTTGGCCTCGAGCTCGTCGACCTCGGAGAGTCCTTCGCGGCGGCCGACGAGGATCGACGGCGTCACGCGCTCGACGATGTCCCGCACAAACCCGCCCGGCACCGCGCCGTCGTCGAGAGCCGTGATGGTGGCCTTGACCGCACCGCAGCTGTCGTGGCCGAGCACGACGATCAGCGGCACTTCCAGAACGGCCACGGCGTACTCGATCGAGCCGATCACCGCGGAGTCGAGGACGTGACCGGCGGTACGCACGACGAACATGTCGCCGAGACCCTGGTCGAAGATGATCTCGGCGGCGACGCGGCTGTCCGCGCAACCGAAGAGGACGGCCGTCGGCTTCTGCCCGCCGGCCAGTTCGGCACGGCGCTCGATGCTCTGGCTGGGGTGCAGCGACTCACCGGCAACGAATCGCTCGTTACCCTCTCTCAGTGCTTTCCACGCGCTTATCGGGTTCGAGTTGGGCATGCCGCCCATTGTGCCCTGCACGCATAGCGGACGCGCAATGAGTTCAGGGCAAATTCTCATACCCGCCGACGAGCTCCTGGGTTGGTACCGCACGGCGCAGCGCGACTTGCCGTGGCGGGCCCCGGATGTCACCGCATGGCAAATTCTGGTCAGCGAGTTCATGCTGCAGCAGACCCCGGTGTCGCGGGTCGAACCGATCTGGCGGGACTGGATCGCCCGCTGGCCCACGCCGTCCGCGACCGCGGCGGCCGGGGCCGCTGACGTGCTGCGCGCGTGGGGCAAGCTGGGCTATCCGCGGCGCGCCAAGCGGTTGCACGAATGCGCCGAGGTCATCGCCACCGAACACGGCGACGAGGTACCCCGCGACGTCGAGACGCTGCTGACACTGCCGGGCGTCGGCGCCTACACCGCGCGGGCCGTCGCCTGCTTCGCGTATCAGCAGGACGTCCCCGTGGTCGACACCAACGTGCGCCGCGTGGTGGCACGCGCGGTTCGCGGTGTGGCCGACACGCCCGCACGCTCGCGTGACCTCGACGACGTCGCCGCGCTCCTGCCCGAAGATGGCACGGCACATGTGTTTTCGGCCGCGTTGATGGAACTGGGCGCCATCGTCTGCACCGCCCGCACACCGAAATGCGGCGTCTGCCCGTTGACCGTCTGCGCGTGGCGCAGCGCCGGCCATCCGGAGCTGGACGCGCCGACGCGTCCCGTGCAGAAATACGCCGGGACCGATCGCCAGGTCCGGGGTCGGCTGCTGGATGTGTTGCGCGGCAGCGCAACTCCGGTGACGCGGGCGCAGTTGGATGTGGCGTGGCTCACCGATACCGCGCAGCGCGACCGAGCCCTGGACTCACTGCTGGTCGACGGCCTGGTCGAGCAGACCGCCGATGACCGGTACGCACTCGCGGGTGAGGGCGAGCGCTAAAAACCCCGTTTCAATGAGAACGGCATGAAACCGCCTGCTTTCCAATGAGAACGGCATGAGTCAGTACCACATGCGGTGATGCTCCGATAGAACGGAAGCATGACCGCATACCGAATTTCAGGTGAACAGAAAGCAAACAACAATCGACGCGGCCTCGTCATCGTCGGAGCCGCCGCAGCCGCAATCGCTGCCGCGGCACTCGCCCCGGCCACGGCCTCCGCGCTGCCGACCGGCGGCGGCTCGGCCGTCGACACCATCAACGAGCTGCAGTCCCGCGGCTATCACGTCCAGGTCAACACCAGCACTTCCGGCCCGCTGTCGGCGTGCTCGGTGACCGATGTGCACGGGCTGACCGGCTCCAACATCGACGGCCGGGGCCAGCGCATCAACTCCGGTCAGTTCGACACCGTGTACGTCAACGTGCAGTGCCGGCCGCAGGGCTAGTCAACGCGCTTGCGGCGCAACCAGATTGGGACAGGCGAAGCGCCGCCGGTAGTCGGACGGGTTGACGCCGACGACGCGCCGGAAATGGTGCCGCAGCAAGGTTGCGGTACCGAATCCGGCCTTGTCCGCCACCCGGTCGACATCGAGATCCGTCTCCTCCAGTAGCCGACGGGCGTACAGCACGCGCTGATCGGTGACCCATTGCATGGGCGTCCGGCCGGTCTCCTCGACGAACCGCCGCGCGAACGTGCGCCCCGACATGCTCGCCCGTTTGGCCAGGCTCGCCACCGTGTGCGGCTGCCGCAGGTTGGTCAGAATCCAATCCAGATGCGGCGCAAAGCCTTCCGAGCACCGGACCGGGATCGGCTGCTCGATGAACTGCCGCTGTCCGCCGTCGCGCTGCGGTGGCACCACCATGCGGCGCGCGATCTTGTTGGTGATCTCGCTACCCATCTCGCGGCGCACCAGATGTAGGCAGGCATCGATGCCGGCAGCGGTTCCCGCGCTGGTGATCAGATTTCCGTCGTCGACGAACAGCACGTCACGGTCGACGCGGGCGGTGGGAAACATGCGAGCCAGCTTGTCCGCATGCATCCAGTGCGTGGTGCACGCCCGGCCGTCGAGCAGCCCCGCGGCGCCGGCGACGAACACCCCTGAGCAGATGGTCAGGATCATCGAACCGGAGTCCGCGGCATTGCGGATGGCATCCAGCGCCGCCTGCGGATAGACCGGACCTGCCACGGCCGGAATGGCGACCAGGTCGGCCCCCAGCAGCTGGTCGATGCCGTGGTCGGGGGTCAAAGAGGCGCCGACCGACGTCCGTACGGGCTGCCCGGCCACCGGCCCGCAGACCTTGAAATCGAAGTTCGGCACACCGTCGGCTGACCGGTCGATGCCGAAGACCTCGCACACCACGCCGAATTCGAACGGCGCCACTCCGTCCATCACCAGGACCGAGACACTGTTGATCATGGCAGTATTTTATCGATTGCCGTCCGAACTGCCACTGTTTATTCGGTTGCCCCGGATTCGAGAATTATCGGCATGAACACCATCCTGACTCTCGTCGCGATGGTCGCGATCATGGTCGCCCCCTTCGCACTCGGCGCCCTGTTGAGCGCCATCACCCGAAATCCCGGTGCGCGCAACGGTTTCGGCAACGTCAACTGGACCGACGTGGGAGACTCCCGCGACCTTGACCGCGTCGCGCACGACCTCGCCGCGGCACGTTCCCGGTTCGAATGATCAGACGGACGCGAGAAAATCCTCGACCGCGCGGCGGTAGACCTCGGGTGCGTCGTCGTGCACGAGGTGGCCGGCGCCGGGAACTTCCACATACGTTGTCCGGTGCCCGATCTCGGCCATCTTGCGCATCTGCCCCGGCGGCGCGACCCCGTTGCCGGCCTCGATGAGGAGTGTCGGCGCCCGTACTGCCGTCCACTGCTGCCAGTAATCCCGGGTGCCCCACTCGGCGGCGATCGCCACCCAGTGCGCCGCCTCGCCATGCAGCCGCCAACCGGTCTCGGTGCGATCGAAAGCGTCCAGGAAGTACTGGCCGGCGACCGGGCCGAACAGATCCAAAACCTGTTGCGCCGAATCGAATTCGACCGGAATCGAATGTGTCCAGGGATCCCAGGCACCGATGGTGAAGCCGACGAAATCCGCTGCCATGTCCTCGACCACCAGCGCGGTGACCAGTTCCGGATGCTCGGCGGCCACACACCAGCTGTGCAGCCCACCCATCGAGTGCCCGATCAACCGCGCCGGGCGCCCCAGCGAACCGACCGCGTCGGCCAGGTCAGCGACGAACCGTTCGGTGCTGATCGGCTCGGAATCGTGGACGCCACGCCCGCGGTGCCACGGGGCGTCGTACGTGTAGACCTCGCCCAATTCCGTCAACCACGGCAACTGCCGGTCCCACGTCGTCCCGCGGCCCATCAATCCGTGCACCAGCACAATCGGCTCGCCGGTGCCGCCCCGGGCGGTGAGCAGGTCGGTCGTCATGGCCCCATCCTGCCTGTCGACTAGCGCGGTAACCTGAACCACATGCCTGTGGTGAAGATCAATGCGATCGAAGTTCCGCCCAACGCCGGCCCGGAATTGGAGAAGCGGTTCGCGAACCGTGCTCACGCAGTGGACGGCCAGCCCGGCTTCCTCGGGTTCCAGCTGCTCCGCCCGGTCAAGGGCGAGAACCGCTACTTCGTGGTGACACAGTGGGAGTCCGACGAGGCGTTCCAGGCCTGGGCCACGGGCCCGGCCGTCGAGGCCCACGCCGGGCAGCGGGCGAATCCCGTCGCCACCGGAGCATCACTTCTCGAATTCGAGGTTGTGTTGGACGTTGCTGGTTCCGGCCAGCAGGCATAAGACCCGGGCTGCGCTCGCCACGGCCGGCGCAGTCATCGTCGTCTTAGGCGGCTGTAGCAGCACGCCCGCAGCCGTCGCGCCGCCATCGAGCGCTGCCTACGGCGCGCTGATCGACATGAGCACCCCGCAGGGCATGCGGTCCAGGCAGACGATGGACATGCTCAACTCGGACTGGTCCATCGAGCCGGCCGGGGTGAAGACGCTCGCCGCACCCGACCAGGTCGACGACATCACCTACCGGATGAAGTGGATCTGGTGGGACCGCCCGTTCAAGCTCACCGGCATCGACATCGGCGCCGGACAGTCGACACTGCACGTCACCAACTCCTACGGCGTGAACCAGGACATCCAGCTGCACGTCGACGGCAAGGGCACCGTCGACCGCATGGAGGTCTCGCTGCGTCCGCCGACCGTCAAGTCCTGGGCCGACGTCGACGCGGCGATCGCGAAGTCCGGCGCGCACTACTCGTATCAGGTCGCCAAGGTCGTCGACGGCAAGTGCGTCAAGGTCGCCGGCACCAACGTCGACGAGCCGATGCCGCTGGCGTCGATCATGAAAATCTATGTGCTGCTTGCCGTTGCGCGGGCCGTGTCGGCCGGCACCCTCAGCTGGGACGACAAGGTCACCGTCACCGCCGAAGGCAAGAAGCTCGGTTCGGCCGGCATGGACAACCTGGCGCCGGGTACCCAGGTGACGGTGCACGAGGCGGCCCAGCAGATGATCTCGGTCAGCGACAACATGGCCACCGACATGCTGATCAACAAGGTCGGCCCGGCCGCGGTCGACGAGGCACTCGTGGTCGCCGGGCACCACGACCCGGCGAGTCTGACGCCGTACCCGACCATGCACGAGCTGTTCTCGATCGGTTGGGGCAAGCCCGATGTGCGTGACCAGTGGAAGAACGGCGACAAGGCGCAGCGCACGGCGCTGTTGCAGCAGGTGAGTTCACGGCCGTACGAGCCCGACCCGTACCGCACCCGGACGCCGGCATCCAGCATCGGGGCCGAGTGGTACGGCAGCGCCGCCGACATCTGCCGCGAGCACGTCGCGGTGCAGGCCGCCGCTGTCGGGCCGGCCGCGCCGGTCCGGGACATCATGTCGAAGGTCGCCGGCATCGACCTGGACCGCGCCAAGTGGCCGTACCTCGGCTCCAAGGGCGGCAATCTGCCGGGCGACCTCGGTTTCAGCTGGTACGCCGTCGACCACACCGGCCAGCCGTGGGTGGTGAACTTCCAGCTGACCTGGCCGACGTTCAAAGGTCAGACGGCGGCGCAGTGGCTGCTGAGCATCATCAAGCAGGCGTTCGATCTGATCCCGGTGCGGTGAGCACGCAGTCGCCGCAGCACGCCGCCCTGTCGCCGGCCAGCTGGTAGATCAGGCAACAGCTGTTTCGGCGAAATGCCGGCCCTGAGCGCAGCACTCCCCCGTCGACTCGGGGGTCCGCGAGCACCGCGTCGGCCGCTTGTCGTGCCTGCTCGGCCAAGTCGGGCCGGGTCCGGCCGATCTGCTGGGCCGCACTGTTGGCGGCCGACCCGACGTTGCCCCACAACACTTTCGGGCTGACGCCGAATCGCCCGAACGCGTTCGTGAGTACTTCCACTGCGGGCGCGCCCCCGGCCGGCCGCGCGGAGACCGCCAGTGGATAGGGACCGCCCAGCTGGTCCTGCCAGGCCAGGTCGGCCAATGACCACGACACCGGCTCCCCGAGAGCGGCGGTGCCGATCATCGGCGCGATCAGCCGCGCCACCAGCCCCAGGTGCGCGACGGACGCGGCAACGCGAATCTCGGGCTCGCCGTTGCCCATCAGCGCCGACCTGACCTTGTGCACGCGCGCGGTCAGCGCGTCGGGATCGTCGACGAGCTCGGCCATCGGCCGCCACGGCGGCATCGGCGAATCCTGTTGCCGCACAATGGCGAAGAACGGGCCGAACCCGGCCAGGTCGTCAGTCACCGGCGGGCTGTTGAACCAGCCGGCGCGCGGCCTCGGCGACGGCGGCGCGCCGGACGGCGGCGGTTTCCGGCGACAGCGGCTGATCGACGATGCGGTCGATACCGAATCCGCCCGCGGCCAATGCATAGGTCATGTCGTTGAGCAGCACCAGCAGATCCATCGGCCGCCACGACGCGTCGATGATTCCGCTCCGCTGGGCCTCGGCGATCCGGTCCAGCTTGGACTGGAAGATGCGGCGCAGCACGTGGTCACCGAACATCCCGTCGGCGGCCTCCAGCTCGATCCAGCGCTGCAACCGCGCCCCGACCGGGTCCGCGACCATGTAGTCGAAGAGCGCGACAGCGTACGCCGGCACGTCGTCGGGTTTGAAGATCGCGTCGTACGGCGCGTCCTGAATCCACTGCTCGACGACCGCCTCGAACAGGTTCTGCTTGCTCTGGAAGTAGCTGTACAGCCGCTCCTTGCTGGCATTGGCTTCGGCGGCAATGCGATTCAGCCGGGCACCGGCAAATCCGAGGGCGGAGAACTCCGCTTTGGCGGCAGCCATGATGCGCTCGCGTGTCGCATGTCCGGCTGCTCTCATAGCATCCGCCAGGGTAACAGCCAGCTACCTCACTGGTCGCGTTCGAGGAGGAAGTAGAACAGCTTGTCGTCGGTGCGCTGCCGCTTGCCGTTCATGATGCCCATGAGGGTGTCGCTGTCGACCCGCTTGAAGTGGTCGAACACCGGCTGCCCGTCGTAGACCATGGTCCCGGTCACCTCGCCGCGAAACTCGATGTCCCACAACGACGCGCCGCCCCGGCTGAGGTCCCTGTTCGAAAACAGTTGCCCCGCTTCGTCGTAGCAGACGATGGGCTCGACGTCGTTGATCGATTTGAAGATCTTGCCGTACCACCGGACCGCCTGCAGCTGGCCGTTCATCTTGTGACCGGTGTCGAACTCGTCGCCTTTCCAGTTGCCGACCATGTCGACGGCGCGGACCGGCTCCAGCGAGGCCCAGATTTCGTCCAACTCGGCGGGATCGACATGAGCCTGGCCCCGCAGTTCAGTGAAACGAGCGCGGGCGGTATCGACGTCCACAGGGACCTCCCAAGTCAATTGGTTCGGAAACTGACCATAATCCCGAACCAACTGGTTCGGCAAGTCTGAATATTGACGTGCCCAGATATTAATTCAGGTGTGCCCGCCCGAGGACGAGTAGGGCAAATCGGTGCTGCTGTGCCGGTCGACCTGGACGGGACGACCGATGTAGGGAAAGGCCCGCTGCGGACACGCCGGGCGGTCGCAAATCTTGCAGCCCGCACCGATCGGAATCGCGGCCTCGGGGTCGGCCAGGTCGATGCCGGCCGAATAGATCAACTTGTCGGCGTGCGCCAGGTCGCAACCGAGTCCGATGGCGAAACGCTTCCGCGGCCCCCGGAACCGGCTCGGGGCCGACGTCGTCGTGCGTGCGATCCAGAAATACGACCGCCCGTCGGGCATCTGCGCCACCTGGGTGATGAACTCCCCGGGTCTCGCGAAGGCCTGGTGCACCACCCACAGCGGGCAGTTGCCACCCACCCGGGAGAAATGAAAGGCAGTGGCGGACTGACGTTTCGAGATGTTGCCCGCGCTGTCGGTGCGCACGAAGATGAAGGGCACACCCCTGGCTTCGGGGCGCTGCAGCGTCGAGAGCCGATGGCATACGGTCTCGAATCCGACCTCGAACCGGCGGGCCAACTGGTCGATGTCATACCGCAGTTCCTCGGCCGCTGCGAGGAACAGCCGGTACGGCATCAACAGCGCGCCGGCGAAGTAGTTCGCCAACCCGATCTGCGCGACTTCCCTTGCCTCGGCGCTCAGTTGGTCGTCGGCGGCCACCAGCGCCGCGATCAGGTCGGCATACATCAACAGCGCCAGCTGGGTGGCCAGCTGGAATGCGCGCTGCCCCGGGTGGAGCCACCGGGCCACGTAGAGAACGCCGACGTCCTCGCGGTACAAGCGTTTGGCATTGGGCCCCAACACCTCCCCGTCGTCGATGACCACACTGATGCCGAGCTCTGCGGTCAGCAAGTCGGCCAGTTGGGCATCCAAACCGCCGAGCCGCATAGCGAACCGGCCGAACAACGATTCGGCCGCGGCGTCCAGTTCACCGACGTGGTTCTTCCGGTCGTAGAAGAAGTCCCGGACTTCTTCGAACGGCATCGGCTGCGGCAACGGCGCCGACGCGTCGACGGTGGCGCGGGTGTGCATGGCGTCGAGTTCGGTTGTGGCATCGAACAATCGGCGGTTCATGCTGACCAGCATCTGACCGACCGCCGGCATTCTCGCCACCAGTTCCTCGATCTGGCCGGCCGTCGCCGAGGTGTCGGCGAGGATCTCGCGCAGGTCGGAAACCAGCCGCGCGTCCGATTCGGGCGCGAAGTAGTTGGTCGGCAGATCGAAGCGCTCCGCCAAGGTGAGCAGCACCGGTACCGTCACCGGGCGCTGGTCGTTCTCCAGCTGGTTGACGTAGCTCGTCGACAAACCCAGGACGCGCGCCAGCGCGACCTGCGTCAGGCCCTGTTCCTCGCGCAGCCGTCGCAGACGGGCGCCCACGAATGTCTTTGCCACTGCCGCGAGCCTAACCCCCGCGGCTTACACAAAGTTCGCAAACTACAACCACCAAGGACGCAAAATTACGCAAATACAGGGTCTTTCCGGCTCGCGATCAGCTGCGTAGCGTGCGAATCATGCAGACACACGAGGTACGCACCCGACGCAGCGCGGAGGAATTCCCCCGCTCGGAACACCTGGCGTGGAAGATCGCGGAGGTGGCCGCCGATCCGGTCGACGTGACGCCCGAAGTCGAGGCGATGGTCGTCAACCGGATCATCGACAACGCCGCGGTCTCGGCCGCATCGGTGATCCGGCGTCCCGTCACCGTCGCCCGGACCCAGGCACAGGCGCACCGCACGCCGCGCGGTGCCACGGTATTCGGCATCGACGGCACCTACTCGCCCGAGTGGGCCGCCTGGGCCAACGGGGTGGCCGTCCGCGAACTCGACTTCCACGACACCTTCCTGGCCGCCGAGTACTCGCACCCGGGGGACAACATCCCGGCCCTGGTCGCGGTGGCCCAGCAGCTCGACGTCCGCGGCGCCGACCTGATCCGCGGCATCGCCACCGCATACGAGGTGCAGATGGACCTGGTCCGCGGAATCTGCCTGCACGAACACAAGATCGACCACGTCGCGCACCTCGGCCCGTCCGTCGCCGCCGGCCTCGGCACCATGCTCCGGCTGGACCCCGAGACCATCTATGCCGCGGTCGGCCAGGCGCTGCACCTCACCACCGCCACCCGCCAGTCCCGCAAGGGTCTGATCTCCAGCTGGAAGGCCTACGCCCCAGCGCTGGCCGGCAAGGTCGCGATCGAGGCCGTGGACCGTGCCATGCGCGGTGAAGGCTCCCCCGCCCCCATCTGGGAAGGCGAGGACGGCGTCATCGCCTGGCTGTTGTCCGGGCCCGAGCACACCTATCGGGTGCCGCTGCCCGGCCCCGGTGAACCCAAGCTGGCCATCCTGGACAGCTACACCAAGGAACACAGCGCCGAGTACCAGAGCCAGGCCCCCATCGACCTGGCGCGCCGGATGCGTTCGCGGATCGGCGATGTCGACCAGATCGCCACCATCGTGCTGCACACCAGTCACCACACGCACGTCGTGATCGGCACCGGCTCGAACGATCCGCAAAAGTTCGACCCGGATGCAACACGGGAAACCCTGGATCACTCGGTGATGTACATCTTCGCGGTCGCACTGCAGGACGGTGAGTGGCACCACGAACGGTCGTACGCGCCCGAGCGCGCCCGCCGGCCGGACACCATCGAGCTGTGGCACAAGATCTCGACCGTCGAGGACCCGGAGTGGACCCGGCGCTACCACTCGAATGACCCGGCGGAGAAGGCGTTCGGCGCCCGGGCCGTGGTGACGCTCAAGAGCGGCGAGGTGATCGTCGACGAGCTGGCCGTGGCCGACGCGCACCCGCTCGGCGCGCGTCCGTTCGGGCGTGAGCAGTACCGCGACAAGTTCACCACGCTCGCCGAAGGCGTCGTCGCCCCTGCCGAGCAGGACCGGTTCCTGGCCGTGGTCGACGGCCTTGCGGCCATGAAGCCGGGCAGCCTCGGCGCCCTCAACGTGCGCGTCGACCAGGTCGTGCTGGACAAGGCGCCCACGATCCCGTCGGGGATTTTCCGATGAGCGCCGGCCTGCTCGGCTCGCGGGTCTCGGCCGCCGACAAGCGGGTGGCGTTGCGGACGGCACTGAATTCCGGCCGGCTGCAACGCTATCCGGGCGCATTCTCGCCACTGGTGGCGAAGCTGGTGTCAGAGATCGGCTTCGAGGGGGTCTACGTCTCGGGCGCGGTGCTGTCGGCCGACCTGGGCCTGCCCGATATCGGGCTGACCACCTTGACCGAGGTGGCCGCCCGCAGCGCCCAGATCGCCGCGGCCACCGACCTGCCCACCCTGGTGGACGCCGACACCGGCTTCGGCGAGCCGATGAGCGCCGCACGCACCATCACGATCCTGGAGGATGCCGGGCTGGCCGGCTGCCATCTGGAGGACCAGGTGAACCCCAAGCGCTGTGGCCACCTCGACGGTAAGGCAGTCGTGCCGGCCACCGAGATGATCAAGCGACTGCGTGCCGCGGTCGCCGCTCGCCGGGACCCCAACTTCGTCATCTGTGCGCGCACTGATGCCGCCGGAATCGAGGGCATCGCCGCGGCCATCGACCGGGCCAAGGCCTACGCCGATGCCGGCGCCGACCTGATCTTCACCGAAGCACTGTCCACCCCAAGGGAATTCGAGCAGTTCCGGGCAGCGGTCGACACTCCCCTGCTGGCCAACATGACCGAGTTCGGCAAGTCGGAACTCGTGACGGCCCAGCGGTTGTCAGACATCGGCTACAACCTGGTGATCTACCCGGTCACCACGCTGCGTCTGGCGATGCACGCGGTCGAGATGGGCCTGCGCGAAATCCACACCGCCGGAACCCAGGCCGGCCTGCTCGGCCAGATGCAACACCGCAGCCGGCTGTACGAGTTGCTGCGCTATGCCGAATACAACCAATTCGATTCCGACATCTTCAATTTCACCCTCCAGGACGTGAAATCATGACCACTCAACCGCCCCACATCCACAAGGGTCTGGCCGGTGTCGTCGTCGACACCACCGCCATCTCCAAAGTCGTGCCCGAGACCAACAGCCTGACCTACCGGGGCTATCCGGTACAGGATCTGGCGACGCACTGCACGTTCGAGCAGGTGGCCTACCTGCTGTGGCACGGCGAGCTGCCGACCGAACACGAACTCGCGATGTTCTGCCAGCGCGAGCGGGCGTCCCGGCGGATCGACCGGTCGATGTACTCGCTGCTGGCCAAGCTGCCCGAGAGCTGCCACCCGATGGACGTGGTCCGCACCGCGATCAGCTACCTCGGCGCCGAGGATCCGGAAGAGGACGACAGCACGACTCCCGCCAACTACGCCAAGTCACTGCGCATGTTCGCCGTCCTGCCGACGATCGTCGCCGCCGATATCCGCCGACGGCAAGGACTTTCGCCCATCGCACCGCACAGTCAGCTGGGATACGCCGAGAACTTCCTGAACATGTGCTTCGGATCGGTCCCCGAACCGGCGATCGTCGTCGCGTTCTCCCAGTCCATGGTGCTGTATGCCGAGCACAGCTTCAACGCGTCCACGTTCGCCGCCCGGGTGGTGACCTCCACGCAGTCGGACATCTACAGCGCGGTGACCGCCGCCATCGGCGCCCTCAAAGGCTCGCTGCACGGCGGCGCCAACGAGGCCGTCATGCACGACATGCTGGAGATCGGCTCGGCCGCGAACGCCCCGAAGTGGTTGCACGGCAAGTTGTCTCGCAAAGAGAAGGTGATGGGCTTCGGACACCGCGTCTACAAGAACGGTGACTCTCGGGTGCCGACGATGAAGGCTGCGCTCGACCGGGTGGTGGCAGCCCGCGGCGGCCAGCGGTGGCTGGACATCTACACCGTGCTGGAGCGCGAGATGTTCACCGCCACCAGGATCAAGCCGAACCTCGACTTCCCCACCGGGCCGGCCTACTACCTCATGGGTTTCGACATCCCGGTCTTCACACCGCTTTTCGTGATGGCCCGCATCGTGGGCTGGACCGCACACATCATGGAACAAGCGGCGTCGAACGCACTGATCCGTCCCCTGAGTGAATACTCGGGCCAACCACAACGTTCCATTGCCTGAGCGCGCCATCACCAAAGTCCTCGTCGCCAACCGGGGTGAGATCGCGATCCGGGCCTTCCGGGCGGCCTATGAGCTGGGTATCGCGACGGTGGCGGTATACGCCCACGAGGACCGGAACTCCCCACACCGATTGAAGGCCGACGAGTCCTACCAGATCGGCGAGCCTGGCCATCCCGTTCGGGCTTATCTGTCGGTGCCCGACATCATCCGGGTGGCCCAGCTGTCCGGCGCCGACGCGGTGTACCCGGGATACGGATTCCTCTCGGAGAACCCCCAACTCGCGGCAGCGTGCGCCGCGGCCGGCATCACGTTCGTCGGCCCGAGTGCCGGCGTCCTGGAGTTGACCGGTAACAAGGCCAGCGCCATCGCCGCGGCCCGAACCGCCGGCCTACCGGCGCTCGCATCGTCGGCTCCGTCTGCGTCAGTCAGCGAATTGCTCACGGCCGCAGCCGGTATGGAGTTTCCCCTGTTCGTCAAGGCCGTCTCGGGTGGTGGCGGACGTGGCATGCGGCGGGTGACCGAGCCGGCCGCGCTGGCCGAGGCCATCGCGGCGGCGTCGCGCGAAGCGGAGTCTGCTTTCGGTGACCCGAACGTCTACCTCGAGCAGGCGGTCCTCAACCCCCGCCACATCGAGGTGCAGATACTGGCCGACGGAACCGGCGAGGTGATCCATCTCTTCGAACGGGACTGCAGTGTGCAACGCCGGCACCAGAAGGTGGTCGAGCTGGCCCCCGCCCCGAACCTCACCGACGAACTGCGGAACCGGATCTGTTCTGATGCGGTGACATTCGCGCGCCAGATCGGTTACTTCTGCGCCGGAACCGTCGAGTTCCTGCTCGACGAGCGCGGGCACCATGTGTTCATCGAGTGCAATCCGCGCATTCAGGTCGAGCACACGGTGACCGAGGAGATCACCGACGTCGACCTGGTCACCGCCCAGTTGCGGATCGCGGCCGGCCGGTCGTTGGCCGAGCTCGGGCTGAGCCAGGATCGTGTCAGAATCCGTGGCGCCGCCATGCAGTGCCGCATCACCACCGAAGATCCCGCCAACGGTTTCCGTCCCGACACCGGCCGGATCACCGCCTACCGTTCTCCCGGCGGTGCCGGCGTCCGGTTGGACGGCGGCACCAACGTCGGTGCGGAGATCAGCGCCCACTTCGACTCGATGCTGGTCAAACTCACCTGCCGCGGCCACGACTTCGCGACGGCGGTCAGGAGGGCCCGACGCGCCCTCGCGGAGTTCCGCATCCGCGGGGTGTCGACGAACATCCCCTTCCTGCAAGCGGTTCTCGATGATCCGGACTTCGCCGCAAGCAAGGTGTCGACATCGTTCATCGACGAGCGTGCGCAACTGCTGACGGCCCACACTCCAGGGGACCGCGGCACGCGCATCCTCAACTACCTCGCGGATGTCACGGTGAACCAACCGCATGGCGGTCGTCCATCGGCTGTGTATCCACGTGACAAGCTGCCGAAGATCGATCTCGACGGTCCGGCACCGGCGGGCAGCAAGCAGCTGCTGACCGAGCTCGGCCCAGAGCGCTTTGCGGCCGCCCTGCTGGAGTCGCCGCGGCTGTGGGTCACCGACACCACGTTCCGCGACGCCCATCAGTCGCTACTCGCAACTCGAGTGCGTACCTCGGGCCTGGTCAAGGTGGCCCCGTACGTGGCGCGCATGACGCCGCAGCTGCTGTCGGTCGAGTGCTGGGGCGGCGCGACCTACGACGTGGCGCTTCGGTTCCTGAAAGAGGACCCGTGGGAGCGGCTGGCCGCGCTGCGGGAGGCGATGCCCAACATCTGCCTCCAGATGCTGTTGCGCGGCCGGAACACCGTGGGTTACACACCCTATCCGACATCGGTCACGTCGGCGTTCGTACAGGAGGCCACCGCCACCGGCATCGACATCTTCCGCATCTTCGACGCGCTGAACAACGTGGAGTCGATGCGGCCGGCGATCGATGCAGTGCGCGAAACCGGTTCCGCGGTGGCCGAAGTCGCGATGTCCTACACCGGCAACCTCTCCGACCCCGCGGAGACGCTGTACACGCTCGACTACTGGCTGAAGCTGGCCGAGCAGATCGTCGATGCCGGTGCCCACGTGCTGGCAATCAAGGACATGGCCGGTCTGCTGCGACCACCCGCGGCGGCAAAACTCGTGTCGGCGTTGCGATCCCGTTTCGACCTGCCTGTACACGTCCACACCCACGACACCCCAGGTGGACAGCTGGCCACGTACGTCGCGGCCTGGCAGGCCGGTGCCTCTGCAGTCGACGGGGCGGCGGCACCGCTGGCCGGCACCACCAGCCAGCCTGCGCTGTCGTCGATCGTTGCGGCAGCCGCGCACACCGCGCACGACACCGGTCTGTCGTTGGCAAACGTCTGTGAGCTGGAACCGTATTGGGAGGCGTTGCGCCGCGTCTACGCGCCGTTCGAGGCGGGCCTGCCCGCACCGACCGGCCGCGTGTACACCCACGAGATCCCGGGCGGGCAGCTCAGCAATCTGCGTACCCAGGCCGCCGCCCTCGGGCTGGGCGGCCGGTTCGAGGACATCGAAAACGCCTATGCCGGAGCAGATCACGCTCTCGGCAGGCTGGTGAAGGTGACGCCGTCGAGCAAGGTGGTAGGTGATCTTGCGCTGGCGCTCGTCGGCGCCGGGATGAGCGCCGGGGAGTTCGCCGCCGACCCGCACCGCTGCGACATCCCGGATTCGGTGATCGGCTTCCTCCGCGGCGAGCTCGGCGACCCGCCCGGCGGCTGGCCGGAACCCTTGCGCAGCAAGGCCCTTCGCGGAAGGTCCGACACCAGGCCGACGGCAACCCTCACCGTCGAGGACTACGCCGAACTGGCGGAACCCGGTCTTACCCGCCGAGCGGCCCTGAATCGGCTGCTCTTCCCCGGTCCGACCCGCGAATTCCGCACGCATCGAGAACAATTCGGCGACACCTCCCGCCTGAGCGCCAACCAGTTCTTCTACGGGCTGCGCCGCGGCGAAGAGCACCGCGTCGAGTTGGAGAAGGGCGTCGAGCTGCTCATCGGTCTCGAGGCCATCTCCGAGCCCGATGACCGCGGCATGCGGACGGTGCTGTGCCTGTTGAACGGTCAGCTACGCCCGATCCTGGTGCGGGACAGGTCGATCGACAGCGCAGTCCGCGCGGTGGAGAAAGCGGACCGCGGCAACCCGGACCACGTTGCGGCGCCGTTCGCCGGCGTCGTGACGATCCGGGTGACCGTTGGCGAGCGGGTGAGCGCCGGCCAAACGGTCGCCACCATCGAGGCGATGAAGATGGAGGCAGCCATCACGTCGCCGAGAGCCGGTACCGTCACGCGGCTCGCGGTGGCGCCCACGGCCAGTGTCGAAGGCAATGACCTGCTGGTGGTGGTCAGCTGACCGTCGTAGTGTTCACGGCACGACGACGAGCTTGCCGTGCACATGGCCCGTCGTGCTCGCCGAGAGCGCGGCACCGGCTTCGGTCAGCGGGTACGTCTCGCTGATCGAGACGGCAAGACGTTCCTGCGCGACAAGCGTCGCGAGTTCGCGAAGGGCGGCGCCCAGTTCGCTTCCGGACCCACCGGCGTGCACCTCGATGCCGGTGTCGGCCTGGTCGAAGGCGACCAGCGTGAGCACCCGGGCCGGATCGCCGGTGAGCTCGATCGACAACGGAATCTCGCCGCGACCGGAGGCGTCGAGAACGGCGTCGACTCCGTCGGGTGCGGCGGCCCGCACCCTCTCGAGCAGACCATCGCCGTAGGTGACCGGCGTCGCGCCGAGCGAACGCAGGTATTCGTGGTTGGATTCACCCGCCGTGCCAATGACATTGACACCCTGAGCCTTTGCGAGCTGGACGGCAAAAGTACCTACGCCGCCCGCGGCCGCATGGATGAGCAGGGTGTCGCCCGCCTTGACGCCGAGCTTCCCCAGCACCGTGTACGCAGTGCCGCCCGCGCCTGCCAGCGAGCCCGCCACTTCCCAGCCGACGCCCTCAGGCTTACGGACGAGCTCGGCAGCTTCCGCCAGCGCAAGATCCGCGAACGAACCTGTCGTCGACCGGCCCAGAACCTCGTCGCCAACCGCCCACTCGGTCACCTCGGACCCAACGGCGTCGACGACGCCGGCCACGTCGGACCCCACACCGGCGGGCAGCTCGAGCGGCATCAGTTCGCGCATGTATCCGCCGAGGATCTTCCAGTCGATCGGATTGACGCCCGCGGCACGTACCGCGATTCGCACCTGGGTGGGTCCGGGAGCCGGCGGCTCGACATCGACCACTCGCAAAACCTCAGGTGTGCCGTATTCGGCGAACTGCACTACTCGCGACATCGATTCGTCTCCAATCGGTTTCCGGGCGCTGGCCCAGCAAGGTCAAGGCTCGGGCAGCCGGTTTTATTTCAGGTGACGCACTGCCGCGTGACCCCGAAAAGAACTGCGCTCCGGAACCTGGCTCAGGTTCCGGAGCGCAGTCATCGGCGAGCTATCCGGCGCGAACCAACAGTGCCGCCTGCACCATGCGCCGCAGCGACTCGGTCACCTCGTCGGTCTTGCGGGTCTTCAGCCCGCAGTCCGGGTTCACCCAGAGCCGTTCTGCCGGAACGGCATCCAGCGCACGGCGCAGCGATGTCGCCATCTCGCCGGTGGTGGGAACCCGGGGCGAGTGAATGTCGTACACACCGGGGCCGACGCTGTTCGAGAACCCGATGCCGTTGAGGTCGTCGAGGACCTCCATGTGTGAGCGTGCCGCCTCGATCGACGTCACGTCGGCATCGAGATCGGCAATGGCGCCGATCACCTCACCGAACTCCGAATAGCACAGGTGCGTGTGAATCTGCGTGGCGTCGCTGACGCCCGACGTCGAGAGCCGGAACGCGTCGACCGCCCACTGCAGGTAGGCCGCCTTGTCGGCATTGCGCAGCGGCAGCAGCTCTCGCAACGCCGGCTCGTCGACCTGGATGATCGCGATGCCGGCGGACTGCAGATCGACGGTCTCGTCCCGGATGGCCAGCGCCACCTGGTTGGCCGAGTCCGCCAGCGGCTGATCGTCGCGAACGAACGACCAGGCCAGGATCGTCACCGGGCCGGTGAGCATGCCCTTGACGGGCTTGTCGGTCAACGTCTGCGCGTAGGTCGCCCACTCGACCGTCATCGGCTGCCGCCTGGTGACGTCGCCGAAGAGGACCGGCGGGCGCACGCAGCGGCTGCCGTACGACTGCACCCAGCCGTTCTTGGTGGTCAAGAAGCCGTCGAGATGCTCGGCGAAGTACTGCACCATGTCGTTGCGCTCGGGCTCGCCGTGCACCAGCACATCGAGGCCGAGTTCCTCCTGCAACCGGATCACCGTCTCGACTTCGGATTTCATCCGGCCGATGTAATCGGCCTCGTCGATCTCGCCGGCGACGAACGCCGCCCGGGCCTTGCGGATCTCGACGGTCTGCGGGAACGAACCGATCGTCGTGGTCGGCAGTGCCGGCAGATGCAGGCGGGCGTCTTGTGCCTTACGCCGTTCGGCGGCCGGCCCGCGGCTGATGCCACCGGACAGGACCGTGCCGAGCCGGGCTCGGACGGCGGCGTTGTGCAGTCGCGGGTCGTGCCTGCGTGACGCGACCGCCCGGTTCGATGCCTCGAGCTGCGCGGCCACCGAGCCCCGGCCAGTGCGCAGCGCCGTCGCCAGCGTCGCGACCTCGTCGACTTTCTCGGCACCGAACGCCAGCCAGCCGCGGAGCGCGTCGTCGAGACCGTCCTCGCGCTCGAGCGAGTACGGGACGTGCAGCGTCGAGCACGACGTGGACACAGCCACCGAACGTGCCGACTCCTGCACTGACTCCAGCCGGACCAGTGCGGCCTCCAGGTCTGTGCGCCAGACGTTGCGGCCGTCGACGACGCCGGCCACCAACAGCTTGTCCGCGAGACCGGGAATTCCGGCCGTCGGCTGGTCACCGCCGGCGACGAAATCGACTGCGACGCCGTCGATCTGCGTGCGCGCCAGCGCCGGCAGCACACTCCCCAGCTCGCCGAAGTAGGTCGCGACCAGGATCGCCGGACGTTCGGCGGCTGCCGCGAGCGTGGCGTAGGCATACTCGGCCAATTCGGCGGCGTTGGCAGTGCCGTCCAGGATGTCGGTGACCAAGACGGGTTCGTCGATCTGCACCCACTCGGCACCGGCTGCGGCGAGTCGGCCCAGCAGTTCGGCATACAGCGGCAGCAGCTCGCCGAGGCGCCCGATGGGCACCTCGGCGCCGTCGACGGCCTTGCTCAGCGCCAGGAACGTGATCGGCCCGACGATCACCGGCCGGGCCGGAATACCCTGCGCCTGAGCCTCTTTGAGCTCTGCCAGCACCTTGTCCGGATGCAGTGTGAACGTGGTGTCGGGGCCGATCTCCGGGACCAGGTAGTGGTAATTGGTGTCGAACCACTTCGTCATCTCGAGCGGTGCGATGTCCGCCGTCCCGCGAGCCGCCGCGAAATAGCGATCGAGATCATCGGCAATGCCGCCCGCGCGACTCGGCAGGGCGCCGAGCAGTACCGCGGTGTCGAGCATCTGGTCGTAGTAGGAAAACGTATTGACCGGAATGGAATCCAGTCCGGCGGCCGACAACGCGGCGATGGTCTCGCGGCGCAGGCCCGCGGCGATTTCCTCGAGCGCGGCCCGGTCGATCCGGCCCGCCCAATAGCGTTCGACGGCCCGCTTGAGTTCACGGTTCGGACCGATGCGGGGCGCGCCGAGAATGGTTGCGGTGAATGGTGTTGACAACTGACGTCCTTCAAATGCGACGGAAGTGCGCACCGCCCAAGGACATTCATCGAGGACAGCACAAACCGCCCTCGGCGATCAGCCCATTCCACGAGGCGATGCACCGCCGGACGCGGCGCATCCGGCACAGCTGGCAGGTCTTCGGACTCGCAGGCACGCACCCTTCGGGTGCACCTAGTGGCCGTCGCTTCCCAGTCCGATGCGGACCAGTGCGGATGACGGCGGTCGTTCCTGCATACCGCTGCGGGACAGTCCCGGATTCTCACCGGGTTCCCTCTCATGGCGGTTCCCCGCCATTCGACGCCGCAGACACCGAAGCGTCATTGGCAAACCAGCTGCGCCGTGGAGATTACCCTGTCGGGCCCTGTGCCGGGCCCGGACCGCCGCCGTAACCCAACTGCTGTGCGGTGTAGCGGGCGGCGTCGGTGACCGGAACCGCTTGTACCGCAGTGCCGTACGCGCAGATCTCGGTCCACACGTCACCGATCTCGGTGGTGTCGAACCGCATCCCGATGATGGCATTGCCGCCGCGGGCGTGACATTCCTGGAGCAGCCGGCCCATGGCTTCGTTGCGGCTCTCGGCGAGGTTCTTGGTCATGCCCTGCAGCTCGCCGCCGAACATCGCCTTGAACCCGGCGCCCATCTGCGCGAAGGCGTTCCGGGACCGGACGGTGAGGCCGAACACCTCACCGCAGACCCGCTGAATCTCCCACCCGGGCAGGTCATTCGTCGTGACAACCAGCATGCTGCCGCCTTTCTGTGTCGGTATGCCTCGAACTGTAGTGCGCGGCAACCGCAATCGTCAGAGCGCGGCTGCCACGTCCTGTGCCGGTGCGGCCTTCCTGGCGCCACCGAGGTAGCGCTCGACGAGCCCGCCGAACACCAGCCCGATGACCGTCCAGATCAACGCCTGGTCGATCAGCGAGTACCACCGGAACTTCCACAGCAGGTCGGCGTCGAATCCGGGGTAGATCAACTGCCCGGGGGCGTAGACCTTGCCGTCGACGGTGACCGGCGTATCGAAGGTGTTGGTGATCGGCTGCGGCGTCTCGGTGGCGGCGCGCGCGAAGCCGAACTCGCCCGCGTGCTCGACATTGGCGGCCAGATCACCCAGCGACGGCAGCGCCGCCAGCAGACCGCCGTACAGCACGAAGAAGCCGAGCACCGAGATTCCGACGGCACGCGCCCAGCCGACCTTCGCAGACAGCTTGCGCGCGGCGAACACCGCGAGGCCCAGCAGGGCCAGCGACCCCCACACCATTCCCAGGTACAGGAAACCGCGGGCCTCCATGGTGAATTCATGGCCGACAGCGGGCGGGTTCGACGGGTATTTCACGAACGGCAACAGGTACACACCCAGGAAGCCGAAACCGGCGGTGGTCCAGCCCAGCACCTTGGGCCGGACCTGGAACCGGCCGTGCAGTACCAGATACGCGACAGCCACCAGCGCACCCATCGCCACAGAGAACGCGATGATGCCGGTGGCCGCACCGATACCCGACTGGATGGACCGGCTGAACAGCTCGGGCCCGTCCGGCTCGACCGGATGGCCCATGGCCGTGTGGACGGTCGAGAGCACGTTCATGCGGCCGGATTCGTAGTCGATGGCCTTGTCGATGGTGGGTTCAGCAAAAATCCAGGCAAACAGGAACCCCAGAATGCCGGCGATCAGACCGGCGAGGGCTCCGCGCCCGATGACGCGGATTTCCATGAAAGTCCCTTGCGTCAGTGGCAGGGGAAGCCGAGGAAGTGCCGCGAGTCGTGCACCCACTCGTGGACCACGACGGTCTTGCCGAACATCGACATCATGCCCTCGTCGATGCCGACGAGGTAGTACGCCAGCATGGCCAGGAAGATCGTCACGCCCAGCAGCACTGCCACTCGAGTGGCCGAAAGCGCCTTGGTCGATACGCCCGGCTTGGAAACCGCAATACTCGTCATGGTCAAACCTCCTACGGGGTCACGCGCCCCTACATTGTTCGGTTCTGCACGACGGCGAAAGATCTGACTCGCCGCAGAGGGCTCACAGTGGCGCAACCGTGCCGGATTCTCACCGGCTTCCATGCACCGTCGTAACGGGATCAAGATACACCGAACCGTTTCCCGTCCGCGCAGATCCGTAGGGACTTCCCTTATATCCGTGGCACCGCCGGGCGCTTAGCGTCGATCTCGACCCCCTGCACAGCGACGGAAAGGCACTGCGATGTTGTTCGCCACCACGGCCAGATTGGTCTGCACAGTCGCCACCGCCGCCACGCTCGCGGTGGCCGGATGTGGCACCGCCGGCCACAGTTCGAACTCGAGCGCGGGCACGGCCGGAGTGACCGCCGCAGCCGGCGGCAGCAGCGCCGGCGACTTCTGCACCCTCGACGCGAAGCTGGTTGCCCGCAAGCTCCACGACATGGACTCGGCGTTCGGCAACGGTGCGGCCAACCAGAGCCAGATCGTCGACGACCTGCTCAAGGACGCGCCCGTCACGCAGAGCGAACTCATCGCCGCGGCACCCGCCGAGCCGCACCGCTACCTCGCAGACCTCGCCGATCCCAGCAAGATGGACGCGATGATGGACAACATGAAGGCGCTGAACGACTGGGCGCTCAAGAACTGCGACGCCAAGTACCGCCCGCTGTTCGAAGCGCACGGCAAGTACGTCGGCTGATACGGAAATGCCCCCGACGAATCGGGGGCATTTCGCGTTGTCGTCCTACTCGGCGGCAGTCGCCGCGGCCTCGGCCAGGTCGGCCGATTCCTTCCGACGGCCGGCGAAGGTGAACACCGCATCCTCGGTGTTGTTGCTCTCGCCGTCCCAGTTCTCGACATCCACTGTGACCAGCTGACCGGGGCCGACCTCCTCGAAGAGAATCTTCTCGGAGAGCTGGTCCTCGATCTCGCGCTGGATGGTCCGGCGCAGCGGACGGGCACCGAGCACCGGATCGAAGCCGCGCTTGGCCAGCAGTGCCTTGGCCTTGTCGGTCAGCTCCATCTCCATGTCCTTGGCCTTGAGCTGCTTGCCGACCCGGCCGATCATCAGGTCGACCATCTGGATGATCTCGTCCTGCGTCAGCTGGTGGAACACGATGATGTCGTCGATACGGTTCAGGAACTCCGGGCGGAAGTGCTTCTTCAGCTCGTCGTGCACCTTGAGCTTCATGCGCTCGTAGTTGTTCTCGCCGCCACCCTGGGTGAAGCCGAGGCCGACCGCCTTGCTGATGTCGCTCGTACCGAGGTTCGAGGTGAAGATCAGCACGGTGTTCTTGAAGTCGACGGTGCGACCCTGGCCGTCGGTCAGGCGACCGTCTTCGAGGACCTGCAGGAGGCTGTTGTAGATCTCCTGATGGGCCTTCTCGATCTCGTCGAACAGCACGACGCTGAACGGCTTGCGGCGCACCTTCTCGGTGAGCTGGCCACCCTCTTCGTAGCCGACGTAGCCCGGAGGGGCACCGAACAGCCGCGACGCGGTGAAGCGGTCGTGGAACTCGCCCATGTCGATCTGGATGAGCGCGTCGTCGTCACCGAACAGGAACTCGGCCAGCGCCTTCGACAGCTCGGTCTTACCGACACCGGACGGGCCGGCGAAGATGAACGAGCCCGACGGACGCTTCGGGTCCTTCAGGCCGGCGCGGGTACGCCGGATGGCCTTCGAGACGGCCTTGACGGCATCGACCTGGCCGATGATCCGCTTGTGCAGCTCATCTTCCATGCGCAGCAGACGCGTGGTCTCGGCCTCGGTCAGCTTGAAGACCGGGATGCCGGTCCAGTTGCCCAGGACCTCGGCGATCTGCTCGTCGTCGACCTCGGCGACCACGTCCAGATCACCCGAACGCCACTGCTTCTCCCGCTCGGCGCGCTGGGCGACCAGCGTCTTCTCCGAATCACGCAGCCGGGCTGCCTTTTCGAAGTCCTGCGCGTCGATGGCCGATTCCTTCTCCCGGCGCGCGTCGGCGATCTTCTCGTCGAACTCGCGCAGGTCTGGCGGAGCGGTCATCCGGCGGATGCGCATCCGGGCCCCGGCCTCGTCGATCAGGTCGATGGCCTTGTCCGGCAGGAACCGGTCGTTGATGTAGCGGTCGGCCAGCGTCGCGGCAGCCACCAGCGCACCGTCGGTGATGGAGACGCGGTGGTGCGCCTCGTAACGGTCGCGCAGACCCTTGAGGATCTCGATGGTGTGCTCGACGGTCGGCTCGCCCACCTGGACCGGCTGGAACCGGCGCTCGAGGGCGGCGTCCTTCTCGATGTACTTGCGGTACTCGTCGAGAGTGGTCGCACCGATCGTCTGCAGCTCACCACGGGCCAGCTTGGGCTTCAGGATGCTGGCGGCATCGATGGCGCCCTCGGCGGCACCCGCACCCACGAGCGTGTGCAGCTCGTCGATGAACAGGATGATGTCGCCGCGGGTGTTGATCTCCTTGAGCACCTTCTTCAGGCGCTCTTCGAAGTCACCGCGGTAACGGCTGCCGGCCACCAGCGAACCCAGGTCCAGCGTGTAGAGCTGCTTGTCCTTGAGCGTCTCGGGAACCTCGCCGTGCACGATGGCCTGCGCCAGGCCCTCGACGACGGCGGTCTTACCGACACCGGGCTCGCCGATCAGCACCGGGTTGTTCTTGGTGCGCCGGCTCAGCACCTGCATGACCCGCTCGATTTCCTTCTCGCGGCCGATGACCGGATCGAGCTTGCCCTCGGCGGCGGCGGCGGTCAGGTTGCGGCCGAACTGGTCGAGCACGAGCGACGTCGACGGGTTGCCCGTCTCGCCGCCGCGGCCACCGGTGCCGGCTTCGGCGGTCTCCTTGCCCTGGTACCCAGACAGCAGCTGGATGACCTGCTGACGCACACGGGTCAGTTCGGCGCCCAGCTTGACGAGCACCTGAGCGGCGACGCCCTCGCCCTCACGGATCAGGCCGAGCAGAATGTGCTCGGTGCCGATGTAGTTGTGCCCGAGCTGCAGCGCCTCGCGCAGCGACAGCTCCAGCACCTTCTTGGCGCGCGGCGTGAACGGAATGTGGCCGGACGGCGCCTGCTGCCCCTGGCCGATGATCTCTTCGACCTGGCTGCGCACACCCTCCAGCGAGATGCCCAGCGATTCCAGCGACTTGGCGGCTACGCCCTCGCCCTCATGAATGAGGCCAAGCAGGATGTGCTCGGTGCCGATGTAATTGTGGTTGAGCATCCGGGCTTCTTCTTGAGCCAGGACGACGACCCGACGGGCCCGGTCGGTGAATCTCTCAAACATCGGTGGTTACCTGCTCTCCCTCGTAGCGCAGCTCCTGCCACGTCACTTCGCGTGTCGCAACGCTGTGCGCCTACCGTCCACTCTAATGGGCGGCGACCATGCGTGCCCTGCGGTATCCCCTAGCTCGCGGGGCCACTCAGCGCTGCGAAAAGGCCAACGCGCTGGGGCTATGAAACGTTTCCCGGATCGGCCTGACCGGGCTACGCCGAAAGCGAACAGAGAAACCGCGGGCAACCCTGATTTTTGTTGCCCGCCGGCTCAGGTGGCGGCGTGGAACGCGTCGATGATCTCCGCCGGAATACGGCCCCGGCTGGAGACATTGTGGCCGTTGCGGCGCGCCCATTCCCGGATCGCGGCGCTCTGCTCACGGTCGATGGACGCGCGGCCCCGCCCTGTCGCGCCGGTGCTGGCGCGGCCGCGGCGGCGACCACCGACACGACGGCCGGCCTCGACCCATTTCTTCAAATCATTCCGAAGCTTGGTGGCGTTCTTGGTGGTGAGGTCGATCTCGTAGTTCACCCCGTCGAGAGCAAATTCGACCGTCTCATCCGCCGCACCTTCACCGTCGAAATCGTCGACGAGCGTGACAGTCACTTTCTTTGCCATCGGCCCACACTAACCCTTCTGCCTCGGAAAAATGCAGAATCGACTCTGCCATAACAATGCTGGCATAGGAGTTCAATTCCTTCAACAAGTCTCAGGGTCAGCTCAGTTTTCAGTCGGCTTGGCGCCGCACAATCGGGAACAAAACCGTGTCCCTAATCGTCAACCCCGTCAACGCCATGAGCAAGCGGTCGAGTCCCATTCCTGTTCCGGTCGTCGGCGGCATCGCATACTCCAATGCGATAAGGAAATCCTCATCAAGTCGCATTGCCTCGTCATCACCGGCAGCGGCGGCACGCGCCTGCGCCTCGAAACGCTCGCGTTGAATCACCGGATCGATCAACTCCGAATATCCGGTGGCGAGCTCGAACTTCCGGACATACAGATCCCATTTTTCTGTAACGCCCGGAATACTGCGGTGGGCCCGAGTGAGCGGCGTGGTCTCCACCGGGAAATCCCGGACGAAGGTCGGCGCCCAAAGGTGATCGCCGACGGTGTGCTCCCACAGTTCCTCGATCAATTTCCCGTGGCCGTATCCGCGGTCCCTGGGAATCTCGGCGCCGAGCCGTTCGGCCACCTTCCACAGGTACTCGACCGAAGTCTCCGGGGTGATCTCCTCACCCAGCGCTTCCGACAACGACGGATACATTTCGATGGTCGCCCATTCACCATCGAGGTCATAGGTGGAACCGTCCGGCAGCGGGACCATTCGGGTACCAATGGCCTCGTCGGCAACCTCCTGAATAAGCTCACGCGTCACAATCGCGGAATCGTCATATGTGCCGTAGGCCTGATAAGTCTCCAACATCGCAAATTCCGGTGAATGCGTGGAATCCGCGCCCTCGTTGCGAAAGTTCCGATTAAGCTCAAAAACCTTCTCGAAGCCACCGACCAGGCAGCGCTTCAGGAACAACTCGGGCGCGATGCGCAGGTACAGATCCGCATCGAGCGCGTTGGAGTGCGTGATGAATGGCCGGGCGGCAGCGCCACCGGGCAGCGTCTGCAGCATCGGGGTCTCGACTTCGAGAAAACCGCGACGCTCCAATGCCGAACGCAATGCCCGCACCACCGCAATGCGCTGGCGGGCGACATTGCGGGCCTCGGGCCGCACGATCAGGTCGACGTACCGCTGCCGGACCCGCGTCTCTTCATTCAATTCCTTGTGCGCGACGGGAAGCGGTCGCAGCGCCTTGGACACAATTTGCCAGTTCTGGGCAAGCACAGACAATTCCCCGCGCCGGGAGCTGATGACCTCGCCCTCGATGAAGACGATGTCGCCCAGGTCGACGTCGGACTTCCAGGCATCGAGCGACTCCTGGCCCACCTTGTCCAGGCTCAGCATGGCCTGCAACTGGGTGCCGTCACCCTCCTGCAGCGTCGCGAAGCACAGCTTTCCAGAGTTCCGGGCGAACACCACACGCCCTGCGACGCCGACGATGTCACCGGTCGCGGTGTCCGCGGCGAGCTCCGGATAGGCCGCCCGCAGCTCGGCCAGGGTGTGGGTACGCGGCACCTCGACCGGATACGGGTCGCGCCCCTCGGCCAGCAGCCGCTCACGCTTGGCCTGGCGGATGCGGAACTGCTCGGGAATGTCGGGGCTGTCGGCTTCGCTCACGAAATGCCAGCTTAAATGAAGCCCATGGCCACCAGTTTCGAGCAGTCCGCCGTAGACGCGCTGGACCACGAGCCGATCGACTGGAAATTCAAGGGACTGCCGGCCTCGTGGTGGGGCCAGACGCCTGCTCAGGTGTGCCGGCGACGCCCCAGTCTGTTCGCCGACGGCGCGGTGTCGCCGGTGTGCACACTGCGTACCCAGCCGCTGGTGCACAACATGGTCACCATGGCGCGCTGGTGCCGGCGCCGGGGCGTACAGCTCGCGCCGCACGGCAAGACCCACATGTCACCGCAGCTTCTCGCCCGTCAGCTCGGCGCGGGAGCAGTGGCTGTCACGGCCGCCACCATCAGCCAGGTCCGGGTGTTTCGGGCGTTCGGGGTGCGCCGGATCATCCTGGCCAACGAGCTCGTCGACGTCACCGGGCTGCGCTGGCTGGCCGCCGAGCTGGACGCCAATCCCGACTTCGAGCTGACCTGTTGGGTGGACTCGGTGCGTGGCGTGCAGTTGATGACGTCCGCGCTGACCGGCCGGCGCCGCCAGGTGGACGTCTGCGTCGAGATCGGCCAGCCGGGCGGCCGCACCGGCTGCCGCGACGCCGAGACCGTCGACGCCGTGGCGCGCGCGGCGGTGGACTCGGACCGGCTGCGGCTCGTCGGCGTCGCCGGATACGAGGCGGCCACCGGCCATGAGGTCGGTGACGCCGCGGTGGCTGCCGTCTCGGCGTACCTGCAGACCATGCGCGACACCGTCATCCGGTTGCACACGCTGTTCGAGACCGACGAGATCCTGGCGACGGCCGGCGGCAGCACGTACTTCGACCTGGTCGCCGACATCCTGACCGGTTGGCCCGACGGCATGACGGTGCAGACCGTCCTGCGCAGCGGCTGCTACCTGACGCACGACGACGGTCTCTACGCCCGCACGACGCCGCTCGGCCGCACCGACAGCGCCCACCTGGAGCCCGCGCTCAGCGTGTGGGCGCAGGTGCTGTCCCGGCCCGAGCCCGACCTCGCCATCGTGGGCATGGGCCGCCGCGACGTCTCGTTCGACCAGGACCTGCCCGTGCCGTACGGGCGGCCCGACAGCCGCGTCGAGAAGCTCAACGACCAGCACGCCTACCTGCGGCTGGCACCGGCCGACCAGGACCTGGCCGTCGGTGACTGGCTGGAATTCGGCATCTCACACCCGTGCACGGTGTTCGACAAGTGGCAGCTGATCCCGGTGCTCGACGCCGACCACCGGGTGGTCGAGTTGGTCCGGACGTTCTTCTAGGCCCGGCGGGCGTTGCGCTGGTTGCGCTCGAAGACCAGGCGGAGGCCGTCGAGCGTGAGGTTCTTCTCGTAGTGCTGCACGGTCCGTAGATCGGGCAGCACCAGCTGCGCGGTGTGACCGGTGGCCACCACGGTGACGTGGTTTCCGTCGAAGCCGTCGACATCGTCACGCACGCGGTTCACCAGGCCGTCCACCAGGGCCGCGAAACCGAACACCGCACCGGCCTGCATGCACTCGACGGTGTTCTTGCCGATCACCGACCGCGGCCGGGTCAGCTCGACGCGGCGCAGCGCCGCCGAACGGGCCGCGGCCGCATCAGAGGACACCTGGACCCCGGGCGCGATGGCACCACCGAGGAACTCACCCTTGGCCGAGACGACGTCGACGCAGATCGACGACCCGAAGTCGACGACGATGGCCGCGGTGCCGTACTTGTGGTACGCCGCAAGGCAGTTGACGATGCGGTCGGCCCCGACCTCTTTCGGGTTGTCGACCAGCAGCGGGATGCCGGTGCGCACACCCGGCTCGATCAGCACGTGCGGCACCTTCGGCCAGTACTGGTCCAGCATCACCCGGATTTCGTGCAGCACCGACGGCACCGTCGACAAACCCGTTGCACCGAGCAGGTTTTCGGCGTCGTCACCGATCAGGCCGTCGATGGTTAGCGCGAGCTCGTCGGCCGTCACCTCCGACTCGGTCCGAATCCGCCAGTTCTGCACCACTTTTGCGTGATCTCCGGAGCCGGAGATCAACCCGACGATGGTGTGGGTGTTGCGGACATCGATTGCCAGCAGCACCGGCGTTACCGCGGTGACAGCAGGCCGTCGACGCCGTCCGGGACGTGCGCGGCGTCGTGCGAGAAGTCGATCTGCCGGTTCTGCGCGTCGACGAAGATGACGTTCGGCTGGTACGTGCGGGCCTCGGCATCGTCCATGGTGGCGTAGGCGATGAGGATCACCAGGTCACCCGGATGGATCAGATGCGCTGCGGCACCGTTGATCCCGATGATGCCGGTGCCGCGCTCACCGGTGATGGCGTAGGTGACCAGCCGGTTGCCGTTGTCGATGTCGACGATGGTGACCTGCTCACCCTCGAGGATGTCGGCGGCGTCCATCAGGTCGGCGTCGATGGTCACCGAACCCACGTAGTGCAGGTCCGCCTGCGTCACCGTGGCCCGGTGAATCTTGGACTTCAGCATGGTGCGAAACATCAATTCCTCCAAGGTAATTCGTGGTTTCCGTCCTGGTCTAAGGCAGACCCCACATTGGGGTGACCGTCGATCCCTGCGGATGCACCGATGTCGATGGCGATGTTGTCCAACAATCTGGTCGTGCCGAGCCGGCCCACCACCAGCATCCGGGCCGGGCCCGAGGCCGGTGCCGGACCCAGCCAGGGGTCCCGGACTTCCAGATAGTCGACGTCGATGGCGGGTACCTCGTCGAGGACCGCCCGGGCCGCATCGAGTGCGGCGGCCGCGCCGTGCGACGCGGAGTACTTACCGGCGAGCAGCGCCGCGGACAACGCCCCGGCCTGCTCGCGCTGTTCAGCATCGAGGTAGCGGTTGCGCGACGACATGGCCAGTCCGTCGGACTCGCGCACGATCGGCACCGCCTGGATGCGCACGTCGAGGTCGAGGTCGTCGACCATCTGGCGCACCAGAACCAGCTGCTGGTAATCCTTTTCGCCGAAGAACGCGCGGTCGGGCCGCACGATGTTCAGGAGCTTGAGCACCACGGTCAGCATCCCGGCGAAGTGTGTCGGGCGGGAGCCGCCCTCCAGCTCGGCGCCCAGCGGGCCGGGCACGACCGTGGTGCGCCGGCCGTTGGGGTACATCGCGGCGGCGCTGGGCGCGAACACGATGTCGACGTCCTCGCCCCGCAGCAGCTCGACGTCGGAGTCCAGCGTCCGCGGGTAGGCATCCAGGTCCTCCCCCGCGCCGAACTGCAAGGGGTTGACGAAAATCGACACCACCACGACGGCGCCGGGCACCTTCTTGGCGGAGCGCACCAGCTCCAGGTGCCCCTCGTGCAGCGCGCCCATGGTCGGCACGAGCATCACCCGGCGCCCGGTGGCGCGCAGCACCCGCGACACATCCGACACGTCGGTCGGATTGGTGTAGAGGTTCAGCTCGCCGGCGGTGAACTTCGGCGGCCTGCGATCGGTCACTGCGCTCTCCCTGAGTCGTTCAACACGGCGAAAACCTCTTCGGGTGCGTGGGCACGTTGTGCGGTGCGCAGCGACATGGCCCGATATGCCTGCGCCAGTTCGGGATTCACTTCTGCCATGGCATGCAGATGGGCGGCGACAGCGGCGCCGTCACCGCGAGCCACCGGGCCGGTCAGCGCACTCTGCCCGCGCTGCAGCGCGTTTTCCAGGGAGGCCCGCGCCAGCGGCGCGAGGATGCGTTCGGCGATGCCGGCGGGGTCACCCGTGACCAGTTCCTGCCCCAGCAGTTCCTGCCCCGCGAGCGCCTCGCGCAGGGCTTCGACGGCGTCGAGGACGACGGTGATGACGTGATTGCCGGCGTGCGCCAGGGCCGCGTGATAGAGCGTGCGGGCGTCTTCGCGAACCCGGAACGGTTCGCCGCCGATCTCGAGAACCAGGGACTGGGCGATGGCGTAGCCGATGTCGTCGGCCGCGGTGATGCCGAAACACGTCTCCGACAGCCGGGTGATGTCTTCGTCCGAGCCGGTGAACGTCATGGCCGGGTGGATGGCCAGCGGGATACAGCCCTGCTCGGTCAGCGGGGCCAGCACGGCGATGCCGTTGGCGCCCGAGGTGTGCACGACGATGGTGCCGGGACGGACCGATCCGGTGGCCGCCAGGCCGGCGACGACGGACGTCAGCTCGGCGTCCGGCACGGCCAGCAGCAGGAGTTCGGCCTTGGCGGCGACGTCGTGCGCGGGCAGCACCTGGGTGTCGGGCAGCCGGCGCTCGGCACGGCCGCGCGACGTATGGGAGATCGCGCTACACGCGACGACGACGTGGTCGGCGCGCTCCAGCGCAACACCCAGCGCACTGCCGACCCGCCCTGCGGAAATGATTCCGACAGTGAGCCGGGCCGGACGCAGTCCGTCGAGCTGCTTCATTGCAGCGACCTCACAATTGGTGGTTTCTCCTCGTTCCAGTCCTGCTCGGCAGGTACCGGACGGTCACCGCAGAGCGTAGCTCAGTCCTCGCGGCGACGTCGACGGCCGCCGCCGCTGGGATTGGCCTGCAGCCGCGCCAGCAATTCGGCCGCCGGCTGCCCGCCAACGTGCTGACCTGCGGGTTCATCGTCCGGCTCGGCTCGGCGCCGACGGCCGGATGTGACAGGGGTCTCCGTCGCGGGCGGCGCAGTGGCCGGTTCCATGGGGGCCCCGTGACGGCCCCGGCGCGGCGGTTCGGGAGCCGGCTCGGGAGCGGGTGGGACGACCGGCAGCGTCATGGTCGGTTCGGGTCCGCGGTCCTGGACCGGCGGCGGGGGCGGGGGCGGCGCCGGTTCCGGCGTCGCGGCAGCCCAGTTGCTGCCGGGCTGACCGGCCGGAATCCACTGGCCTTCGGCCGGGGTCGGCTGCCAGTCGGACGGGCCCGGCTCCGGCGGACGACGGTGCGCGCCACCGAACGGCGGCTGCGGCGGCGGGGGTGGTGGCGCCCAGGGGTCCGGCGGCACATGCGGCTCGGCCGCCACGTCGATGATGGGGCTCTCTTCGGTGTTCGGCTCAGACATCAGGTCGGGCCGGTCCTCGGTGTCGATCCGGCTGGCGACGACGCGGCCGACCGGCGCGGCCTGCCCGGTGCGGTCGGTCTCGAGCGCCGGGCGGTGCGCCAGATCGGTGTCGAAGTAGAACTCGAGGTTGGCGCGCAGCGCGGCCAGCTCCGCACGCAGCGCCGCGACCTCGTCGGCCGACTGGGCGCGCAGTTCGGAAGCGAGCTCACGGCGCAGATGCGATTCCAGCGACAGTTCGTATTCACGGCGCGCCGCGATCTCGCGGTCCAGCTGCAGGTCGTAGACGAGCTTGAGGTCGCGGGCCCGGGCCTGGTCCAGATCAGCCTGGCGCCGGTAGATGAACGAGGCGAACGCCGCCGCCACCGCGGCCCACAGGGCAATGACAACAGCGAGTTTCAGCAACTCGACCTGATCGGTGAACACCAGCGCGGAACTGGCGATGATCGCCAGCACCAGCAACGCCGTCAGCAGCAACCAACCCGGCCTGCGGTTCGCACGCCTGCCGCGCGCAGCCCGGGTCGGATCGATCATGGGCTGACTGTACCGTTTTGCCTTCCCATCGCAGGTCGACCGACACCCCGTCCGGACGGATCGTTACCTATTCGGTTGCGCCGTCGGACTTCTCCGGCGGGTCCAGCGGCGCGCGGCAGCAATGCTGCAACCACAGACCCGCCACCACCAGGGCCAGCGCGCTCACCGCGGCGACCGTCACACCCGGGAAATCGGCCGCCGCCACGCGCAGGACGCCGCGCCGCGGGAGCACGTAACCGAGCACGCCGAGCCACCAGCCGAGGGCCAGCGCCCCGACCCAGGCTGACGCCTTGGCCACCACGACCGACCGCGCGACCGCCAGCGGATGGATCCGGCCGCCCCCCACCCCGATGTCACCGCCCGAGATCTTGGCGCGCAGGAAGAATGCCCAGCCCGCCTCCGCGGCGGCAAAAACCAACAGCGACAACCCCGTCCACACCGTGATCGGCGGGAACCAGCGGTACACCAGGATCACCAGCAGGTACGCGACGACCGTGGCCAGCACCGTGCCGATGGCCAGGTCCCGCTTCCGGGTCGGTCCCATCAGGGCACCAGAGCCAGGTCGGTACGGCGCACGCCGTCGCGTTCGACGGCGTCGATGGCGGCCAGCAGTTCGGCGACCGGAACACCTCGCAGTTGGGCGCCGGGGTCGGCCGCCAGCCACGGCACCAGCACGAAGGCGCGTTGATGCGCCAGCGGGTGCGGCAGTGTCAGGACCGGATCGTCGGAGCGCACTTCGACGTCGCCGTCGTGGCAGCTGACGATGTCGACATCGAGAGTGCGTGGCCCCCAACGCTGTTCGCGCACGCGGTCCGCCGCGTTCTCGAACTCGTGGGCCCGCCGCAGCCACCCCGGGCCGTCGAGGCCGGGATCGTCGGCCAGCAACACGGCATTGAGGAACGGCCCCTGCTCGACACCGCCCCAGGCCGCCGTCTCATAAACCGGTGAGACCGCGCGTACCGCACCGCGCAGCCCCGAGACCACCGACTGCAGGTGAGCGAGCCGGTCACCGAGGTTGGAGCCGATGGACAGGACCACGGTCGTCACCCTCGGCCGCCCCGCCTCGACCGGCGCGCCACGACCGCAACGTCCTTGAACGTCAACGGGATCGGAGCGCTGGGCTTGTGCAGCACCACCTCGACGGCGTGGACACGCTGGTCGGTCATCACCGAGTCGGCGATCTCGGCCGACACCGTCTCGATCAGATTGCGCGGCGGCCCCGCGATGATGTCGGCGGCCTGCTGCGCCAGCTTGCCGTAGTCCAGGGTGTCCGACAGCTCGTCGCTCAGCGCGGCGGCGGCCAGGTCGATCCACACCGTGATGTCGACGACGAAGTCCTGGCCGTCCTCGCGTTCATGGTCGAAGACGCCGTGATTCCCGCGAACGGTCAAGCCGCGCAATTCGATTCGATCAGCCATGCCAGGCCTGCACCACCTTCACCGCATCCACCGACGCCTGCACATCATGCACCCGCACTCCCCACGCGCCCTGCTGCGCCGCCAGCGCCGAGATCACCGCGGTGGCCGTCTCCCGGCCGTCGGGCTCGCGCGGCGTCCCGTCGGCATCCGCCAGCAGGGTGCCGAGGAACCGCTTGCGCGACGCCCCGACCAGCACCGGGATACCGGTGGCCACGAACTCGGGCAGCGCCCGCAGCAGCGCCCAATTGTGCTGCGCCGACTTGGCGAAGCCCAGGCCCGGATCGATGATCAGGTTGCCCGGCTCCACGCCGGCAGCCACCGCGTCGTCGACCGCGGTGAGCAGTTCGGCCCGGACATCGGCCACGACGTCGGGATACTCCGGAATCCGGTGCGGCTGCGCGGCGTCGACCTCGCGCCAGTGCATCAGCACCCACGGCACCCGCGCGCCGGCCAGCAGCGGGGCCATGTTCGGGTCGGCCCGGCCACCCGACACGTCGTTGACGATGTGCACGCCGCATTCCAGCGCGGCCTCGGCCACGTCGGCGTGCATGGTGTCGACGCTGACCGTGATGCCTTGTGCCACAAGCTCTCTGATCACCGGCAGGACGCGGCCGCGTTCGACCTCGGGATCCAGCCGGGCCGCGCCGGGCCGCGTGGATTCTCCGCCGACGTCGATGATCTGAGCGCCCTGCGCTGCCAGCTCCAGACCGTGCTCGATGGCGCGGTCGTGGTCGAGGAAGCGGCCGCCGTCGGAGAACGAGTCGGCGGTGACGTTGACCACGCCCATCACGCGCGTGCGGACGGGGTTCACTTCCGCAGGATCAGATCCAGCGCCTCGGCTCGCGACGACGCGCAGGTCTTGAACTGGCCGCGCACCGCCGAGGTGGTCGTCACCGCGCCGGGCTTGCGGACGCCGCGCATCGCCATGCACAGGTGCTCGGCCTCGACCACCACGATGGCGCCCTGCGGGTTCAGCTTGCGCATCAGCGCGTCGGCGATCTGGCCGGTCAGCCGTTCCTGCACCTGGGGCCGCTTGGCGTACAGGTCGACCAGGCGGGCGATCTTGGACAGTCCCGTCACCCGGCCGTCCTCACCCGGGATGTAGCCGACATGCGCGACGCCGTGGAACGAAACCAGGTGGTGCTCGCAGGTCGAGTACATCGGGATGTCCTTGACCAGCACCAGCTCGTCGTGACCCTCGTCGAAGGTGGTGTCGAGCACGGCATCGGGGTCGGTGTACAGCCCGCCGAAGATCTCCTGGAAGGCGCGGGCGACACGGCCGGGGGTGTCCCGGAGCCCGTCCCGGTCCGGGTCCTCGCCCACGGCGAGCAGCAGCTCACGCACTGCTGCCTCGGCTCGATCGTGATCGAACTTCGGCGGGGTGAGCCTGGCCGAATGGATCTGCGACCGCGTCATCTATGCGCCTACTCGTCGTTGGGTTTGGCAGGCGGCGGCGCCGGCTGCTGCGGGTACGGCTGGTAGCCCTGCGACGGACCGGGTTGTCCCCAGCCCGGCTGCGGGTACCACTGGCCCGGCTGGGCGTGGTGGCCGTGGCCGTGCTGCTGCGGTCCCTGCGGCGGCCAGCCCGGAGCCTGCCAGCCCGCGGGTGCGCCGTAATTCGGCTGGGTCTGCCCGTGCTGGGGCTGGCCGTTCGGCGCGGCGTGCGCGCCGTTGGTGCCGTTCACGCCGGATCCGGCGGCGGCCTGGCTGGCCGCGGCGATGGCCGCCTTGAACGCCGGCTCCTTGACGGGCGGGGGCCACGGCTCGCCGCGCTCGATGGCCAGCTCGCCGGGCGTCTTGATGGGCGGCTTCTCCGACGGAATCCGGCCACCGAAGTCGTCGAACAGCGTCAGGCGGGGCCGCTTCTCGACGTCGGCCAGGATGCGCTCCAGGTCGGGCCGGTGCAGCGTCTCCTTCTCGAGCAGCTCGCCGGCCAGGGCGTCCAGCTGGTCGCGGTACTGCGTCAGCACGTCCCACGCCTCGGTGTGCGCGGCCTCGATGAGCTTGCGCACCTCGTCGTCGATGTCGCGGGCGACCTCGTGGCCGAAGTCAGCCTGGGTGCCCATGGTGCGGCCCAAGAAGGGATCACCGTGCTCGGTGCCGTACCGGACGGCGCCCAGCTTGGCGCTCATGCCGAACTCGGTGACCATGGCGCGGGCGATCTTGGTGGCGTTCTCGATGTCGGACACCGCGCCGGTCGTGGGCTCACGGAAGATCAGCTCCTCGGCGGCCCGGCCGCCGATGGCCATGACCAGCCGCGCGATGAGCTCGGAGCGGGTCTGCATGCCCTTGTCGTCCTCGGGGACGGCGACGGCGTGCCCACCGGTGCGGCCGCGGGCCAGGATCGTCACCTTGTACACCGGGTCCAGGTGCGGCATGGCCCAGCCGGCCAGCGTGTGCCCGGCCTCGTGGTACGCGGTGATCTTCTTTTCCAGCTCGCTGATGATGCGGCCCTTGCGGCGCGGACCACCGACGACACGGTCGACGGCTTCCTCCAGCGCCGGGCCGGTGATCACGGTGGCGTTCTCGCGGGCGGTCAGCAGCGCGGCCTCGTTGATGACGTTGGCCAGGTCGGCGCCGGACATGCCGACGGTGCGCTTGGCCAGGCCGTCGAGGTCGGCGTCGGGGGCGATGGGCTTGCCGGCCGAGTGCACCCGCAGCACGGCCTTGCGGCCGGCCAGGTCGGGTGCCGAGACCGGAATCTGCCGGTCGAAGCGGCCGGGGCGCAGCAGGGCCGGGTCGAGGATGTCGGGCCGGTTGGTGGCGGCGATCAGGATGACGCCCTGGCGGTCGCCGAAGCCGTCCATCTCGACCAGCAGCTGGTTCAGCGTCTGCTCGCGCTCGTCGTGGCCACCGCCCAGGCCGGCGCCGCGCTGGCGGCCGACGGCGTCGATCTCGTCGACGAAGATGATGCACGGGCTGTTCTGCTTGGCCTGCTCGAACAGGTCACGCACGCGGGAGGCGCCCACACCGACGAACATCTCGACGAAGTCCGAACCGGAAATCGTGAAGAACGGAACCCCGGCCTCACCGGCGACCGCGCGGGCCAGCAGCGTCTTACCCGTTCCCGGCGGGCCGTACAGCAGCACGCCCTTGGGGATCTTGGCGCCGAGGGCCTGGTAGCGGCTCGGGTTCTGCAGGAAGTCCTTGATCTCGTAGAGCTCTTCGACGGCCTCGTCGACACCCGCGACGTCGGCGAACGTCGTCTTCGGCATGTCCTTGCCGAGCATCTTGGCGCGCGACTTGCCGAAGCCGAAGCCCATGCGGCCGCCGCCCTGCATGCGGGAGAACATGAAGAACAGGCCGACGAGCAGCAGCAGCGGCAGCAGGTAGATCAGCAGCGAGCTGAGGATGCTGCCCTGGTTGACGACGGTCTTGGTCTTGACGTTCTTGCCGTTGAGCGCATCGAACAGCGGCACCGCATAGCCCGTCGGGAACGACGTGATGATCTTGTTGCTGTTGTCGGTGTCGGCGCTGACGCTCTTCAGGTCCAGCCGGACCTGCTGTTCGCGATCGTCGATCTGGGCGCCGGTGACGTTCCCGGCGTTGATCTGGGCGACCGCGACAGACGTGTCGACCTGGTGATAACCGCGCGTGTCATCACTGAAATAGAAGAAAGACCAACCCAGCAGCAACACGACCGCGACGACGGTCAGGGTGCGGATGACGTTTTTTCGCTTCATCGACATATTTCGGCCGGCGAATACTCGTCGGCCAGGTCCTTCCGATACACAGATGCGGGATAGTTCACAGGTTACCGCTATGCAAACGATCGGCAGTTCCCGGAGGGAAACCTGTGCTTTGGTGAAACGGTGATGACGTCCACCAAACGGTTAGTCGAGACCAATGGCGTGCAGCTGCAGGTCACCGAAGCCGGCGACCGCGGCGCACCAGTCGTGGTGCTGGCGCACGGCTTCCCCGAGCTCGCGCACTCCTGGCGGCACCAGATCCCGGCGCTCGCCGCGGCCGGCTACCACGTACTGGCCCCCGACCAACGCGGCTACGGCTGTTCGTCGCGCCCGGCAGCCATCGAGGACTACGACATCATCCACCTCACCGGGGACCTGGCCGGACTGCTCGACGACGTCGGCGCCGAGCGCGCGGTGGTCGTCGGGCACGACTGGGGCTCGCCCGTGGTGTGCAACTTCGCACTGCTGCACCCCGACCGGGTGCGGGCGGTCGCCGCGCTGAGTGTGCCGCCGGTGCCGCGGGCATCGGCGCCGCCGACGGAAATCTGGCGCCGGCGGGTCGGCGACAACTACTTCTACATCCTGTACTTCCAGGAGCCGGGCGTGGCCGACTCGGCACTGGGCCGCGATCCGCGCAGCACGATGCGCCGGATGGTCGCGGAGGAAGGCTTCGCCGCGCCGCCGGACTCGCTGGCGGACACCCCGCTGCCGCCGCTGCCGGACTGGCTCCCCGAAGACGAATTCGAGACGTACGTCAGGGCTTTCACCGAGAGCGGTTTCACCGGTCCGCTGAACTGGTACCGCAACTTCGACCGGAACTGGAAGCTGACGGAGACCACCCCCGCCGCGACCATCACGGTGCCGACACTGTTCGTGGGCGGCACTGCCGATCCGGTCCTGAGCTTCACGCCGCGCGACCGGGTGCGGGACGTCGTCACCGGCGACTACCGCGAGGTCATGATCGACGGCGCCGGGCACTGGCTGCAGCAGGAACGGCCCGACGAGGTCAACGCCATCCTCATCGACTTCATCGGAGGAGTGAAATGACGGGTCGCCCACTGGATTTCGGGGCCTTCATCACACCGTTCCACCCGGTCGGCCAATCTCCCACCACCGCACTGGAATACGACCTGGAACGCACCGTCCGGCTGGACCGGCTGGGCTACGACGAGGTCTGGTACGGCGAACACCATTCCGGCGGGTACGAATTGATCGCCTGCCCCGAGGTTTTCATCGCCACGGCCGCCGAACGCACCAAGAACATCCGATTCGGCACCGGGCGTGGTGTCGCTGCCGTACCACCACCCGCTGATGGTCGCCGACCGCTGGGTACTGCTCGACCATCTGACCCGCGGCCGGGTGATGTTCGGGACCGGTCCGGGCGCGCTGCCGTCGGACGCCTACATGATGGGCATCGACCCCGTCGACCAGCGCCGCATGCAGCAGGAATCCCTCGAGGCCATCCTGGCCCTGTTCCGCGCCGCACCCGACGAGCGCATCACGCGGGAGACCGACTGGTTCACGCTGCGCGACGCCGCGCTGCACATCCGGCCGTACACTTGGCCGTATCCCGAGATATCCACGGCGGCAATGGTTTCCCCTTCCGGTCCGCGACTGGCCGGGCAGCTGGGCACGTCGCTGCTGTCGCTGTCGATGTCGGTGCCCGGCGGCTACGCCGCCCTCGAGACCACGTGGGACCTGGTGTGCGACCAGGCCGCGAAAGCCGGCCGGCCCGAGCCCGACCGGCGCAGCTGGCGGGTGCTGGGCGTCGTGCACCTGGCCGACACCCGGGAGCAGGCCATCGAGGACTGCACCTACGGTCTGGAGGATTTCTCGAACTACTTCGGCGCGGCCGGCTTCGTCCCGCTGGGCAGCCAGACCGGACCGGCGCCGACGTCCCGGCAGTTCGTCGAAGACTATGCGGCCAAAGGCAATTGCTGTATCGGCACGCCCGCCGACTGCATCGGCTACATCCAGGACATGCTGGACCGGTCCGGCGGCTTCGGCACGTTCCTGATGCTGGGCCACGACTGGGCGCCGCCTGCCGCCACCATGCACTCTTACGAACTGTTCGCCCGCGAGGTGATCCCCCATTTCAAGGGCCAGCTCACCGCGCCACGCGCCTCGCACGAATGGGCAAAAGGCCTGCGCGACCAGCTGTTCGGCCGGGTTGGCGAGGCCGTCGGCAACGCGATCGCCGAGCACAACAAAGACGCGTCGGTACGCTGACAACCATGCCATTTGCGACCCGACGTACTGCCGCCCTGACCCTCGCCGGACTTGCGATCGCCACCACCGTCGGCGTCGCCGGCTGCGGTTCCGACGACGCCAAGCCGGAGAGCCGCCAGGTCACAGTCGTCGGCAACGGCAAGGTCCAGGGCACGCCGGACACCCTGAACGTCACCGCGTCCATCGAGGCGACGGCGCCCGACGTCACCGCCGCCATGAACCAGACCAGCAGCCGTCAGCAGGCCGTGATCGATGCGCTGTCCGGGGCGGGCATCGACAACAAGGACATCGCCACCAAGCAGGTCGAGCTGCAGCCGGACTACCGCGACGCCGTCATCACCGGATACCGGGCCAGCAATACCATCGACATCAAGGTCCGCAAGCTCGACACCGCGTCGCAGGTGCTGGCGAAGATCGTCACCGCGGGCGGTAATGCCACGCGGATCAGCAACGTCGCGTACTCGATCGACGACGACTCGCAGCTGGTGAAAGACGCCCGCACGCACGCCTTCGACGACGCCAAGGACCGCGCGCAGCAGTACGCGCAGCTGTCCGGGTTGAGCCTCGGCAAGGTGATCTCGATCTCCGAGGCCACCGGCGGCACCACCCCGACGCCGTTGCCGGCGCCGCGGATGGCGATGGCCGAAGCCGTGCCGCTGTCCCCCGGTCAGCAGACCGTCAGCTTCTCGGTGACGGTGATCTGGGAACTCGGTTAGCCCGCCGCGGCAATTTCGACCGGAATGCCGTTCAGCACCGCGGTGCCCGACAACCGGTCCAGGTGGGTGCCGTCGTTGAGCTGGTTGACGTTGACGCCCGGATGGCTGCTCGCGAGCTGCTGACCGGTGCCACCGCGGTTGTGGCCCCAACCGTGCGGCAGCGACACCACGCCGCGCCGCATCACGTCCGTCACCTCGATCGGGGCCAGCAGTTCGCCGCCCGGGCCCTTGATGATCGCGACGTCGGTGAGGCCGAGGTCGGCGGCGTCGTCGGGGTGAATCTGCAGCGTGCAGCGGTTGGAGCCACCCGAGAGCGCGGGCAGGTTGTGCATCCAGCTGTTGTTGGAGCGCAGGTGGCGGCGGCCGATGAGCAGGAAGCCGCCGGCCGAGCGGCTCAGCGCCTCGCGTAGTCGTGCCACGTCGGCGACGATCGGCTCCGGCGCGAGTTCGATTCTGCCGCTGGGGGTTCGGAGCACCTCAGGGATTCTCGGCCGCATGGCGCCCAGGTCGATGCCGTGCGGGTTGGCCTTGAGCTTTTCGAGGGTTAGCCCGTCGGGCTTGGCGCCGAAGGCGTCACCGTAGGGCCCGAGCCGCAGCATCATGTCGAGGCGGCGCTCATAGCCGGGGCTGGCGGGGAGCATGGCCGTCAGTTCGTCGACGTCGCGGCCGGCGACCGGGGAATCCGGGTCTTGCGTCTCCTTGGCCAAGGTCAGCGCGATCACCTGCGCGTCGACCAGGGCGGGATCCGCTTGTGCCCCAAGACCGGTCAGGATCAACGCGATACGCGACAGGATTTCGGCCTCGCCCGGCCGGTCGGCCAGCGGCAGCACCGGCGGCGAGTATCGCACGTTGTTGCGCACCGCGAGGTTGTTGAGCAGCACGTCGAAATGCGGACTCTGCGAAGGCGGGGGCGGCGGCAGGATGACGTCGGCGTGCCGCGTGGTCTCGTTGAGATACGGGTCGACCGACAGCATGAATTCGACACTGTCCAAGGCCTTGTCGAGCCGGTCGCCGTCCGGCGCGGACAGCACCGGGTTCCCGGCGATGGTGATCATCGCCTTGATCTGCCCCTCGCCCGCGGTGTCGATCTCCTCGGCGAGCGCGGTGGCCGGCAATTCGGACATCACCTCGGGGTAGCCCGAGACCCGACTGGCCCACCGGCCCGTCCGGAAGCCGCGGCCCGGCTTCGGTGGCCGCGGCGCCGGGACCGCGGCGCCGAGCGGGAACATCACCCCGCCGGGCCGGTCCAGGTTGCCGGTGAGGATGTTGATGACGTCGACGAGCCAGCTGCCGATCGTGCCGAATTCGACTGTGGAGGTGCCGATCCGGCCGTACACCGCCGCCGTCGGCGCCCCCGCGAGCTCACGGGCCAGTTCGCGGATCTCGTCGGCGCCGACGCCGCAGGCCTGTTCGACAGCCTCGGGCGCGAAGTCGGCGGCCAGCGCGCGGACCTGCTCCACGCCGATGACGTGCTCGGCGTTCGCACCGAGATCGACCAGACCTTCGTCGAACAGCACATGCACGACGGCGAGCAGCAGCGCCGCGTCGGTCCCGGGGCGCGGCGCCAGATGCCGGTCGGCGAGCTTGGCGGTCTGGGTGCGCGCCGGGTCGATCACGACGAGCTTGCCGCCGCGCTTCTTCAGCGCCCGCAGCTTGCCGGGGAAATCGGCGGCCGTGGTCACGCTGCCGTTGGACACCAGCGGATTCGCGCCGATGATCACGAGATGGTCGGTGCGGTCGAGGTCGGGCACGGTGAACGCGCCCGGGCTGCCGAACATCAGGCCCAGCGCAACGTGTTTGGGCATCTGGTCGAGCGTGCTGGCGCTGAACACCTGGCGGGTGCCCAGGGCTTTGAGGATCAGCGGGGCATACAGCGCACCCGCGATCGTGTGCGCGTTCGGGTTGCCGAGGTAGACCCCGACCGACGCGCCGCCGTGCGCGGCGATCACCGCGCCGAGCCGATCGGCGACGACAGCGTAGGCCTCGTCCCAGGTGGCCTCGGTCAGTACGCCGTCACGGCGGACGAGCGGGCGGGTCAGCCGGTCCGGATCGTTGTCGAGCTCACCGAAGCTGGCGCCCTTGGGGCAGATGAAGCCCGCGCTGAAGACGTCATCGTGATCACCACGCGCGCCCGTGACACGGCCGTCCTCGAGGGTGAGGGTCAGGCCGCAGGTGGCTTCGCAGAAGGGGCAGATCCGGAGGGCGGTGTCCATGCTCCGGATTCTGCTCCGACTAGTGCTGTTCGTACACCTTCGGATCGAGCGTGCCGATGTACGGCAGGTCACGGTAGCGCTCGTCGTAGTCCAGGCCGTAGCCGACGACGAACTCGTCGGGGATGTCGAAGCCGATGTGTGCGACGTCGATGTCGGCGCGCATGGCGTCGGGCTTGCGCAGCAGCGTGCACACCCGTAGGGAGCGCGGGCCCCGCGTCGCGAGGTTGCGCAGCAGCCACGACAGCGTAAGGCCCGAGTCGATGATGTCCTCGACGATCAGCACGTCACGGCCGCTGATGTCGCGGTCGAGGTCCTTGAGGATGCGCACGACGCCCGACGACGAGGTCGACGACCCGTACGAGCTGACCGCCATGAACTCGAGCTGGGTCGGCAGCGGGATCGCGCGGGCCAGGTCGGTGACGAACATGACCGCGCCCTTGAGCACCGTGATCAGCAGGAGATCCTGGTCGCCCGCGTCGGCGCGGTAGTCCTCGGCGATCAGCGCGGCCATCTCGGCGATGCGCGCCTGAACCTGCTCCTGAGACAGGAGAACCGACTTGATGTCACCCGGATACAGATCCACGGCAACAGCGTGCCATGCCTCCGCGCCGAGTACCAAGACCGTCCCGCTCGGCGGTCGCTCACACGGGCCGGGCGGCGACTGTGAGCTGTCCGGCGCGGCGGGTCACGATCAATCGCTGGTACCGCAGCGGCGAGCTGACGGCGGCGCCGCCCTGCCCGTGCCAATCCGCGACGAGCGCGTCGACGGCGCGCAGCTGGACGTCGGTGAGCGTGGTGGCGCCGACGCTCAGCAGCCAACCGCGGATCACCCGGCGGCGCAGCGCGGCGGGCAGGTCCTCGAGCCCGGCAATGGTGAGGCCCTCGCCGTCGCGCAGTGCGGCCAGGTGCCCGGCGGCCAGGGCGTCGAGGGCGTCGTTGTCCTCCCGCAGCGCGGCGGCGGTACGGGTCAGGGCCGGCGCGACGCCACCGGCGAGCACGTCCTCCAGCAGCGGCAGCACCTCGGTGCGCAGCCGGACCCGGGTGTAGCGCGGGTCGGTGTTGTGCGGGTCCCGCCAGGGCGTCAGTCCCAGTTCGGCGCAGACCGCTTCGGTGTCGGCGCGCCGCACCTCCAGCAGGGGCCGTCCCCACGGTGGGTCCCAAACCCGCATGCCGGCAATGGATCTCGGGCCCGAGCCGCGACCCAGGCCGAGCAACACCGTCTCGGCCTGGTCGTCGAGGGTATGCGCGAGCAGCACCGGAGCACCGTCGCGGGCGGCGTCCAAGGCGGCGTAGCGCGCCGTGCGGGCCGCGGCTTCCGGCCCGCCGTCGGTACCGACATCGACGGAGAGCACTTGCGCGTCAACGCAACCCAACTGCCGGGCCTGTGCCGCCGCAGTGGCAGCCACGTCGGCCGATCCGGTTTGCAGGCCGTGGTCGACGATCAGCGCGACGGTCGGTTTGAGGGCGGCGGCGACGGCGGTCAGTGCCAGCGAGTCGGCGCCACCGGAGAGCCCGACGCACCACCGGTCGGCCGGGTGCCGGCGCGCGAAGGCGGTGACGGCCGCGCGCAGCGGGGTCAGAGCACTCGATCGATCCATCGCCGCGGCTCGTCGATTTCGGTTGGCAGCGGCAGGGTTTCGGCATCGGTCCAGATCGCGTTGAACCGCTTCATGCCGACGGTCGACACCACCTCGTCGACGAACTTCTTGCCGCGGGTGTACTGGGCGATCTTGGCGTCGACCCCGAGCAGGGCGCGGACAATCCGTTGCAACGGGGACTGTTTGCGGTGGCGGCGCTCGTCGAACCGGCTGCGGATGGTGGCGACCGACGGCACGACCGCCGGGCCGACGGCGTCCATGACGTGATCGGCGTGCCCTTCCAGCAGCGTCCCCAGCACCAGCAGCTGATCCAGCGCACGCTGCTGCTCGTCGGACTGCATGATGCGCATGATGCCCAGAATGCCTTGCGAATTCGCGTCGGCGTCGCCGTCACGCTGCGCCCGCACGTACTCCGCCAGTCGGCCGATGACGTCACCGGCATCCAGACCGGATTCGTCGGTCAGCACGGCGAGCGCCTGTGACATGTGTTCGGTCAGCCACGGGTTCGCGCGGAACTGCACGCGGTGCGTCACCTCGTGCAGGCACACCCACAGCCGGAAGTCGGCGGGCTCGACCTTCAACTGCCGTTCCGCGGCAAGCACATTCGGGGCGACGAGAAGCAGTTCGCCCCCGTTCGCCGCAAACGGGTCGTACTGCCCGAGGATGCCCGACGACACGAACGCCAGCACCGCGCCCGTCTGCGCCCCGGCGATCCGTCCGCCCAGCTTCGCGGCCAGGCCTGTGGGACTGGAGGTTTCGCCACCGGTCATCACCCGCATGGAGTCGGCGGCAGCACGCACCCAGTCCTGCCGGTCGACGACGCGCGCTTCGGGCACTTCGGCGCCCTCGTTGAGGAGCGTCACCTCGCGCACCGGGAGCTCGGCCCGGCGCGCCGAATCGGCGAGCTGTACTCGTACCTGGTTGCGGGTGTAGTCGGTGGTCGCCGGTTCCGGGCGGGTCAGCTTTGCCCCGACCGTGGCAGCGAAGCCCCAGTCGACGGCCCGGCCGACGGTCGGTTTCCGGCTCACGTGCCGCACCCGCAGGACCGGAACGCCGCGGCGAGGGCGTCCAGCGCGGTGCGTCCTTCCGGACCGGCGTTGTTGGAGATGAGCGCGAAGGTCAGGACCCGCCCGCTCTGGTCGGTGACGATGCCCGCCAGCGCGTTGGTGCCGGTCAGTGAACCGGTCTTCGCGCGCAGGTATCCGGCCGACGAGGTGTCGGCGTAGCGGTTCCACAGCGTGCCACTGCCGCCCGCGATCGGCAGGACGTCGAGCAGCGGGCGCAGTCGGGGCTCGCTGGTGCCCGCGGCCGCGTTGACGACGTCGTCCAGGACCGTGGCGGTGAGCCGGTCGTTGACCGACAGGCCGCTGGCGTCGAACAGCGTCGCACCCGAGGTGGTCAGTCCGGCCTTCGCCAGCTGTCCGAGAACGGCACGTACCCCGCCGTCGAAACTCTGCGGCTGGTTCACCGCGGCGGCGACCTCCCGGCCGATCGACTCGGCCATCACGTTGTCGGAGGCGCCCATCATCTCGCGCAGGCGCTCGATCAGCGGCGGCGATTGCACTGCCGCGAGCTGCTGGCCGCCGGCGGGGCTGGTGCGAAGGGTCACGTTGGCGGGGTCGACCCGCAGCGCGGCCGCCAGGGCGCGTCCGGCGTCGAGGGCCGGTGTCGTCGAGCGCTTGGACTCGACCGTCGTGGGCTGGACGCGACCGGCGTCGACCATCACCGACTGGATCGGCGCCCAGTCACCGCCCTCGATGTCGGCGACGTCCCAGCCCGGCGCCATGGTCGGGCCCGAGTAGAGGCTGGTGTCGACCTGAATGGCGCGGGGCGTGACGCCGGCCTTGCGGACCTGGTCGGCCAGGTCGGAAATCCGGGCCGCGTCGCCGTACCAGGTGTCGGTGCCCGGCGGCGCCGCCGACAGCGTCGGGTCGCCGCCGCCCTTGAGCACCACGACGCCCGGGGTGTCGCCGGACACGACCGTGGTGGTCAGCCGGGCGTTGCGGTCGAGGGTCAGCAGGGCCGCGGCCGCCGTGAGGGTCTTGTTGGTGGATGCGGGCTGCAGCGGGACGTTCTCGCTCAGCCCCCACACCTGAGTACCGGTGATGGCATCGGTGATCCGGCCCCCGAGAATGCCGAGATTCGGGTTGGCGGCCAGCGGCGCCAGCACGGCGGCGAGCTCCGCGGGCACCACTTGCGGCGCGTTGTCGGAGACCGGTTGCACGGCTGGTCGGGGCGAGACGAGCGCGGGTTGGGGTTTGACCGTCGCCCCGGCTGCCGGGACGGCATCGTGCCGCGTCATCACCGCGGCGGCCGCCACCAGCGCGGCAACCAGCACGAGAACTGCCACACCGATCACCACGTGGGTCGATCGGCGCCACCGGGTGGGCCGCATGTTGCTCCTGAACTCGTACGGGTCACTCAGCAGGGTATCGCTCGTCTAAGGTGTAGCCCGTTATCAGCACAGAGCTAAGGAGTCTCCCGGTGGAGCACGAAGTCGTCATCGAGATCCCCAAGGGTTCGCGCAACAAGTACGAAGTGGACCACGAGACCGGACGGGTGAAGCTCGACCGCTACCTGTTCACCCCGATGGGTTACCCCACCGACTACGGGTTCTTCGAGAACACCCTCGGCGAGGACGGCGACCCGCTGGACGCGCTGGTGCTGCTGACCGAGTCTGTCTTCCCGGGCTGCATCGTCGACGCCCGCCCGGTCGCCATGTTCAAGATGACCGACGAGGCCGGCGGCGACGACAAGCTGCTGTGCGTCCCCGCCGGTGACCCGCGTTGGGACCACATCCAGGACGTCAGCGACATCTCGGAGTTCGAGCTGGACGCCATCAAGCACTTCTTCGTCCACTACAAGGACCTGGAGCCGGGCAAGTTCGTCAAGGCCGCCGACTGGGTCGGCCGCAAGGAGGCCGAAGAAGAGCTGGCCCGCTCGATCGCCCGGTTCGAAGAGCAAGAGCACTAGTCTTTCGTTTTCACCGAGCCTGACCCGCCGTACGCTGGAAAGCGGCGGCGGGTCAGGAATCGGCGATGGATTGGTTCACAGCACCCGAATACTGGTTCAGCCGGCTGGTGCTGGAACGAGGCATCGCCGGCGTCTATCTGATTGCTTTCCTCTGCGCCGCAAGGCAATTCCGCGCCCTCCTCGGCGCGCAGGGCATGTTGCCGATTCCGCGGTATCTGTCTGCTGTGTCGTTCCGGCAGGCGCCCAGCATCTTTCACTGGCACTACTCGGACAGGTTCTTCGCGACCGTCGCGTGGTCGGGTGCCGCGCTCAGCACTGCACTGGTCGCGGGCGCCGGCGACCTCGTGCCGCTGTGGGCGGCGATGCTCGTGTGGCTGCTGTTGTGGATGCTGTACCTGTCGATCGTCAATGTCGGGCAGCGGTGGTACGCCTTCGGCTGGGAATCCCTGCTGCTGGAGGCCGGCTTTCTGGCGGTGTTCCTCGGCAACGACAGTGTTGCGCCGCCGGTGCTGGTCATCTGGCTGGCGCGGTGGCTGGTTTTCCGTACCGAGTTCGGTGCGGGACTCATCAAACTTCGTGGTGACCGGTGCTGGCGCGATCTGACGTGCCTCTACTACCACCATGAAACCCAGCCCATGCCGGGCCCGCTGAGCTGGTTCTTCCATCACCTGCCCAAGCCGTTGCACCGCGTCGAAGTGGCGGTCAACCACGTCACGCAGCTCGTGGTTCCGTTCGGGTTGTTCGCGCCGCAGCCCATCGCCACCGTCGCCGGCGCGATCGTGGTGGTCACGCAGCTCTGGCTGGTGATCTCGGGCAACTATGCGTGGCTGAACTGGCTGACGATGGTGTTGGCGTTCAGTGCGATCGCCGGGCCGCTCCCCACCGCCACGTTGGCCGCACCGCCGGCATGGTTCGTGGTGCTCATCATCGGGTTCAGCGTCCTGGTCGTGGTGCTGAGCTACTGGCCGGTGCGGAATCTGCTCTCGCCGCAGCAGCGCATGAACGCGTCGTTCGACCCGCTGCACCTGGTGAACACGTACGGCGCCTTCGGCTCGATCGGGCGCATCCGGCGTGAGGTGGTGATCGAGGGCACCGCCGACGCGGAGATCACCGACGAAACCGTTTGGCAGGAATACGAATTCAAGGGCAAGCCAGGGGCGGTCGGGAAGCTGCCGCGTCAGTGGGCGCCCTACCATCTGCGCCTCGACTGGATGATGTGGTTCGCCGCCATCTCACCGACCTACGGTCGTCAGTGGTTCGCCGGATTGCTGGAGCGCTTGCTGCGCGGCGATACCGCGACCCTGAAACTGCTGCGGCACAACCCATTTCCAGATTCGTCGCCCAGATATGTCCGCGCGCAGGTGTTCCGCTACCGCTACGCCACGCCCCGCGAACTACGGCACGACCACGTGTGGTGGCACCGTACCCTGGAAGGTCAGTACTTCCCGCCGGTCACCCTGCCGGACTAGCGCGCCGCTTCGATACGGCCGGCGAGCATCGCGGTCCAGTCCGCGATGAACTCGTCGTCGGGGGTGTCCGCCTGCGGGGCGTGAAAGACGACGCGCGTCGCGTGCTTGCCCAGCAGCGCGTTGACCCCCACCACCGCGATGCGCCTGGCCTCCTGTTGATCGAGGCCGGGCGCGCATCCACGGATCCAGTCGGCGAGCTCGCTGTAGAGGCCGTCGATCAGAGCGGCGTAGGCGGCGTCGACGCGGTCCGACTGCTCGGCCGGCGTGCGGGCTACCACCTGCAAAAACTGACTCTCCTGGTTCAGCACACTCAGCACGTACCGGCCCAGCAGCGTCAACTCTGTCCGGAGCTCTCCTTCGCCGGCGAACAGCGCGCTGATGTCGTGCATCGCGCGGCGCCGATCCAGCTGCCTGTCGATACCCGCCGCCAGCACGGCCTCTTTGGTCTTGAAGTGGTTGTAGAGGGCGCCGCAGCCGGGCACCAGGCCGGCCGCCTTCTCGATCTGAGTGATGCTGGTGGCCTTGTAGCCCTGCTCACTGAACAGCCGCATGGCCTCGGTGACCAGCCGTTCCTTCGTCGAGGTTTCCACTTTGACTCCCACCATTGACCGCATATAAGAAGGGTCATATATTTCGTACTAGGTCACCATACAACGCTGGGAGGCGCAATGACCGGGAATGTGCCGCGCGGACGCATCCGGCGCACCATGCCGGTCGCCGGCTTCACCGCGCGCGCCGCCGGCGGACGGATGGTCGCGGCGCTGCGGGAGAAGGCCGGTAACACCGGCGCCGTCGAACGCTTCCACGAACGCACCGCCGAGCAGTACGCCGAACTCCTCGGCCACTCCAAGGGTGTGTTGATGAAGGCCGGCCAACTGGTGTCAATGGTCGACGCCAGTGCCATTGGCGCCGGCGAACTCTCGCCGTACCAGCGGGCACTGACCCGACTGCAGGCCGACGCGCCGCCGATGGCCGCAGCACTGGCCCGGCGCGTCGTCGAGGACGATCTCGGTCGCCCGATCTCCGCCGTCTTCGCATCGTTCTCCGACGAACCGATGGCAGCGGCGTCCATCGGCCAGGTCCACCGGGCCGTCCTGCACGACGGCCGCGACGTCGCGGTGAAGATCCAGTACCCCGGTGTGGCACAAGCCATCCGCGATGATCTGTCGAACACCGAGTTGCTGGCGACGATGTTCCGCTTCGCGGCCGGGGCCGCCGGTGCCCTCGGTGCGTCGCTGCCGGACGTGACGTCGATCTCGGCGGAGATTTCCGAACGTATCTCCGAGGAGATCGACTACCGCCGCGAGGCCGCCCACATCACCGCGTTCAGCGAACTCTGGCGCGATCACCCCCACATTCGCGTCCCCGAACTGGTCGGCGAGGCATCCGGCGACCGCGTCCTGACCATGACATACCTCGACGGATTGGACTGGGCCGCAGCGCAAGACGCCGACCAGGACACCAAGAACACCTGGTCCGAGGTGATCGCGCGGTTCGTCACCGGCTCCTACCGGCACGGCCACCTGTTCCACGCCGACCCGCACCCCGGCAACTACCGCTTCGGTACCGACGGCACCGTCGGATTCGTCGACTTCGGTTGCGCCAAGGTGCTTCCCGAAGGCCAGCGCAGGCGCATCGTGAACCTGATGCGCTGTGCGGTCGAGGGTCGCCGCGGCGACCTGCGGTCGAACATGGTCGAGAGCGGTTTCTTCGCAGCCGATTCGGTGCTGACCGCCGACGACGCCTACCGCTGGTGGGAGGGCATCATCTACGAGATCCTGGCACCACAGCCGGTGACCTACACCGACGAGGCCTCGCGGCGCGCGATCGCCTCGATGCTGGACGTGCGCGACGCCGACCACCCCATGCGGCACATCACGGTGCCCGCCGATTTCGTGTTCTTCTCGCGCCTGAACCTGTCGATGAACGCGATCTTCACGGCGTTGAACGCCACCTTCCACGCCCGCGGGATGCTGGACGAAATGGACGGCGTCGCAGCGCCGGTCACCGCATTGGGCCGCGCACACGAGGCGTGGGTTCAGCGCCGCGGCCTGCCGCACGGGACGGACCACCATGTCGGCTAACGACGTCACTGCGGCCCGGCTGCCCTGGGACGCCGCCGACCCCTACCCCTTCTACGAAGCCCGGCGGCGCGACGGAGATGTCGTGTGGGACAACGTCGCCCAAGGTTGGCTGGTGCTGGGCTACGACGCGGCCCGACAGGTCCTCGGCGGATCCGGCTGGACCAGCGACCCGCTGGCCAACCCGGTAGCACGCGCATCGATGACCATGATGCCGACCGACTTCGCCAAGGCGTCGATGCTCTTCACCGACGGCACCGACCACGACCGGCTGCGCGGCGCGGTCCGGGATGCGTTCACCCGCAGCACGATATCCGGACTGACCGAAGGTGTGACGACGATTGCCGCCGAGGTCATCGCGCAGGCACCCACCGGTGAGCCGTTCGATTTCATGTCGCGGATCGCCCTGCCGCTGCCGATCGCGGTGGTCGGTGAATGGCTCGCTCTGGATCCCGGTCACGCGGCGTCACTGCGCGAACTGTCCCCGTCGATCATCCGGATGCTCGGCACCCTGGCCGACCCCGTCGAGGTCGCCGAGGGATTCGGCGCCGCCGCCGCACTCATGGCGGAGTTCCTGCCGCTCGCCGCCGACCGACGGGCTCACCCCGGTGACGACCTGTTCAGCTTCATCGCCACCGACCCCGAGCTGTCCCTCGAAGACGTCGTGGTGACCGCCATCCTGATCGCGGTCGCCGGACATGAGACCACCGCGAATCTTCTTGGTGCCGGGCTGATTCGACTGGCGAACGAACAGGTCGACACCGTCGACGGCGCCGTGATCACCGAACTGCTGCGACTCGACGGCCCGGTTCAGTCGACGGTGCGCACCGCGACCGAGGACCAGACGGTGGGCGGTGTCGACATCGCCGCCGGCGACAGCGTCGTCGTCGTGGTGGCCTCCGCGAACCGCGATCCAAAGGTGTTCGACGACCCCGACCGCTTCCGGTTGGGCCGCACCGGCCCTGCCCCCGTGGCCTTCGGATACGGCGCCCACTACTGCCTGGGTTCGGCGCTGGCCCAGTTGGAGTTGACCATCGCGTTACGGGAAGTCCTTGCGCGCCAACCGGTTATCCGCGGTGCAGTCACCTGGCGCGACACGCCGGCCATTCGGGGACCACAGACATTGCCGGTGGCGTTCAGCTGATGCGGGTGTTCGTCACCGGCGGGACGGGCGCCATCGGCGTCCACACCGTGCCCGCGCTGGTTGCGGCCGGCCATGCCGTCACCGCGTTGGCCCGCAGCGACGCGAAGGCCGCCTGGTTGCAGAGCCAGGGCGCTGCGCCGGTGGCCGCATCGCTGTTCGACCGGCGCGGGCTGGCCGACGCGTTCGCCGGCCACGACGTGGTGGTGAATCTGGCGTCGGCGCTGCCGTCGACCACGACGTTCATCCGCAAATCCGCTTGGACGGAATGCGAGAGGGTGCGTGTGGAGGGCTCGGCCGCCGTCGTCGATGCCGCCCGAGATGCCGGTGTCCAGAAGCTGATTCAGGAATCCGTGGTGATGATCTACCGCGACGGTGGAACCGACTGGGTCGACGAACAGCAGCCCGTCGACCACTACCCGATCACGCACGGCAACCACGCCGCCGAGGCCAGCGCACGCCGGTTCGCCGCAGCCGGCGGTGCGGCGACCATCCTGCGATTCGGCGTCTTCTACGGTCCGCATGCGGCACATAGCGAGCAGATCCTCGACATGGCCAGGTGGCACATCGGGTTTGTCCCGGGCCGCAGCGACACTTACCTGTCGTCGATCCACGTCGCGGATGCGGCGGACGCCGTCGTCGCGGCACTCACTGCACCCGGCGGCACCTACAACGTCGTCGACGACGAGCCACTCACCAAACGCGAATATGCCGAGGCCTGCGCCGCGGCCGTCGGGCGGCGGATCTGGATCAGTGGGCCGGGTCGGCTGGGACTGTTGCTCGGCGACCGGCTCACGTCCATCACCAGGTCACTTCGGGTGAGCAACAAGCGCTTTCGCGATTCTTCCGGCTGGCGTCCCCGCTACCCCAGTGCCGTCGAAGGTTACCGCGTGATGGCGCAGCTACGCTGAAACACATTCCGCCGGAGCCGATTCGCACCACGGCGTGACGCCGCGGAAGTGGTAGCGATGGGTGGCAACCCAGCGGTAGACCCGCTCTTGGAGCGCACCGACTCCCGGGATGGCGTAGAGCCACAACGGCAACCGGGTGCCGACTGCCGCGGACACGGCGGCGTTGGCCGCCTTGGCGCCACCGAACACTTCGCCGGACGAATCCAGCCACCACACCGATTCCATCAGGTGCTCGGGTGCCACGCCGAGTCGTTCGGCGGTGCCTGGCTTCTGCAGTGGTTCGGTGCGGAGGCGGCCGGTTCGGTTCATCCGTAGCAGCTGATTCCGCGCGCGGGTACACATCCCGCACTTGCCGTCGAAGAACAGCACTCCGTCCATGACTTCATCATGCGCCGCTGAGTGCCGTCGGAAACCGTGAGTCGCCACACATGTGGGTTAGGCCGCAGGGTGTATCCGCGCGATGTGGACATCGCGGGTGAAGATGCGCAACCCGTCCGGTGTCGGCGGCGCCGTTGAGGTGTACACCGCGCCCGATGGCGTGGTCAGCGCGATGGTGTGCCGGCCGTACCGGTCATAACTCGCCGCCGCCTGCCAACCCGGTTCTTCCTTGACGTAATTGCAGTGCTCGCACAAGCCATCGCCGTTGTGCGCGCTCGTCGGCCCCCGCTTGGCATGGGGCGTGACGTGGTCGGTGTGCCGAATCCGCGCATTGCAGTACGGGGTCCGGCAGATCTGGTCCCGCAACCCGATGAACGTCGCGAGCGCTTTCGGAAACGCCCGCGCCTTCGACTCCATCGCGACGAGCTTGTTGGTACCCGGCTGGGCGTACAGGCGCCGCAACGCCGCCCCCACCGTCGCATCGGCCGCCGCGGCCAGCACCATGTCGCGAGCCAGCGCCGCCGGAATGGGCCCATAGCCGTCCAACTGCGCGGGCTGCTCGCCCCCGGTCAGCAGCGTCTCATCCGACATCACCAGGTTCAGTGTCACCGGCACCGGTGTCGCGACCGGATCACGACCCGTGACCCGCTCCACCACCACATCGGCCATCACCTGCGCACGGCTGCGCTCCGAACCCGCCGCCACCGCCGACGCCGCCTCACGAGCCAGCGCCTGGCGCACCAACTGCCCTTGGGCCGCCGGCATCAGCACCGTCATCGACATCATGCCGTCAGCGGCCACCCGGAACCGCACATGCCGCGCGGACCGCGCCCGCCTCATCTTCTCCACCACGGTCTGCTGATCCAGCTCACAGGCGATCCGCGCGGCCTCCGCCGACACCTCGGCGTTCCCCAACCCCGCCAGCGGGCCCGGATCCCCACACAACTCGGCATCCAGCAGCCGGCGATCCAACACCGACAGGCACGCCGCCTCTCTGGTGATCAGCTCGGCCCGGTGCTCGGAGAGCACACCCGACTCCAACGCGGCCAGCGTGCACGGCATGTCCGCGACCAGGATGCGGGCCATCGCCATCAACCGCTCACCCCGATGCGGGGACTCGCGCCGCGCCAACCCGATCTCCGAACCCAGCGCGGCCCGCGACACCCGCGGCCCACCCGCCGCGGCCGCCGCCACCCGCCGCGCCTCAAGTGCGGCCGCAATCCGCGCCTGCTCGGCCGCCGCACGCGCCTTCACCCGTTCGAGCTCCGCCATGCGACCCGACAACGCCGCCTCATCGGCGTCGGGGCCCACCGCCAGAATATCGAACATGCGTTCGACTCTACCGGATGCGTGTGATACGCGCCAGACCCCAGATAAATGAATTTGCCGCGCTGTAACACGAGGAAATCTGCCCGTACCCTGCAGATTCGATGATGTCCATGTGTTGATGCATCAGGGAATCGGTCTCGACGCGTTCAACGCCATGCCGAAGCAGCGGGCGGTGCACGCACTGTACGAATGCTGCTACAGCGTGCCGCTGGCCGGCAGCCTGGCCGACGGACGCGCCTACGCCGACCACGACCACCTGTTCCGGCGTGCCGACGACCTGCTCTTCGCGCTTGCCGACTCCTCGGTCGACGCGATCCTGCAGGCTTACCCGCAGCTCGGCCGCCGGCCCGGCAGCGCCCGCTCGCAGTTCGAGCAGTGCGCGGTGTGCGACCGCGACCCCGATCTCATGGCGACCCTGACCGCGCACGCCACGACGTACCGGGACCACTTCGGCTTCGACTTCGTGATGTTCGTCGGCGCGATGAGCGCCAACGAAGTGCTGGCCCACATGGCCGACCGCATGCACAACGACCACGAGACCGAGCGCAAGGTGGTCCGTAACGAGCTGGCCCGCATCAACCGGACCCGGCTGGAACGCATGCTCGGGCCTGAAGGCGGCTACAACAACTGGTAACGAAGCCGCCACGGCATGCCCGCCGCCAGGAAGCGTTCCCCAAGCCTTAGTAGTTTGTACCCGTGCCTCAGGAGATCCCCCCGCAGTACGTGCGTTCAGCGAACGCACCGCAGGCCCGGACCCTCATCGACATCCTCTACGCCACGGCCGACCAATATCCCGATGCGCCCGCCATCGACGACGGCACCGTCCAGCTCACCTACGCCGAGCTGATCGCCGACGTCGAGGAAAGCGTGGCCTGGCTGGCCGCGCGCGGCATCGGCCGAGGTGACCGCATCGGCATCCGCATGCCGTCGGGCAGCTACGCGCTGTACGTGTCGATTCTGGCGACCCTCGCGACCGGCGCCGCATACGTCCCCGTCGACGCCGACGATCCCGAGGAACGCGCCGCGCTGGTCTTCGGCGAGGCCGGCGTGGTCGGCATCATCACCGAGGCGGGCCTGGTCCGCGGGCCCGGCTCGACCCGCGGCTGGCAGGCCGGCCGCCCGCTGACCCGCGACGACGCCTGGATCATCTTCACCTCCGGCTCCACCGGCACCCCGAAGGGCGTCGCGGTGACGCACCGCAACGCCGCCGCGTTCGTCGACGCCGAGGCCGAGATCTTCCTGAAGGACAATCCGCTTGGCCCGGGCGACCGGGTGCTGGCCGGGCTGTCGGTGGCCTTCGACGCGTCCTGCGAAGAGATGTGGCTGGCCTGGCGCCACGGTGCCTGCCTTGTCCCGGCCCCGCGCTCGCTGGTGCGCAGCGGCATGGACCTCGGCCCGTGGCTGGTGTCGCGCGACATCACCGTCGTCTCGACGGTCCCGACGCTGGCCTCGCTGTGGCCTGCCGAGGCCCTGGAGGCCGTGCGTCTGCTGATCTTCGGCGGCGAGGCCTGCCCGCCCGAGCTCGCCGAGCGCCTGGCGGTCGAGGGCCGTGAGGTGTGGAACACCTACGGACCGACCGAAGCCACGGTCGTCGCGTGCCTCGCGCCGCTCGGCGGTGGCCCGGTCAGCATTGGCCTGCCGCTGCCCGGCTGGGATCTGGCGGTCGTCGACAAGGACGGCCTGCAGGTTGGCTACGGCGACGTCGGCGAGCTGGTGATCGGCGGCGTCGGCCTGGCCCGCTACCTGGACCCGGAAAAGGACGCCGAGAAATACGCGCCGATGGAGACCCTCGGCTGGGGCCGCGCGTACCGCAGCGGCGACCTGGTCCGGCTCGAGGCGGACGGACTCTACTTCCAGGGCCGCGCCGACGATCAGGTCAAGGTCGGCGGCCGGCGCATCGAGCTCGGCGAGGTCGACGCCGCACTGGTCAACCTGCCGGGTGTCAGCGGCGGTGCCGCCGCGGTGCGCAAGACCGCCACCGGCACTCCCCTGCTCGTCGGCTACATCGCCAGCACCGACCCCGAATTCGATATCACCAAGGCCCGCAAGACTCTTGCCGAGTCGCTGCCGGCCGCGCTGGTGCCGCGCCTCGTCCTGGTCGACGAATTGCCCACGCGCACATCAGGAAAGGTCGACCGCAACGCACTGCCGTGGCCCATCGAAGGGGCGGGCGCGGCAGGCGACGACAGTCCCGACCTCGACGGCACCATGGGCTGGCTCGCCGGGCTGTGGCGCGACGTGCTGGCCTCCCCGATCGACGGACCCGGCGCCGACTTCTTCGCACTCGGCGGCGGCTCACTGTCCGCCGCGCAGCTCGTCTCGCTACTGCGGGAGAAGTACCCACAGGTCACCGTCGCCGACCTGTACGACCACCCGCGCCTGGGCTCTCTGGCCGGCTACCTCGATGAACTCGACCCGCCGCCGCTCGTCGAAACCCGAAGCGTCACACCGGTTCCGCTGACGACGCAGCTCATCCAGACCGCTGCCGCGATCCCGCTCGCGACGCTGGCCGGCATGCAGTGGGTCGTGTGGCTGGCCATCCTGAACAACGTCGCCGCCGCGCTGCACCTGCTGCCCTGGGCCCACACCGTGAACTGGTGGGTGATCCTCGTCGGATTCCTGGTGTTCGTCACGCCGCTCGGCCGCATGGGTATCGCCGTGTTCGCCGCCCGCGCCCTGCTGTCCGGCCTGGAACCGGGCACCTACAAACGTGGCGGCTCCGAGCACCTGCGGGTCTGGCTCGCCGAACGGCTCGGCGAGGCCAGCGGCGCCGAAAACCAGGCCGGTGCACCGTGGTTGGTGTACTACGCCCGCGCACTGGGCAACCGCGTCGGCGAGGGCGTCGACCTGCACTCGACGCCACCGGTCACCGGCATGCTCACGCTCGGCGACCGCTGCTCGGTCGAGCCGGAGGTCGACCTCACCGGCCACTGGATCGACGGCGACCTGTTCCACGTCGGCCCCATCAGCATCGGCAACGACGCCACCATCGGCGCCCGGACGACGCTGCTGCCGGGTGCGGTGGTCGGCAAGAACGCCGATGTCGCACCGGGTTCCGGCGTGATCGGCAAGGTCAAGGCCAAGCAATACTGGAAGGGTTCGCCGGCGGTGAAGTCGGGCAAGGCCCACCACCCGTGGCCCGACGAGAGGCCGGGCCGCGCGCCCATCTGGGTCGCGATGTACGGGCTGACTTCGGTGTTGCTCGGCGGACTGCCGATCCTGGCCCTCGCGGCCGGACTCGCGGTGCTGATTCCGCCGGTGCGCCATACGCATTCGCTGCCGGAGGCGGTCCTGCCGGTCGCGTTGTGGACGCCCGTCGCCGCGGTGGTCGCCATGGCGGTGTACGCCGCGCTGACCGTGATCGGGGTGCGCCTGCTGGCCCTCGGCCTGACCGAGGGCTACCACCCGGTGCGCAGCCGGGTGGGCTGGCAGCTGTGGGCCACCGAGCGCATGATGGACGCCGCCCGCAACTACCTGTTCCCCATCTACGCGAGCCTGCTGACGCCGTGGTGGCTGCGAATCCTGGGCGCGAAAGTCGGTAAGGACACCGAGATTTCGACGGCCCTGCTGACCCCGAAATTCACCGAGGTGCTCGACGGCGCGTTCCTGGCCGACGACACCATGGTGGCGTCGTACGAGCTCGGCGGCGGCTGGATTCACGTCGCGAAGGCGACCGTCGGCCGGCGCGCGTTCCTCGGCAACTCGGGCATCACCCAGCCCGGCCGCCGTGTCCCCGACGACGGTCTGGTCGCCGTGCTGTCGGCGACGCCGCACAAGGCCAAGGCCGGTTCGTCGTGGCTGGGCAGTCCGCCGATCCGGTTGCGCCGCCAGCCAACCGAAGCCGACGCGGTACGCACCTTCCACCCGTCACTGCGCCTCAAGGTGATGCGGTCGACGGTCGAGACCCTGCGGATCGTCCCGGTGATGGTGACGTTCGGCATCGGCGTGGCGGTCCTCGGCGTCCTGCAGGCCCTGGCGGGCGAATTGGGCTGGGTGTGGGCGGCATTGGGCGCCGGCCTGGTTCTGCTGAACGCGGGCGCCATCGCCGGTGCCATCGCCGTGGTCGCGAAGTGGTTGATGGTCGGGCGCATCCGGGCCGTCGAGCACCCCCTGTGGTCGCCGTTCGTGTGGCGCAACGAGGTGTCCGACACCTTCGTCGAGACCGTCGCCGGCCCGTGGTTCGCCCGCGCGGCCAGCGGCACCCCGGTGATGAACCTGTGGCTGCGGGCCCTCGGCGCCGCGATCGGCCGCGGCGTGTGGTGCGAAACCTATTGGCTGCCAGAGGCCGACCTGGTGACGCTGGGCCGGGGTGCGACGGTGAACCGGGGCTGCGTGGTGCAGACCCACCTGTTCCACGACCGCATCATGCAGCTCGACACCGTGGTGCTCGAGGCGGGCGCGACGCTCGGTACCCACTGCGTCGCGCTGCCCGCGGCCAGCATCGGCGCGGGCGCGACCGTCGGCCCGGCCTCCCTGGTGATGCGCGGCGACGCGGTGCCGGCCTCGACGCGCTGGCAGGGCAATCCGATTGCCCCATGGGTCGGCAAGAAGCGCAAGTCCGGCAACCGACAAAAGGCGCAGGCCGCGTGACCCGGACAAACAAGAAGGACCGCAAAAGCGTTGCGCCGGTGATCGATCCGTACCTGCCCAACAACGGCAACTTCGGTTTCCGGGTGTCCCGCTACGAGCTGAGCCTCGAATACAAGGTCGAGAGCAACCGGCTGACGGGCATCGCCCACATCACCGCGGTCACCCTGGCGTCGCTGAACTGGTTCACCCTGGACCTGTCCGACGACCTGTCGGTGGCCAAGGTCGAGGTCAACGGACGGCGACCGGCCAAGTTCCGCACCGTCAACGGCAAGCTGCACATCACGCTGGCCGACCAGCTGCCCGCCGGTGCCGCGATGAAGGTGACGGTGCGCTACGGCGGCAACCCGCGCCCCATCAAATCCATCTGGGGCGCGGTCGGTTTCGAGGAACTGACCGAGGGGGCCCTGGTTGCCGGGCAACCGAACGGCGCGGCCTCCTGGTTCCCGTGCGACGACCACCCGAGCAGCAAGGCCAGCTACCGCATCGCGATCAGCACCGACAGCCCGTACCGGGTGGTCGCCAACGGCGAGCTGGTCAGCCGGAAAACCCGTGCGGCACAGACCTTGTGGGTGTACGAGCTCGCCGAGCCGACGTCGACCTATCTGATCACGCTGCAGATCGGCCGCTACGAGTCGGTGCGCCTGGCCAAATCGCCGGTGCCGATGTCCGCCGCCCTGCCGCAGCGGCTGATTCGCAACTTCGAATACGACTTCGGCCGCCAGCCCCAGATGATGCAGCTGTTCACCCGGCTGTTCGGGCCGTATCCGCTGTCGACCGGCTACACCGTCGTCGTCACCGACGACGACCTGGAGATCCCGCTCGAGGCGCAAGGTATTTCGATCTTCGGCGCCAACCACTGCGACGGCCGCCGCAGCGCCGAGCGGCTCATCGCGCACGAGATGGCGCACCAGTGGTTCGGCAACTCGGTGACGGTACGACGCTGGCGCGACATCTGGCTGCACGAGGGATTTGCCTGTTACGCGGAGTGGCTGTGGGCCGAGGAGTCGGGCTGGCGCACCGCCGACCAGCTGGCCGCCCACAATCTGCAGAAACTCCGGGGTCTGCCGCAGAACCTGCTGCTGGCCGACCCGGGACCCGAGGACATGTTCGACGACCGCGTCTACAAGCGCGGCGCACTGACCCTACATGCCCTGCGGCGCACCATCGGCGACGCGAATTTCTTTGCGCTACTGCGTGATTGGACCACGCGGTACCGGCACTCGACCGCCCTGACCGACGACTTCACCGGCCTGGCCGCCAACTACACCGACCAGTCCCTGCGCGGACTGTGGACCGCGTGGCTCTACACGACGGAGCTGCCGGCACTGTGAAACCCAGCGGTGTGGCGCGGGTCGCCGTCGCGACGGTGCTCAGCGCGCTCTGCGGCTACGCGATCCTGTACCTCGCCGCACGCGATCTGGCCCCCGCCGGGTTCTCGGTGTTCAGCGTCTTCTGGGGCGCCTTCGGGTTGTTCACCGGCGCGGCCAACGGACTGCTGCAGGAGGCCACCCGTGAGGTCCGCGTCGCGCGCATCGCCGAGCCCCAGCCGGGACCGCACCTGCAGCCGCTCCGCGTCGCCGCGCTCGTAGCCGTTGCCGCAGGCCTGCTGATCGCCGGCACCGCCCCACTGTGGGCAGCACACGTGTTCGTCGAATCCACCCCGCTGAGCGTGACACTGCTGAGCGTCGGCCTCGCCGGCTTCTGCCTGCACGCCACCTTGCTCGGCGTGCTGGCCGGGGCCGACGGCTGGACGCAGTACGGGACGCTGATGGTGACCGACGCGGGTATCCGGGTCGCCGTCGCGGTCGCGGCGTTCATCCTGGGCTGGGGCCTCGACGGCTACCTGTGGGCCACCGTCGCCGGGTCGATGTCGTGGCTGATCCTGCTGCTGGCCTCCCACGTCGCCCGGTCCGCCGCCGCCATCCACACGCCCGGCACCCCGCGGACGTTCCTGACGGGGTCGGCGCACTCGATCGCCGCCGCGGGCGCCAGCGCCGTGCTGGTGATGGGTTTCCCGGTGCTGCTGCAGGCCACGTCCCGCGACCTGGGGGCCACCGGCGGCGTCATCATCCTGGCGGTGACGTTGACCCGCGCCCCGCTGCTGGTCCCGCTGACCGCCATGCAGGGCAACCTGATCGCGCATTTCGTCGACAACCGCAGGCTGCGCGCGCTACTCACGCCCACCCTGGTGCTCGCCGGACTGGGCGCACTGGCAGTGGTGGCGGCCGGGCTGCTCGGGCCGTGGCTGCTGCGCACGCTGTTCGGGCCCGAGTACGCCGCGAGCGGCGCGCTGCTGGCCTGGTTGACGGCCGGCGCCGTCGCCATCGCCTTCCTGACCCTGACCGGGGCCGCCACCGTCGCCGCCGCGCTGCACCGCGCCTACGCGATCGGCTGGGTGAGCGCCACCGTGGCCGCGGCGCTGTTGTTGCTGCTGCCGCTGGACCTGCAGACCCGCACCATCGTCGCGCTGATGTGCGGACCGCTGGTCGGAATCGTCGTCCACCTCGCCGCGCTGAGCGCGATCAGGCGCCCCTGAGCGTGTAGTTTCGGCAGCAACATGTCCTTCTATCACGACGTCTGGATCGTCATCCCCGCGTACAACGAGGCGAGCGTCATTGCCGAAGTCGTCGCGGATGTGCGCGCCGTCTTCCCCAACGTCGTCGTCGTCGACGACGGCGGCCGGGACGACACCGGCGACCGCGCCTTTGCCGCCGGCGCCCACGTGGTGCGTCATCCGGTGAACCTCGGTCAGGGGGCGGCCATCCAGACCGGCGTCGAATACGCCCGATCCCGGCCCGGGGCACAGTTTTTCGTCACGTTCGACGCCGACGGCCAGCACCAGGTCAAGGACGTCGTGCGGATGCTCGACCGGCTGCGGGCCGAGGATCTGGACATCGTCATCGGCACGCGGTTCGCCGACCGGCCGCCCGACCGCATGCCGATGCTCAAGCGGCTGCTGCTGCCGATCGTCGCCAAACTCAGCCGGTCCAGCCGCCAGCTGCACCTGACCGACGCGCACAACGGGCTGCGGGTGTTCAACAAGACGGTGGCCGACGGACTGAATCTGACCATGAACGGCATGAGCCACGCCAGCGAATTCGTCGCGCTGATCGTGGAGAACCAGTGGCGGATCGCCGAACAACCGGTGCACATCCTGTACACCGACTATTCGATGTCCAAGGGTCAGCCGCTGGTCAACGGCGTCAACATCATCGTCGACGGGTTGCTGCGCGGGAGGTTGCGCCGATGATCTGGACCAAGGCATTGCTGATCGGCGCGGTGGTCCTGCTGCTGGCCTACCTGTTCTCGTCGCGGCGCAACGCGCAATCCCGGGCCTGGGTCAAGGTCGGCTACGTGTTCTTCGTGCTCGGCGCCATCTACGCGATCCTGCGCCCCAACGACACCACGGTGGTGGCGCACTGGCTCGGCATCGGCCGCGGCGCCGACCTGCTGTTGTACGCGCTGGTCATCGCGTTCCTGTTCACGACCATCAGCGCCTACATGCGGTTCAAGGACCTCGAACTGCGCTACGCCCAACTGGCCCGCGCGGTGGCGCTGGAAGGCGCGCGGGTGCCCGATCCCGAGCCGCCGATCCGTCAGGTCTGAACGCCCAGACTCCCCAGCATCGTGGCCAGCAACTGGATGCGGCCGTCCTCTAGTTCCGGCTGCGGCAGCACGGCGCGGATCAGCGCCGCGCCGTCGAACGTATTGACCATGACGGCGACGATCAGCATGAGCAGTTCCGGCGGCAACTGATCGGCGCCGGGCATCTCCTGCGCGGTCTCGTAGATGTTGCGGCCGTATTCCACGAGGGCGCCCTGCAGCGTCGTCCGCAGCTTCTCGTCGGTGCGCGCCGCCACCATCAGCTCGTACATCACGGCGTTGGTGGCGTTGCCGCTGATGTCGCGCAGCGCGATCAACGCGCCCTCCAGAGCTGGCCGGTCCGAGGGGATTTCGGCGATCTGCTTACTGAACTGCTCCAGCTGCCGGCGCATGACCTCCAACGCCGTGGCGGCCATGAAATCGCCCATGGTGGCGAAGTGCTTGAACAGCGCGCCGTCGGAGACCTCGGCCCGGCGCGCGATCACCGCCGCCGAGGCACGGGCGTAGCCCACCTCGACGATGGTGGCGATCGCGGCGTCGAGAAGCCGGGCCCGGGTCTCCTCCCGGCGCTGCTGTTGAGTTCTGGCCACGTCAGACCGCTTGCGCCACCGGCAGTTTCGCGCCGCGCGCCGGCAGGTAGTGGCCGGACTTCACGGTCTGCCCATAGCCCTCGACGAATTCGCCGTCGCGGAACACCACCTGGCCACCCACACCGGTCGCCACCACGGCGGCGTCACTGCGGTTGACCATGCGGCTCAGGCCGCCGTAGAACTCCACCGAATCCTCGTGGTACGCCTCGAGTCCGGCGTCGAGGCCGGCGGGATCGATCACCACGAAGTCGGCGCGCTCACCCTGACGCAGCGTGCCGGCCTCGAGACCGAACCAGTCGGCGACCTCACCGGTGAGCCGGTGCACGGCATGCTCGGTGGTCATGAACGGGCGGCCGGCCTTGTCGGCGTCCTGCACGCGGCGCAGCATCCGCAGCGCGTAGTTGTAGAACGCCATGTTCCGAAGGTGCGCACCGGCATCCGAGAAGCCCATGTGCACCGACGGTTCGACGGCCAGCTTGTCGAGCTGCTTGGGACGGTGGTTGGCCACGATGGTGGTCCAGCGGGTGTTGCGTTCGCCGTGCTCGACCAGGACGTCGAGGAAGGCGTCGAGCGGGTGGATGCCGCGCTCGTCGGCGATCTGGCCAAAGCTCTTGCCGATCAACGACTTGTCGGGGCATTCGACGATGGTCGAGTCGTGGAAGTCGCGGTGCCACAGGGTCGGGCCCAGCACCTTCTTGTCGAACGACTTCCGGAACCGGCGCCGGTACTCCGGGTCGGCCATCAGCTTGTTGCGCTCCAGCTGGTCACGCAGATGCAGCGCCGCGGTGCCCGCACCGAACTCCTCGAAAACCGGGAGATCGATTCCGTCCGAATACAATTCGAACGGCACCGGCAGGTGCTGGAAGCGGACCTTCGAGTTCAGGACCTTGTTGGCCAGGCGGGTCACCGGGCCCAGCAGGTACACCGCGCCGGGCGACGACTTGGCGTCGGCGGCCACCAAGAGACTCATCCGCACGCCGCGGCGACGGCCGAACCAGCCACTGCTCTCGAGGAAGAAGTTCAGTGCCTCTTGCAGTTTGGCGACGTTGGGCGCGCTCTGCAGGATGCGGCCGCGCTTGCGCAGCACCTTGATCAGCCGGCGGCGCTCCCGCCAGGTGGCGAATGTCGACGGCAGGGCGCGGGACCGGAAGCGGTCACCGTCGAGCTTGTCGATGGCGGCGTCCATGCCGGACATACCGAGCATGCCGGCGTCCAGGGCCGCCTCGAGCCGCGAAGCCATGGTCTCGAGCTCGGCGTTGGTCGGGGTGACGTTCGGGGTCGTCGCGCGGTCCAGGCCCAGCACCGAGGTGCGCAGGTCGGAGTGACCCAGCAGCGAGCTGACGTTCGGGCCGAGCGGCAGCGCCTCGAGCGCCTGCACATACTCGGCGGGACCGGACCACGACCGGTTCTGCTCGAGCGCGCCGACGACGAACTTGCGCGGCACCGCCTCGACGCGGCTGAACAGGTCGGCGGCGTCGTCGTTCTCGGCGTAGACGGTCGACAGCGAACACATGCCCAGCAGCACCGTCGTCACGCCGTGGCGGACGGACTCCCGCAGGCCCGGATCGAGGAGCACCTCGGCGTCGTAGTGGGTGTGCACGTCGATGAAGCCCGGCGTCACCCACTTGCCTTTGGCGTCGATGACGTCGGGGCAGCCCGTCTCATCGAGCGGTTGTGCCGACACCGTCGCGACGACGCCGTCGCGGATACCCAGGTTGCGCAGTTGCGGCGTGCGGCCGGTGCCGTCGAACCACAAGCCGTCTTTGACGATCACGTCGTAGGTCATGACGTGAGACTAGGACAGAAAGTGAGTGCTTACAATCTTTTTCTGCGTAATCGCAGGTCAGGGGCGGAAGAAGTCCACCGTCCGGGCCACGCCCTCGGCCAGCGCCACCTTGGGACTCCACCCCAGCACGGCACCGGCGCGGCTGATGTCCAGGCACGATTTCCGCAGGTCACCCAGGCGCGGCGGGTGGAACTCAGGAGCGTCCGGCACGCCGACGGCCGCGGCGATCGCGGTATGCAGCTGCGCCACCGACGTCTCGACCCCGGTACCGACGTTGAACCGCTGCCCACCGCCGGCTTCCCCGCCGGCACGGACGAAGGCGTCCACGACGTCGTCGACGAAGACGTAGTCGCGGGTGTCGGTGCCGTCACCGAAGATCTTGGTGGGCCGCCCGGCCAGCAGCGCCTGGCTGAAGATCGCGACCACGCCGGCTTCACCGTGCGGGTCCTGGCGCGGGCCGTAGACGTTGGCGGGCGCGATGTGCGAGCAGTCCAGTCCGTACAGGTTGCGGAACATGTTGAGGTAGACCTCGCCGCACACCTTGCTGGCCGCGTACGGGGACGACGGATCGACCGGCATGTCCTCGTTGGTCGGGTAGCCCGGCGGGACGCCGTAGATCGACCCGCCCGACGAGGTGTGCACGACCTTGCGCACGCCGTTGCTGCGCGCCGCCTCGGCCAGCCGCACGGTGCCGACGACGTTGACCCCGGCGTCGAACGGCGAGTCGGTCACCGACCGCGCGACGGAGATCTGCGCGGCCAGGTGGAAGATCACCTCGGGCTGCTCTTCGGCCACGATGGCGTGCAGATCGGCGTCGACGATGTCGGCCTTCACGAACTCGAATCGCTCGTTCTGCTCGGCCTGGGCGAGGTTGTCGACCTTGCCGCTGCTCAGGTCGTCGAGCCCGACGACGTCGTGTCCTTCGGACAGGAGCCGGTCGACGAGCGTCGATCCGATGAACCCGGCAGCACCAGTGACAAGTGTTCGCACGGCGCAACCATACCGACGGTTGCTGCGTGACGCCCCGTACAGTCGACAAGAGTGAACTGGGTCGCCCGAACCGCCGCCGCGCTGGTGGCGCTGCAGCTGATACTGCGGGCGGTCCTCGCATTCGGCGGCTACTTCTACTGGGACGACCTGATCCTGATCGGCCAGGCCGGCACCCATTCGCTCCTGTCGCCGGACTTCCTCTTCAATGACCACGACGGGCACGTCATGCCCGCCGGATTCCTGCTCGCCGGGGTGCTGACGCGACTGGCGCCGCTGACGTGGTTCTGGCCGGCCGTGAGCCTGGTGGTGCTGCAACTCGTCGCGTCCGTGGCGCTGGTGCGCGCCCTGCGCGTGATTCTCGGGTGGCGGCCGGTGCTGCTGGTGCCGCTGGTCTTCGCACTCTTCACACCGTTGGGGGTGCCGGCGTTCGCCTGGTGGTCGGCGGGGCTGAACGCGCTGCCGATGGCGGCGGCCATGGCCTGGGTCTGCGCCGACGCCATCGTGCTGGTCCGCACCGGAAATCCGCGGTACGTGTGGACCGGCTGCCTGGCCTACCTGGGCGGGCTGCTGTTCTTCGAGAAGTCCGCGGTGATCCCGTTCACCGCGTTCGCGGTGTGCTGGCTGCTGATGTACGTGACGGGGGCCGGCTCGCTCAAGACGGTGTGGCGTACCGGCCTGCGTCTGTGGCTGGGGCTGCTGACCATCACGATCGGCTGGGTCGGCGTCTACCTGCTGGTGGTCAACCAGAAGCGCTGGACCCTGGACCTGGCGATGACGTGGGAACTGCTGGCGCGGTCCGTCACGCACGGCCTGGTACCCACGCTGGCCGGCGGGCCGTGGGACTGGCAACGCTGGGCGCCGGCGTCCCCGTGGGCGACGCCCGGCCCGGTCGTCATGGTCCTCGGCTGGCTGGTTCTCGCCGCCGTGGTTGCGGTGTCGCTGCTGCGGAAGCGGCGACTGGGCCCGGTGTGGCTGGCCGCCGTGGGGTACGTGGTGGCGTGCCAGGTGCCGATCTATCTGATGCGGTCGTCGAAGTTCACCGCCCTCGAGCTGGCACAGACGCTGCGTTATCTGTCCGATCTCGTCGTGGTGCTGGCGCTGCTGGCCGCCGTCGCGTTCTGCGCACCCAGCCGGAGTGCGCGGTTCGACGACTCGCCGCGGCGCCGCGTCGTTGTCGCTTGTGCCGCAACGGCATTCGTGGCCAGCAGCCTGTACTCGTGGGCGACGTTCCTGCCCAGCTGGCGCGACAACCCGACGCGCGCCTACCTCGTCAACGCCGAGGCAGCGCTGGCCCATGCGCCCCGCGGCGTGCCACTGCTTGACCAGGAGGTCGATCCCCTGGTGCTGCAACGCGTGGCGTGGCCGCAGAACCTGGCCAGCCACATGTTCGCCCTGCTGCGCGACCGCCCCGAATTCGCTTCCAGCACAACCTCTTTACAGATGCTCACCGCGACCGGCCAGCTGGTGCCGGCCCAGGTGACCTGGACCCGCACGATCGCCCCGGGACCGGCACCGAACTGCGGCTACCTGGTGCAGACCGACGCGCCGGTCACCATGCCGCTCGACGGCCCGCTGCTGCCGGCCGACTGGACCGCCGAGATCAACTACCTCGCCAACAGCGACGGGTCCCTGACCATGTCCCTGCCCGAGGGCCGCGAGGCCCGGGTGCCGGTACACCCCGGCCTGAACCGGGTGTTCGTCCGGCTACCCGGCGCCGGGGCCGCGATCCAGGTGAAGGCCAACACGTCGGCGCTGTCGGTGTGCGTCGCCTCCGGGCCGGTGGGGTTCCTGGCGCCGCGCTAGGCGTCTGAGCAGCACCGAAAAAGCTCCAAAAAGTTCTCCGAAAAAACTGTCCCCTTCCGGGACGGTGCCCACTCCTACCTGTGTCAGCAAGTCCAACCGGGCCTGCGACCACCGGAAAAGGAGACCTCCCATGACCATCACCGGCGCCGCAAACGGCAAGCGCATCGCACTGGCCGCCCTCATCGGCACGGCTGCGCTGTACGTGGCCCCGCTGGCGCTGACGACGCCCCTCGCCGGTGCAGAGTCTTTGGCGACCCGCTGTGGAAAAGGCGGTGGCACCTTCGCCATCGGCACTCGGTCGAACGGCTCGATCATCGAGAGCTGCACGACGACCGACAAAGAAGGCGTCAAGACCCAGTGCACCGAGGTCGATCACAAGCCGCAGGGCTGCATCACCGTGCCGAGGACGGGCGTGAAAGGCACCCACATCCCGACCGGTGACCTCGTCCCGGTTCAGGTCGAACACTCCTGAATCCCTGCCCAGCCATCCACAGCCACCCGAAAAGGAAATCCAGCAATGACCACGAACTCGATGATCAAGCCGACATTCGCCGCCCTGCTGAGTGCTGCCGCGCTTTATGCCGTACCGGTGATCCTGACCGCGCCAGGCGCCAACGCCAGCGTGGGAAGCGACTGCATGGGTTCGAACCAGACCTACGAAACCAAGGTCGGTAACGGACACCTGTACGAGGCCTGCACGACGACCGACAAGAACGGCGACAAGACGAAATGCTCGTACGTCGACGGGAAGGCCCAGGGCTGCATCGCGGTCCCGATGCGCAAGCCGCGGTTCAACGTGGACCCGAGCGTGTTGGCGCCGGTTACCGAGACGCCGGCCCCGCACACGCTCCCCGACCAACGTCGGTAGCGCGAAAAAGTTGTGGAGCCACCCAGGGGAATCGAACCCCTGACCTATTCATAAGGCCGAAGGGTCCGCCGCAGTCCGCGATAGACCGTTAAAGTGTTTCGCACCAAAATGATTGACGGACAGTGCGTCCGCGGAGATTTGCCCAGAATTGCGGCGTGTCGCGGGCGTTTTTACGGGGAAAATGCGGAGTAGGCCAGCCGAAACTACTGCGGACGGACTGTGGACGGTAACAGCTAGTGAGGGAGCACCGAATGACTGACGACGGCACACCAAAACTCGCCTGGGAGCACGCATGGAACTACGGAATCGAAACAGGCCGGTACATCCTGGTCGGTGAGCCTGGGGGCGACTGGCGAGACGCAGTCATCCACGCGGGACCCAACTTCGACACGGCCCCACTACACACCGATCCGCGCATCGCTGCCGAGCAGCAGATTCTCGACAACATGGTGCGGGCGCATCAGCACAAGGCCGGGGAGCCGGACTAGGACGGTACTTGAACCTGCCGCCGTTTTTTAGCCGGCCAAGCGCAGGTGAGACCGCCAGTCTTGCGTATCTCTCCCCGAAAGTTTTTTCCGCCAAGCTCGAAGTTGCCGGTATGTCGCCGGATTACCCCAGACCGTGCCCAAATTCCCCAGACTCCGTACACCCTGCGAGAGGAACATTGGCGGTGTCACCTGCGTGTTTGCCTCTTAAAAAATGCCCTGACCTGTGGGTATGCGCCGGGGCGCAGGTCCAGCTCTGGCCTCACACTGGCCGTCGTGACTGGCCTTGCCCTCGAAGGAGTAACGAAAGCGGGGTTTGACGCCCCGGCACATGGTCTAGGGGTTGAACCAGTCGGGTGTCTGGTTCTGGGGTTGTTCGGCGGTGCCGAACCAGTGGCTTAGTTGCTTCTGGATGCGGCTCGTCCACGACTGTGTTTGTTGCTCGCAGTCGTCGGCCCATTCGTCGGTTGCCGGCCACCCGTCGTCTGCGGGTGGACCGGCACCGAATCGAGGGTCAGTCACTACGGGCTGACGGTGTCGACGGCCTGCGCGGAGCCGGTGAGGCCCTGGCCGACGCCGGTCGAGTGCAACCAGGAGCCGAACGAGTTGCTGCCGTCCTTCGGGTCGATGGTTGACGCCGACTGCAGTTGGCTCATGAACACGAGGAACGAGGCCGGGTCGAAGATCGTCACCTGACCGGCGGTGGCGTCGTTGGTGGGATAGAGGCGGGCGCCGTTGAACCGCTCGGTGACAGACCCGACGTCGGGGCCGTTGGCGGGCGTGGTGTCGCCGAGCAGTGCGATGTCGCCCGGGGTGCCGAAGATGACGAGGCTATCGACGGGGACGAGCACGGCGGCCGAGACGGTGAGCAGGCTCTTGCGCACATTGCCGGCGATGTCTGCGGCGTAGGTCACCGGGGTGCCTGCGGCGGTCTGGATATCGCCGACGGCCTTTTTGTCGAGGTCCTTGGCGATACCGACGCTGTGCAAGTTGGCGATGCCGCTGAGGCTGTCGAACTGGGATGCGGCCGCCGAGACTGCCGTCCAGCGGCCGTACCGCAGCGCTGACAGCGGCACGTCGACCACCGAGTCGTATTCGCCGTGCGCGGTGGACTCGTTCACCCCTGCGGCGCTGGCCGGCAGGGTGTATGCGGGCATCACTGCGGACACACCGGTAAGGGTCTGCACCGGGATGCCGGCGAATCTGATCAGGTGCATGGGTTCGCGTGGGCCGATCTGCGCCCATGCTTGCGGGCCACCGAACGCGTTGGCGGCGGACGGGTTCACCTGCACCAGGGCGCGGCCTTCTTCGACGGCGCCGAATACGCGGCCTTCACGCAGCGCTTCGGCGTGCTTGGCGATGTTCTCGCGGGACACCAGCAGAGACGGGCAGCCGGATGCGCTGGGCTGCCCTGGGTACGCGCCGGTAACGCTGCGGAACGACTCCTCGAGCTCGTGAGCTCGCTGCTCGCCGTCGTGAATCTGCTTGGCGCGGGCCTCGAGTGCGTTGGCGTCTGCGATGCGCTGATCGAAGTCGGATTGCTCGGTTTCGGTGAGGTCGCGTTTCGCGTCTACGCCGCGCTGAGCGATTGCGCGGGCCTCGTTGATGAGAACGCTACGGCGCTCCATGAGTTCTGTTGCAAGAGATTTCATTGCCATCTTGTGAGCCCCTCCCAGAGCCCGAAAAGTGTTGGTGGTAACCAGTTTTCGCGTGGTAACGACGTGTCCACATGGTGGATGGTTTCGTTACAGACTCCGGTGGGTGTCGCCCTGCCGGCAATATGAAGTTTGGATTTCGCCCATGCGCGCCGTGGGTTTCGCCCTGCAACGCGCCGCTACTTTCATTCAGTTGTTGGGACACAGTCTATCTCAATCGTCCGACAACCGGCCTAGGTCGACTGTCTGCACCGGGGTGTCGAGTTCGACATCTGTCATCGCTCTGGCAATGTCGCGTTCGGTGGCGAAGTGGACGGCTTCGGCGTGCAGGATGTCTGCGGCCTCGGTGCGGCCCTTCAGTCGCAGTGCCGCCGATACGTCCGAGAGCAGTCGAGTGAAAGCGACAAGGCGCTGATATTCGTCTTCGGGCATGGTTGCGTTCTCCTTGGTCCTGGTCCAGATTTCTGGGTCCACGAAGATGACGCGGCGCTTCATGAGGCTGCCTGTTGTTTGCTGCAGGACAGGTGCGTGTCGCCTTGTCCGCATGTGACTGGTTCGGCGCAGACGCGGCAGGCGGGGTAGCTGGATGCGGGTTTGCCGCCGATGGTGCGGCGTCGGTTGCGGGCCGGTTTGTGGAACTGCCTAGCGGGCATAGAGGCGGGCGATGGCCCAGTGGGCTCAGTGACGCCATCAGTCGCGCCAGGCGTAGAACCGTGGCGCGACTGATCTTCGAGCTCAGTCGCGCCATCTAATTTTCCCTGGTCGGACTCAGTCGCGCCAGTCGCGCCACCGTCCTGTGCGACACCCTCAGTCGCGCCATCATCGCGCATGGCCTCGATCTTCTCGGCCTGGCTCGGCAGGTACCACGTCGATCGCCTTGGGAATCCGATCGACGTGTCGAGAATGCCGGCCTTCTTCTTTGCTCGCTGCAGTGTTCGCTCGCTGATCTTCTCTTTGGCGGCCTCGGTTTTGATCGTTTTGGATGGCAGTGGGCCGTTAGCTTTCAGGTAGTCCTGTAGCCAGTGTTCGGCCGCTGTCCGCTCTCCCGCGTCCTCCGCCTCGTCGCCGGCCAGAAGATCGCGGGCGTCGGTGCTGGTGTCGCCGAGCCATTCCACGGATCCGATCTCGGTGGTGCCGTCGTCGAGCTGGACGGTGGTCGAGACGATGCGGAACTCGACGGAGCGGTCGGTGCCGGCGTAGTTGGCTTTGGTGTTGGTCAGCACGCGGGTGCCGGAGTCCGGGTCTTCTGCGATCGACAGGACGCAGCGGGCGACCTGGGACCACGCGACCGAGCCGAGCATGAGTTGCCCGGAGTCGTTGCCGACGCGCTTGCCGAAGTGCGCTAGGCCGATGATGGTGACCTTGCAGCGGTCTGCCAGTGCGGCGATCGGTTCGAGGTACTGGCGTACCGCGATGTCGTCGTTGCCGGAGAATCCGGGCGGAACGACGGCCTTGGCGGGGTCGAGGAAGATCATGGTGACGCCGTGCTGACGGATGACATCCTCGATGCCGGCGAGGTCGAGCGGAAACATCAGTGCGCCGGTGCCGAGGTCGGTCTGGACGTCGACGAAGATGACCTTCTCCATGTCGGCGCCTGCGGCGATCAACCTGGGCACGATGGCGTGCTCGCGGGATTCCTCCGTGCCGATCCAGAGCACTACGCCACCGTTGCGGGTCTCGCGTGCCGCCCAGGATGAGGCGACGGTGGACTTGCCCTTGCCTTCACGGGCAGCCAGCAGGTTGATGGCGTACTGAAGGATCAGGCCGACCTCCCACCAGATCAGCCGCTTGGCCTTGACGTCGGATCCGCGTGTAACGGTCAGGCTGCGGGTCACCAGCTGGCCGCCCATGACGACCTCTCGGGTGACGGCCGGCGCGGCGTCCGGGCGCGGTTCTGTCATGATGCTTTCCTTCGTGGGACGTACAGGCCGGACTCCCGGCGAGTGATGTTGCGGGCGACTGCGGCCCAGTTCTCCGCGCCCGCAATCTGTTTGGATGCCTCGGCAAGGTGTTCCTGCCGGGTATCCAGCAGCAGGGCGTAGTGCTCAGCGGCGGCGATACAGGCCAACTTCTTGTCTTGAAGAGGAAGATGGCACCAGGCGGGTGTGCCGGGGAACGGAAGATCAGGAAGAGATAGTTCTTCTACGAACTGGTGGACTTCCCACCACGAAACTTGTTGCGACGCCGGGAAACCGGCCCCGAAGGGCCGGCCTCCCGTCGCATCTTTCACCTGACTGCCTCTGCGTGACGGTGGCACGGCTGGCCGTCCTCCCGAACCCGATTGAGGCATTTGGTGCCGTGTGCCGTCGGCCGTCCGCACCGGGGCGTGATCGCTCGCAAAGCCTTGATCCTGAGTCTGGTTTGGGCCAACTCGATGCGGTACTTCCACCTGTCGGGTAGCGGGCCGACCTGTTCGTGCTCGGGGACGGTCTTCCATCCGGCGGTGCAGCGAAAATCGGGGGTGGAGCGGTCTTCGATCCAGAACCCGATGGTGCACCCGTCGGAACTAATTTCGGTTGTCACCGCGTAGCTTTCGAGGCCGCCCCCGACGTCGCCCAGGTAGGCGGACTGGCGGCGGTCGGTGCCGGCGCCGGAGAACGGGTTGCGATCGCTCATGCGGTCACCTCGGTGATCGTGGCGGTGAATTCCCGGCTGACCAACTGTTGGGTCTCGAAGTCCTTCTCGGTGACCGCGATGGTGATGCGGTTGCCGTTGAACTGGACGTAGACGGTGCCGCCGTCGGGTGCGGGAAAGCACGCCGAGGCCGATGCGAGCCGGGAGGCCAGCAGGGTCGGGAGCAGCGTGTCGGCCTTGTTGAGCAGGCTGTCGACAATCAGCGGAGCTGCCTGGTCGCAGTGCTCGAAGCTGACCGTGCAGGCGTGGCATTCGCAGCCGCACCACACGTCCCCGGTGCAGGTGACCTTCTCGTAAGTTACATCTTGATCTAGCATGGCTGGTGAATCTCCGATCTTGTGAGTGACGGGTTCGTTCGCCCCGGCAGGTGTTCCCGCACCGGCCGGGGCATTTTCGCGGGTGGTGTTCATCTAGGCCGCACCGTCAATGCGGGCGATGAACTCATTGATGGCGGCCTCGGACACCAGGCGCCTGCGACCAACTTTCGTGCTGCGCAACTGGCCGCTGGCCATCAGCTCGAACACCATCGATCTGCCGACGCTCAGCCGCTCCATGACGGCCTCCACAGGCCACAGCCGACTGCTCAGCTTGTCGATCTCGTCTTGCAATCCAGGTGGCATCGCCCCTCCTAGTGTTTGGTTATGCGTCACGGATGCGACTAAATCCGTACAAGTCCAAACACTTGCACAGAAAGTTTGGACATGCAAGCTAAATCGCGGGAAGATGGCGCAATGCCAAACATTGACCTGGACGCGAAGGCGTGGCAGGAGGCCGGGTCCAAACGATTCGGGCAGGCGGTCGCCAGCCTTCGAGTGGCGCAGGGCCTCACTGCAGTGCAGTTGTCAGCTCGAACCAAGGAGCTTGGTTATCCGATCACGCGCTCGACAATTGCCCGGATCGAGGGCAACCACCGGGCCGGCAAGGTTGACCTAGCCGAATTGATCATCCTCGCGGCTGCATTGAACACATCGCCGGTGAACCTCGTCTATCCCGGCCCATACCAGAGCGCTCTTGAGATTATGCCCGGGCGAAATGCTGCGGGATTCAATGCAGCACAATGGTTTTCGGGGATATATAGCTATCTCGGAAACAATAGTTTGGGTGCGGCAGAAGACCCTGAAACGCAGTGGCGAGAGAATACCGAAACGCTGTACCAGTGGCGCGATCTAGACGAGCTGATCGCAACGAGAGACGAGATGGACAACCCGGAACACATAGCTGTGCTCAATCGTCGGATCAAAGCTATTTGTGAGCGACTTGGAATCAGTGTCCCAACCGCCGAGGTGGACCTACGCATCGAACATCCCGCGGACGACAGCCATGCCTAGACAGCGGATGAAGCCCGGTGAGCATGGGCGGATAACCGAGCGTGTCGAGAAGTTCAAAGATGAGGCCGGGAAGAGCCAAAAGCGCTACATTGCAAGCGTTTACGTGCGCCTGCACAGCGGCAGATTACGCGAGCGCGAAGCCACGTCATACAGTTCCAGCGAGGACGCCCGCCGAATGCTGTTGCGGCGCATCAAAACCGAGCTAGAGACCACGGCCCCTGTCGGAGTAATCAACGGTCGCACAACGCTTTCCGAGCTATTCGACACGTGGGTATCGGCGAAGGTAACCGAGGACGGAATCAAGCCGCAATCCGAAGCACAGTACCGCCAGGTATGGCGCCTGCACGGTGACGCTGAGCTCGGGGCGCTGCGCATCGCCGAGCTCGAGGGCAGCCGCGCCAACACCCACATACAGACCTTGCCGCCTCGGCAATCCGAACTGCTGCGCACCGTCCTATCTGGCATGTACCAGATGGCGGCCCGGTTCGACGTCGTGCGGTTCGACCCCATCGCAGCGACCAAGCCGGCCAAGGCGGAACCGAAGCCGGCCCGCGGGCTGACCGCTCTGGAACTGGAGCAGGTGCGCCAGGCCGTGAAGATGTATGCGCAGCCGCATCAGCGTGGCGGCCCACCACGGGGTGTATTGCTGCCCGCGTTCGTGGAGCTGCTGGCGGCAACCGCCGCAAGGCCGGGTGAAGTGCTGGCGATCCGCTGGCAAGACGTAGACCTTCTCGGCGATCCGCCAACCGTCACTGTGAACGGGACTGTTATCGACCACGGCCGCGTACCGGGCAAGTCGGTGCACCGGCAGGATGCTCGCAAGGGTGACGCCGACCCGCACACGGTGCTGCTACCGAAGTTCGGCGTAACGGTGCTCACGGAACTGCTGGGGCGGACTGCGTCGACGGATGGGCCGGTGTTGGCTACACGTGACGGCGGGTACGTCAGCCTGTCGAATATTCGCAGTGCGCTCCGCGATGCGCTCCCAGAATCGTTGCGGTGGGTGACGCCGCACAGCTTCCGCAGGTCGGTGGCCACGGTGGTCCGCGACGAGATGGGTATCGAGGCCGCGCAAGCCCAGTTGTCACACACGCAGATGGCGACTACGGAACAGCACTATGCCCAGCGGCGAACCACCGGGCCGGACGTGCGGGCAACACTGGACAAATGGGCAGGTCAGGCAGGATAACCACCTGTTTCTACGGGGAAAATACGGGATTCGGCCCAGAAACCAGTGCAGGCCAGAAGCTGTAAGCCTCTGACCTGCAAGTTTGGAGCCACCCAGGGGAATCGAACCCCTGACCTATTCATTACGAGTGAATTGCTCTACCGACTGAGCTAGGGTGGCACGCCCCACCGAGGCGGGGCGGGACGAGTCTACGGGACGCGTCCGGCGCAACCAAAGTCAGTTCCGTTGTCCGGCCCGGAGCGCCTGTCCCATGGTCGCCACCATGGCGTCGACCGCGAACTTCGGCTTGACGTTGGTGGCCAGCGCCTCGCGGCAGGCCAGCACCGCCTCGATGCACCGCAGCAGCTGGTCGGCGGGCACGTGAGCGGCCATCGCGGCGGCCTTGTCGGCCATGTCCGGATGGTTGGCCGCAGCCACGCCCGTCGCGCCCGACGACACCAGCAGCGCATCGCGGAAATAGGTGGCCAGGTCGATCAGCGCGCGGTCCAGCGCGTCGCGCGACGCCCGGGTCTGCCGCGACTTCTGCCGCTTCTCCAGGTCCTTCAGCGCGCCCGCGGCGCCCCGCAGTGCCCCCGCCGCGCCCTTACCGGTGCCACCGGCACCCAGCGCGGTCTTGAGCTCCTCGGTCTCGGCCTCGTTGCGGCCGGCCGTCAACGCGATGGCCTCGGTCTCGGCGGCCGCCACCAGCTCCTCCACGGCCGCGTACGCGCGCGCCGGCGTCGCGGCATCGCGGGCGAGGCCCAGGGCCCGCTCCCGGCGTGATCGCGCGTCCGGATCGGTCGCGAGGCGGCGCGCCCGGCCGACGTGTCCCCCGCTGACCGACGCCGCCCACCGTGCGTCGGCCTCGGACAGCCCGTCGTTGTCCATCAGCACCTGCGCGATGGCGTCGGCCCGCGGCGTCGTCAACGCCACGTGCCGGCACCGCGACCGCAGCGTCACCGCGATGTCCTCGGGATCCACCGACGGCGCGCACAGCAGGAACACCGTCGACGGCGGCGGCTCCTCGACGACCTTCAGCAGCGCGTTGGCGGCGCCCTCGGTGAGCCGGTCGGCGTCTTCGACGACGACGATCTGCCAGCGGCCGGTGCCGGGCCGCCGGGACGCGGTCTGCACGATGGCGCGCATCTCGTCGACGCCGATCGACAGCCCCTCGGGAATCACGCGCCGGACGTCGGCGTGCGTGCCCGCCATGGTCGTCGTACACGCGCGGCAGGCGCCGCACCCCGGACCGCCCTCGGCGGCCTCCGCAGTGCACTGCAGCGCCGCCGCAAAGCACACCGCGGCGATGGACCGGCCCGAACCGGGCGGCCCCGTGATCAACCACGCATGCGTCATGCTGCCGGTTGTGAGCCCGCTGTGAGCCGAATCACCCCGGGCCGCCCGCGCTGCGGCCACCAACTCGGCTTCCACGGCATCCTGGCCGACCAAACGCGAGAAAACTCCGCTCATCGCGCCCCACAGTAACCGGCGCGGACGACACGAACCTGCGCGCAGCGGCAATATCCGTCGCCCTGGCCCGATACGGTTAGCGGGTGGCCACCGATGTAGAGCGCATCGGGCGAATCAGGGGGTTCGTCCGATGGGTGGCGCGCACCCCGTGGCCGGTGTTCACGCTGAGCCTGTTGCAGGCCGACATCATCGGCGCCCTGTTCGTTCTGGGCTTCCTGCGGTTCGGTCTGCCGGCCGAAGATCGCATCCAGCTGCAGGACCTGCCGGCGGTGAACCTGGCGGTGTTCCTGGCTGTCCTGTTCGTCTCGTTCGTCGTGGCGGCCTGGCTGAGTCTGCGGCTGCTGATCCCCGTGATCCGCTGGCAACGGCGCGACACGCTGCACGGCGACGCCGACGACCCCGCATTCACCGAGCTGGCCCGCACCCGGGCGCTCAAGATGCCGTACTACCGGACGCTGATCAGCGTCGGGAACTGGTTCCTCGGCTCGGTGGTGTTCATCATCGCCAGCTGGCCGGTGGCGAGCCGCTCGGCGCCGTTCGTCGCCGTGGCCAGCGCGCTCGGCGCCACCGCCACCGCGATCATCGGCTACCTGCAGTCCGAGCGCGTGCTGCGCCCCGTCGCGGTCGCGGCGCTGCGCGACGGCGTGCCCGAGAACTTCCGGGCCCCCGGCGTCATCCAGCGCCAGGTCCTGACCTGGGTGCTGTCGACGGGCGTGCCGCTGCTCGCCATCATCGTGGCCCGGCTGGCCGGGCAGTACACGACCTTCATCGCCCAGAACGACCAGCTCAACACCCCCATCCTGCTGCTGGCGATCACCGCGCTGGCCGTCGGCCTGGCCGGCAACGTCCTGGTCGCCATGTCCATCGCCGACCCGCTGCGCCAGCTGCGGTGGGCCCTGGGCGAGGTGCAGCGCGGTAACTACAACGCGCACATGCAGATCTACGACGCCAGCGAGCTGGGCCTGCTGCAGGCCGGGTTCAACGACATGGTGCGCGACCTGTCCGAGCGGCAGCGCCTGCGCGACCTATTCGGCCGCTACGTCGGCGAGGACGTCGCGCGCCGCGCCCTGGAGCGCGGCACCGAGCTGGGCGGCCAGGAACGCGACGTCGCGGTGCTGTTCATCGACCTGATCGGGTCGACGCAGCTGGCGTCGACGCGGCCCGCCGCCGAGGTGGTGTCGATCCTCAACGAGTTCTTCCGGATCATCGTCGACACCGTGAACCGGCACGGCGGGTTCGTCAACAAGTTCCAGGGTGACGCGGCGCTGGCCATCTTCGGCGCCCCCATCGAGCACCCGGACGCCTCCGGTGCCGCGCTGGCCGCGTCCCGTGATCTGCACGACGAACTGGTGACGGTGCTGGGCACCACGGAGTTCGGTATCGGCGTATCGGCGGGCCGCGCCATCGCCGGCCACATCGGCGCGCTGGCCCGCTTCGAGTACACCGTGATCGGCGACCCGGTGAACGAGGCCGCCCGCCTGACCGAGCTCGCCAAGCTCGAAGAGGGCCACGTGTTGGCATCGGCGATCGCGGTCAGCGGTGCGCTGGACGCCGAGGCACTGTGCTGGGACGTCGGCGAGACCGTCGAGCTGCGCGGCCGGTCCGCGCCCACACAGCTGGCGCGGCCGCTGTCGCTGGCCTCGCCGCGGCCGGCTTCCGAAACCGAAGCCGCCAGCTAGGCCGGACGCCGATCAAGCAGCGAGGTACGAGCTGCGTTGAGAAGTCCGGCAAATGTGCCTAGGCCTTCTTCGCGGCGGCCTTCTTCGCCGGCGCCTTCTTGGCGGCCGTCTTCTTCGCCGCCGTCTTCTTGGCAGCGGTCTTCTTGGCAGCCTTCTTCACCGGGCCACGAGCGCGCCTGTCCGACAACAACTCCGAGGCCCGCTCGTCGGTGATCGACATGACGTCGTCGCCCTTGCGCAGGCTGGCGTTGGTCTCACCGTCGGTGACGTACGGCCCGAAGCGGCCGTCCTTGATGACCATCGGCTTGCCCGACACCGGATCGGTGCCCAGCTCACGCAGCGGCGGCGTGGCAGCGCCCTGGCGCCCACGGCGTTTCGGCTCGGCGTAGATCTTCAGCGCCTCTTCGAGCGTGACGGTGAACATCTGCTCTTCGGTGGCCAGTGAGCGAGAATCGCTGCCGCGCTTGAGGTATGGGCCGTAGCGGCCGTTCTGCGCGGTGATCTCCTCGTTGCTCTCCGGATCGACACCGACGACGCGAGGCAACGACAGCAGCTTCAGCGCGTCCTCGAGCGTGACGGTCTCCAGATCCATTGAGCGCAACAGAGATCCGGTCCGCGGCTTGGGGCCGACGGGCTTCTTGGTCTTCTTCGCACCGGTGCCGGCATCCGGCTCCTCCGGCGGCGCCGGCAGCACCTCGGTGACGTACGGGCCGTAACGCCCGTCCTTGGCGACGATCTCGTGCCCGGTCTCCGGGTCGACACCGAGCACCCGGCCCTCTTGCGGTGTGGCGAAGAGCTTTTCGGCCAGCTCGAGGGTCAGCTCGTCGGGCGTCAGATCGTCATTGAGGTTGGCGCGCTGCGGTTTCAGCTCACCGGGGTTCTCCTCATCGGCGATCATGCGCTCGAGGTACGGCCCGTTGCGACCGACGCGGACGTTGATGGCTCGGCCTTCGGCGTCGTCGAACAGCTTGATGGAGTTGACTTCTCGCGCGTCGATGCCTTCGAGGTTGACGCCGACGAGCTTCTTCAGGCCACCCTCGCGGGCCACCGAGCCCTCGACGCCGTGGTCGCCGCCGAAGTAGAAGTTGGTCAGCCAGTTGGTGCGCTGCTCGTTGCCGGCGGCGATCTCGTCGAGTTCGTCCTCCATGGCGGCGGTGAAGTCGTAGTCGACCAGGCGCCCGAAGTGCTGCTCGAGCAGCCCGACGACGGCGAACGCCACCCAGGCCGGCACCAGGGCGCTGCCCTTCTTATAGATATAGCCGCGGTCCTGGATGGTCTTGATGATCGACGAGTACGTCGACGGGCGACCGATGCCCAGGTCTTCCAGCGCCTTGATCAGCGAGGCCTCGGTGTAGCGGGCCGGCGGATTGGTGGTGTGCCCGTCGGCGGTGAGCTCGGCGGCGTCCACGCGCTGACCCTGGGTCAGGTTCGGCAGGCGGCTCTCGGCGTCGTCGGCCTCGCCCCCGGCCTGTTCGTCGAGGCTCTCGACGTAGGCCTTGAGGAAGCCGGCGAAGGTGATGGTGCGGCCGGAGGCGCTGAACACCACCTGCTCGCCCGTGCGCGCCTGGCCGGAAATACGGAGAGAAAGGGTCGTGCCGCGGGCATCGGCCATCTGTGAGGCGACGGTGCGCTGCCAGATCAGCTCGTACAGCCGGAACTCGTCGGTGTCCAGGGCGCCGTGCAACTGGCCCGGCGTCTGGAACACGTCACCGGCGGGCCGGATGGCCTCGTGTGCCTCTTGGGCGTTCTTGACCTTGCGGGTGTACTGCCGCGGCGTCGGGTGCACGTACTCCGGGCCGTACAGCTGCCCGGCCTGGGTGCGCGCGGCGTTGATCGCCGACTCCGACAACGTCGTGGAGTCGGTACGCATGTAGGTGATGTAGCCGTTCTCGTACAGCCGCTGCGCAATGCTCATGGTGCGCTCGGAGGAGAACCGCAGCTTGCGGCCGGCTTCCTGCTGCAGCGTCGAGGTCATGAACGGGGCGTAGGGCTTGCGCGTGTACGGCTTCTGCTCCACCGAGCTGACGGTCAGCGACTCGCCGCGCAGTCCGGCGGCCAGGGCGCCCGCCGCGGCCTCGTCGAGCACCAGCACCTCGTCTGGCTTCTTGACCGCGCCGAGGGAGTCGAAATCGCGGCCCGTGGCGACGCGCCGGCCGTCGACGGTGTTGAGCTTGGCGGTGAACTTGGGCGGGGACGCCTCGGGGTCGGAGACGCTGGCGTCCAGTTCCGCCGTGACGTCCCAGTAGCCGGCGCTGCGGAACGCCATACGTTCCCGCTCGCGCTGCACGATGATCCGGGTCGCGACCGACTGCACACGGCCGGCCGACAGCTTCGGCGCGACCTTCTTCCACAGCACGGGACTGACCTCGTAGCCGTAGAGCCGGTCGAGGATACGACGGGTCTCCTGGGCGTCGACCAGGGCGATGTCCAAGTCGCGCGGGTTCTCGGCGGCGGCCAGGATGGCTGGCTCGGTGATCTCGTGGAACACCATGCGCCGGACCGGCACCTTGGGCTTGAGCGTCTCGAGCAGGTGCCAGGCGATGGCCTCCCCCTCGCGGTCACCGTCCGTCGCGAGGTAGAGCTCGTCGACACCCTTGAGCAGGTCCTTGAGCTCGGTGACCGTGGCCTTCTTATCGGGGCTGACGATGTAGAGCGGCTCGAAGTTGTCGTCGACGTTCACGCCGAGGCGCGCCCAGGGCTCACCTTTATATTTGGCCGGCACGTCCGCGGCGTTGCGCGGGAGGTCGCGAATGTGTCCGCGCGACGATTCGACGACATAGTTGGAGCCGAGGTAACCGGCAATCTTGCGCGCCTTGGTAGGCGACTCGACTATGACGAGTCGCCGGACCCGGCTGCCGCTACCGGCACCATCGAGGTCAGCCACCGTATCTATACGCTCCACTTCTTGGTCGGCACTAGGACACCGAATGAATGCCTAACGGTCATCCGGTTCCAAGGCAAGTCACAATTTGACACTCCGCGCGAGCCTACGCAAACCGGATGCGGCCAAAATATACGGGCTGCATCCCCTAAATCCGGGGCCATTGGAGAAACGCCTCCGTGAACCCGGGCGGCTCGCCCACGTTCTCTACCAGGCGCAACAACCTCCGACGGCCGCTGATCCGCAGGGCCGGATGGTGACCCCGCGTCCCGATCAGGGTCGGCGCGATACCGACTCGCATAAGTGCCGACGCCAACGTCGAATGGGTATCCGGTGCGTGCGGATCCAAACCCAACAGGTAGCCGTTCGGTTCCGCGGTACCCGCGGCCAGCACCCACGCGCGCAGCTCCCGGGGGCCCGGCAACCACCCGTCGGGCACGGTTTTGACCGCACCGCGCGTCCAGTCCTGCGCCATCCGGGCCAGCCGGGCGTCGGCCTCGGTGCGCACCAGCGGCGTCTTCTCGTCGGTGTGGGTGATCTCGGGCTTCAGGCCCGCCTCGGCGATCATCTCGGCCAGCGCCTCGGCCCGCCACAACGCGTCGACGACGACGGAGAGGCGGACCTTGGCATCCCCCGCCATCACCACCTGTCCCGGCGCGGCGAGCAACCCGGTCAGGTCGGCGACCGCAGGCGGCACCGACTCGGCCGAGAAGAAGGACAGCTGACTCACCCTGCCGACAGTAGGCCAGCTCACACCAAAAGGCAGGGAGGCCGGGCGCGACCACCCGCCGATGCGGAACGCCCCCACTTCGTCGCGGACGATGCGGGGGCGTTCGGCGGAGTCTGTGAACCTCAGACGGTGCGGACGTTCAGAGCCTGCGGACCCTTGGGGCTCTGCTCGATCTCGAAGTCGACCTTCTGATTCTCCTCAAGGGTGCGGAACCCATTGGACTGAATCTGCTTGTAGTGGACGAAGACGTCGCCTCCGCCGCCTTCCTGCTCAATGAAGCCGTAACCCTTCTCCGGGTTGAACCACTTCACAGTCCCCTGTGGCATTTGTCCTTCATTTCCTTCTGTTACTGCGGGTGCGGTCCACCGAGTCTTCCGATGTACCGGGAACGCAGACGACGTTCCCGGGTGTTGACACACGAACACAGAAGCTGCGACCAAGATCAGTCAACCATGTTCCACGCTGCCGCAACAGTCGCACAGCGAACTGTGGTTAACAATTCATCTTGTGACGCAGGGACAGTCGGACTTCGGCCGCACGCTGCTGTCGGCTGCGCTGGACGGCACGCCGGCCGGCGAGCAGCCGCTGCGGCACGTCGCCGACCTGCCGCCACGACAGGCGCGCCGAATGCCGTGGCCCACTTGGGTTGGCGCCGAGGTGGCGCAGGCCTTCACCGATCGTGGTGTGGCACAGCCGTGGTCGCACCAGGTGGCCGCGGCCGAGTTGGCGCATGCCGGGCGGCATGTGGTGATCGCGACGGGCACGGCGTCCGGTAAATCCCTGGCCTACCAACTGCCGATCCTGCATGCGTTGCAAACCGATGCGCACGCCCGCGCCCTGTACCTGTCCCCCACCAAGGCGCTGGGCCACGACCAGCTGCGGGCCGCGCAGTCGCTGTGCGCCACGATTCCCGGCCTCAACAACACCGCACCGTCTGCCTACGACGGCGACAGCTCAACCGAGGCAAGGCAATTCGCCAGGGAGCGGTCCCGGTGGATCTTCTCGAATCCCGACATGGTGCACCTGTCCCTGCTGCGCAACCACTCCCGGTGGGCGGTGTTCCTGCGGCAACTCAAGTACGTGGTGATCGACGAATGCCACTACTACCGCGGCATTTTCGGTTCCAACGTGGCGATGGTGCTGCGCCGGCTGCTACGGCTGTGCGACCGGTACGGGTCCGCACCCACGGTGGTGTTCGCCAGCGCCACCACGGCCGCGCCGGCACAGACGGCGTCCGAGTTGCTCGGCCAGACCGTCACCGCCATCACCGAGGACGGGTCGCCGCACGGCGGCCGCACGGTGGCGCTGTGGGAGCCCGCGCTGCTCACCGATCTGATCGGCGAGAACGGCGCCCCGGTGCGCCGGGCCGCGGGCACCGAGGCCTCGCGCGTGATGGCCGACCTGATCGCCGAGGGCGCCCGCACCCTGACCTTCGTCCGCTCGCGCATCGGCGCCGAGTTGACGGCGCTGGGCGCGCGGGCCCGGCTGGAGAACGTCGCACCCGACCTGGCCCCGCTGGTGGCGTCGTACCGCGCGGGGTACCTCGCCGAGGACCGCCGGGCGCTGGAACATGCACTCACGGAAGGCGAATTGCGCGGCCTGGCGACCACGAACGCCCTGGAACTCGGCGTCGACATCGCCGGACTGGACGCGGTGGTGCTGGCCGGGTTCCCCGGCACCGTGGCGTCCTTCTGGCAGCAGGCCGGCCGGGCCGGACGGCGCGGTCAGAGTGCGCTGATCGTGCTGATCGCGCGCGACGACCCCCTCGACACCTATCTGGTGCACCATCCCGCCGCGCTGCTGGACAAGCCCATCGAACGGATCGTCATCGATCCCGCCAACCCCTTCGTGCTGTCACCGCAATTACTGTGCGCGGCAACCGAACTCCCACTTACCCCGGCCGAGGTGCGGATGTGGGACGCCGAAGCGGTGGCCGAATCCCTCGTCGACGACGGCCTGCTGCGCAAGCGTCCCGCCGGCTACTTCCCGGCGCCCGGCGTGGATCCGCATCCCGCGGTGGACATCCGGGGCTCGTCCGGCGGGCAGATCGCCATCCTGGAGTCCGGAACCGGACGCATGCTGGGCAGCACCGGTGCCGGGCAGGCGCCCGCGTCGGTGCATCCGGGCGCCGTCCACCTGCACCAGGGTGAGACGTTCCTGGTCGACGCTCTCGATTTCGAGGCCGGCGTCGCCTTCGTGCACGCCGAGGATCCCGGGTACACCACGTCGGCCCGGGAGGTCACCGATATCAGCGTGCGCGGTACCGGAGAGATCCACCGGTTCGGGCCCGTCGCCATCGGTCTGGTCCCGGTTTCGGTGTCCAACACCGTCGTGGGCTTCCTGCGCCGGGCCATGGACGGCACCGTGCTCGATTTCGTCGACCTGGACATGCCCACGCGCACGCTGGACACCATGGCGGTCATGTGCACCATGACCCCGGAGATATTGCTGGACAAGGGGATTGATCCACTGCGCGTACCCGGTGCACTGCACGCCGCCGAGCATGCCGCGATAGGTCTGCTGCCACTGGTGGCCAGCTGCGACCGGGGCGACATCGGTGGGGTGTCGACCGCAGCCGGCCCCGCTCCCGGCGACTTGTCCGGTCTGCCAACGATTTTCGTGTACGACGGCTATCCGGGCGGCGCCGGGTTCGCCGACCGCGGGTTCCGGCAGCTGTCCACCTGGTGGGCCGCGACGGCCGCGGCGATCGCCGCGTGTGAGTGCCGTCACGGTTGCCCCTCCTGTGTGCAATCGCCCAAGTGCGGCAACGCGAACGATCCCCTGGACAAAGCCGGTGCTGTCCAGGTACTTCGCCTGGTAGTGGACACTTTGGCAGCCCACGGCAGGTAGGCGGCAGGCCGCAGCCGGGCAGAGCAAAGAGCGCCGAAACGGATAAACTACGACCATGACGGACGACTGGCTCCTCGTCGAGACCCTCGGCGCCGAACCTGCCGTCGTCGCGTTGGGGCAGCAAACCCAGGACATGGTTCCCATCAGCACTTTCCTGCGGCGCAACGCGAGTCTGATGGCCATCCAGTCGGCGATCGGGGAAACCGTCCGCGCGGGCCTGCCACTGACGAGCATCACACCCAAGAGCGACCGGGTGATCCGGACCGAAGTGGTGCAGATGACCGACGGCCGCATCCATGGCGTCCATGTCTGGGTCGGCGCTCCCGATGCCGACCCACCGGACCGGATGATCCCCGGTCCTCTGAAGTGGGACCTGACCAACGGCATCGCGACCGACACCATGGAGTCGCTGGCCAACAGCGGCCTCAACCCGGCGGCCGAGGCCACCCACGGCCGGGCGTTCGCCGACGACCTGCAGACCCGCAAGCTCAACCCGAACGAGGCGCGGGTCATCTCGGCCGTGCTCAAACCCGAACCGGGCCAAACCTTCACCAGCACTTGGGAAATGACCGACTTCCGGGGCCGGCCCATCAGCGTCGGATTCGCCGCGCGGGTGCTCAACGAGCCCGACGAGGACGACCGAGATCGGCTGATCTGCCGGGCCATGAACTGGCGCGGCGTGCGCGACACTTCGGCGGCCACCCCGCTCGACCGGGCGCAGCAGCTCGCGGGCGGCCCGGCCGTTCCCGGCGTGTACCGGGCCTTGGTCGATCTGAACACCTGGAAGCTCATCAAGTGGGTCGACGAGCCCTGTCCGCTCTTCGACTGGAGCGCCGACGCGACGTCCGAAACCGTGGTGCACCCCAACGAGATCGCCGAGATGGCCGTCATGACGGTCGAATTCGGCAGCGGACCGACATCGCGGGTGCTCCGGTTGCGCGCCAACGACGGCGGGTGGGTGCCGATTCACGTCACCGCGCACCGGCTCCAGGTCGCCGACGACACCTTCGCCGGCCTGCTGTCCCTGCGACTGCCCACCTACGGAGAGCTGGTGGCAGCCGGGGACCGGCTGAACGACGACGTGCCGGAATCCTGACCCAGACGAGTTCTATTCGGCGCCAGCCGGATTCGACCCGTCGAACGGCAGCAGGCGCCGCGCACCCGGCCCTTCGGCGGCGAGCGTGTCGCCGGGGTTGATGACCAGACAATGGTTGAGCGAGATACACCCGCACCCGATGCACTGGTCCATCTCGGACTGCAGCCGCTCCAATTCGAGCTGCCGTTCACGCAGTTGCGCCCGCCACCGCTTGTTGAGCCTGGTCCAGTCGCGCAATGACGGCATCCGGTCGTCGGGCAGCGTCTGAAAGTGCTCGGCCACCTCACTGAGCGGAATGCCGAGCCGCTTCGCCACCTGGATGACGGCGATGCGGCGCTCGAGGTGACGCGGGTACAACCGCGTCCCGCCCGACGTGCGTTCGGGGTGGATCAGCCCCTTTCGCTCGTAGAAGTGCAACGCGGACGCGGAGACTCCCGTCCGCTTGACGATCTCCCCGATGGTCAGGAGGTCGGTCGGACCCATACGCTTGATCTCAACCATAGTTGAGATTCTACGGTAGTGACATGGCAAGTGACACAACGACCGATCGGCCCGGGTGGGGTGACCTCTTCTTCTGCGTCCTCCTGATCGTTGTGACCATCGCGCTGCCGTCAGCCTGGCCCGGCGCGGGCCCGGCCGTGCGCGTCGCCGAGGTGCCAGCGACCGAATCGCACCGGCACCTCCACGTCGACCACCACATCCAGCCGCTGCACCGCGCAGTTACCAACCCGGCTGCCCATGGCTTCGGCAACCGCGACCGCCCGGCCACAGGACTGACTGGGTCCGGCAACCAGTGCGCCCGCGGCGGCGAGTGCGGCCAGGTCGGCCGCTGACTGGGCGCGATGCCGGCCGATCACCGCGGCGCCCACGGCGGCAGCCCCCGTCATGAGCCCGATCAGCACCACGATGAGCGCGACCGCGAACACCGTCGCCGAGCCCCGTTCGTCACGCACCAGGTTCGGGTGCCGCCACGGCCTCGGCCCCCACGGTGACGCCGGGCAGCAACGGTGCGGGAACGCGGACCCGCGCGACGATTCGCCCGCCGTCGCGTCGCACCTCAACCGAGGCCCCGTCCGGGCCGGTGCGCCGGGCCGTGTCGACGGCGGCACGGTCGTCACCGCGGGCCGCGAGACGGGCCGCTTCCCGGGCCGCGTCGATGCAGCGCACCTGCGCCGAGACCGCGCCGAGCCCACCGATACCGAGCACTGCGACCGCGATGAGTGCGGCAACCGAGAACGCCGCCTCGACCGTGACGCCACCCCGGTCATCACTTGGTGGTGAGGGCACGGGCGATGATGTTGGTCAGGGCGCTGACAATCGAGTCCCCCGTGACCACCGTGTAGAGGATGGCGCCGAACGCCGCAGCCGCCACCGTCCCGATGGCATATTCGACGGTCGACATCCCGCTCTCGTCGGTGAGCAGCATGGTCACGCGGGCCTCGAGCGCGCGAAAGCTGTTCATCTTCATGGTTTTTCCTCCCCTTGTTGCGATCAGTTGTTGCGATCAGAACACCCCGGACCGGAACACGTCACCGGCCAGGCCGGCGACCACCGGCACGATGCCGAGACAGACGAATGCCGGCAGATAACAGAGCCCGAGGGGCCCGGCGATCAACACATTGGCCCGCTCGGCGGCCGCGTCCGCCGCATCACCGGCGTCGGCCCTGGCCTGCTCGGCCAGTTCGGCGACGCCCTGCGCCATCGCGGCGCCCGACGACGCCGACCGCCGCGCCAGCCGGAGCAGTGCGATCACGTGCGGGTCCGTACCACGACTCGGCTCCGCCCAGGCCGTCGCGGGGCCGGCACCCAGTGCCAGAAGTTCGGCCGCGCGGCGCAGGACGCCCGCCAGATCAGCCGGTGCCGACGCGACCGCCGCCCCGGCCGCCGCACCGGTCGCCATGCCGGCCGAAAGGCAGGCTGCCAGCACGTCCAGGCTCGACGGCACCGCCAGCGGGTCGTCCGGCGCCGCGGTCGGCGAGAACCGGTCCGGCGGACGGGGCCGGATTCGGTACACCGCTGGGCCGGGGATCAGCAGAATCGCCACGGCGAGCAGGAGAACCGGCACCGCGCTCATCGCTGCGCCCGTGTGATGATCCGGTCCGACCACAGCAACCCGAGGCAGCACAGCACCACACCGACCGCCAGCACGGCCGCGCCCTCGCCCACCAGGAAACGCACGGGGTGCGCACCGATCAACTGCCCCAACACAATTCCGAGTGCGGGCAGCCCCGACAGCACGGCTGCCGTCGTTCGCGCACCTGCCATGCCCGCCCGGATCCGCGACGTAAAGCGTTCCCGTGCAACGACGTCACGCTCAGCGGCGCGCATCAGCGGGGCGATGGCCAGGCCGTGGTCGAGCGCCAACTGCCAGTACACGGCGAGGCGCTGCCAATGGGCCGGCAGCGCCGACGATGCCGCGACGGCGCGCAGACCGGCCGAGACGTCGGCCCCCAGCCTCGCCCGCGCCGCGACCTCCCCCAACGCCACCGCGACGGGCCCGTCCACTTCATGGGCCGCGGCATCGAACGCCGCGACCGGATGCGCCCCGGCCCGCAATTCGCCGACCAGAATGCCGAGTGCACCCTGCAGGGTCTGTGCTTCCTCGGCACGCTGCGCCGCCTGCCGCGAGCGCCGCCACCGGAGCCCGACGGTCCCGACCACCGCCGCCCCGGCCAGCAGCACCGGCAGCGGCAGGACGACGAGCGCCACGACGGCGAGCACGGCCGCCACCGACCAGAGCAACCGCGGTCGACCGCGAGAACCCGATTCCGCCAAGCGTTTTCGATGTCCCAACCGCGTTGGCCCACACGGGCCGGGCGCGACCAGCACGGCCAGCGCCAACAGCAGCGCGGGACTCACGACCGGCCCCGCGCAGCCAGCAGTTCGCTCAGCGCGGGCATGCCCGGACCGGCGCCCCGGTCGACGTGCCAGGCGGTCACGACCGTGACGGTCCCGTCCGTGGCCCGGCGCAGCACCGCGATCTCACTCAGGTGCCGGTGCCCATCGCGGGTCCGCGCGGTGTGCAGCACCACCTGGCACGCGGCCGCCAGTTGCGAATGCAGTGCGGCGCGGTCCAACCCGCCGACCGCGGCGAGCGCTTCCATGCGGGCGGGCACCTCGGCGGGGCTGTTCGCATGCACCGTCCCGGCCCCGCCCTCGTGGCCGGTGTTGAGCGCCGCGAGCAGATCCACGACCTCCGCACCGCGGACCTCGCCGACCACGATGCGATCGGGGCGCATCCGCAGTGCCTGCCGGACCAGGTCACGCACCGTCACCTCGCCGACGCCCTCGACATTGGCACCGCGCGCGACCAGCCGGACCAGGTGCGGATGTTGCGGTGCCAGCTCGGCGGCGTCCTCGACGCAGACGATCCGCTCCGCGGGGTCGACAGCTCCGAGCAGCGCGGACAACATGGTGGTCTTGCCGGCGCCGGTCCCCCCGGAAACCAAAACGGCCAGCCGCGCCGCGACGATGTCGGCGATGAGCGGGACGGCGGGCGGCGCGATGGCCCCGGAGCCGACGAGGCCGGCCAGGTCCTGCGTCGCGGGCCGCAGGACCCGCAGCGAGAGGCAGGTGCCCGCGGCGGCGATCGGCGGCAGCACGGCATGCAACCGCACGGTCAAGCCACCGCCGATACCGCCGAGGTGGCCGTCGACCCAGGGCTGCGAATCATCGAGCCGCCGCCCGGCCGCCAGCGCGAGCCGCTGCGCCAGGCGCTGTACGGCATTCTCGTCCGGGAATCGGATCGCGCTGCGGCGCAACCCGTTTCCGTCGTCGACCCACACCTCGTCGGGTGCGCTGACCAGCACGTCGGTGGTACCCGGTGCCCGCAGCAGCGGTTCCAGAATTCCGGCACCGGTCAGTTCGGTCTGCAGCAGCCGCATACCGGCCAGCACGTCGCTGTCGGCGACCACGCCGCCGGACTCGGCGCGGATCGCCGCCGCCACCGCGTTCGGATGCAGGGCACCACTGGTCTGCGCGGCCAGGCGTTCCCGGACGCGGTCCACCAACGACGACGTCACGCCGCCTCCCCCGGCTGTTGGCGCAGCACCGTGAGGACACGACGGGCGGCGACGGCCAGCGGTGACCGGCTCCGCAGACTCCGGCCGAGACCGCCCCGCTCCAGCGCGCCGTCGAGGTTGCTCTCCGCACGCATGGCCGCCAGCAGCGGCAGTCCGAGGATCGTGGACATCTCGGCGGCGCGCAGCCCACCGGGCGCGGGACCCCGGACCACGAGGCCGACATTCGGGTTGACGGCCGTCACCCAGTCGGCCACGACCCGGGTCGCCGCGCAGGCGCGCACCTCTGCCGGCGTCACCACGACCACGAGATCGGCTGCGGCCAGTACGGTCTCCGCCGCCGCCGACGACTGCCGCGGCACGTCGCAGATGACGGTCGCGCCGGCGCGGCTCCCGGCGTCCATCACCGCGGCGAGCGCCGTCGGCCTCAACTCGGCACCGGTGCGGCCGGCCGACAGCACCACCACCCCGCGCCGGCGCGGTAGCGCGTCGCGCAGGGCCGGATAACTGAGCCGTCCCCCTGCTGCCGTCAGGTCCGGCCAGCGCAGGCCGGCATCGCCCTCGGCACCCAGGGCGAGATCGAGGCCGCCACCCCAGGCGTCGACATCGACAAGTAGGCACTCGCGGTCCGGTTCAGCCGCGACCTGCGCCAACGCGATCGCGAAGACCGACGCACCGCCGCCGCCGCGCCCGCCGATCACCGCGACCACGGCGCCGCGGCGCCCCTCGGATTCACCGGCCGCGGCATCCGACAGGACGCCGACGAGCCCCGATTCCTGGCCGGGGAGGGTGATGACCTCCTGCGCACCGATCACCATCGCGGCCTCGAACTCGCAGGTGTCCGGCGCGTCGGTGGCGATCAACACCACGGCGGGCCGCCGCGGCATCCCGAGCTCGCGACAGCGCCGCGCCGCCGCGACGTCCAGCAGGACCGCCGCCGCACCGGCCCACGCCTTGCGGCCCGAGGGCTCCGCCGCGTACACCACCCGGATGCCCGCCGCCGCGGCGATGCGCTCGATTTCCTCGCGCAGTCCGGGGTCGGCGATCAGGGCCAGTGCCCCGTTCGTAGTCATGGATCCACCGTGATCCGGGGCGGGCCGCGGCACCAGAGCCCGCACGCAGAATGTGGATGAATCGCAAACTGTGGACAACTTTATTGACGGAGTCGTGAGAATGTCGTTCCGCAACTTTTCCGTGGATGCACCACGACACTCGATGGACCTGGGTCGCAGCACCTGCGCCACGCGGGGAAAACAGCAATCGGGCGCCGGTTGAAAGACGCCGGAGAGGCCATGCCTCGAGGAATTCGACTGACCCCGAAAAAGGGACGACCCCCGCCAGGGGGGGAGGAGGCGGAGGTCGTCGTGGATCAGCCCCGGGGGGTCGGGCTGATGCACACCCGGCGCTGGCCGGGTAATGCCCACTATACACACGTCAACAGGGCTGTGCGCAACTGTTGATTGTCTGTGAAAGGCGCGTGTCAGCACGTCAATCGCCGCGATGGCCACCCCGCGGGCGACCGACACGGCGACACCGCCGCCCACCCGGCACCGGCGTTCCGGAGCATATGCTGGGAGCCGTGACCGCATCCGATCCGGCCGCCGGGGCCGCGGCCGCGCCGCGTCAGGAGGCCGAGTCGAGCGCTCCGGTGCGCACCGCGGCCTTCTTCGATCTCGACAAAACGGTGATTGCCAAGTCCAGCACCCTCGCTTTTAGCAAACCTTTTTTCAACCAGGGACTGCTGAACCGGCAAGCCGTCCTCAAGTCCACCTATGCACAGTTTCTGTTCCTGATGTCCGGCGCCGACCACGATCAGATGGACCGCATGCGGTCCTACCTGACCAACATGTGCACCGGCTGGGACGTCGAACAGGTCAAGTCGATCGTCGCCGAGACGCTGCATGACATCGTCGACCCGCTGGTCTTCGCCGAGGCCGCGAACCTGATCGCCGACCACAAGCTGTGCGGCCGCGACGTCGTGGTGGTCTCGGCATCCGGCGAGGAGATCGTCGCGCCCATCGCCCGCGAACTCGGTGCCAACCATTCGATGGCCACGCGCATGGTGGTCGCGGACGGCAAGTACACCGGCGACGTCGACTTCTACTGCTTCGCCGAAGGCAAGGTCCAGGCGATCGAGGAACTCGCGGCCCGCGAGGGCTATGCGCTCGAGCACTGCTACGCCTACTCGGACTCCATCACCGATCTGCCGATGCTCGAGGCCGTCGGCCACCCGGCGGTCGTCAACCCGGACCGCGCCCTGCGCAAGGAGGCCGTCGCCCGCGGCTGGCCGGTACTGACCTTCACCCGCCCGGTCTCGCTGCGGGACCGGCTGCCGGCACCGTCGGGCGCCGCCGTGGCCACCACCCTGGCCGTCGGCGCCAGTGCCCTCGCGGCCGGCGCCGTGACGTACTCGCTGCTCCGTCGACTGAACTTCTGAAAGCTACTGGCGAGTTGCTGAGACCGGCTCCGTAACAATCACAAATCGCCGGTGATTGACCCTTGATGTGACTGCGGTCACGTAGTACAAAGGAAGCACGGAAGCCCCCCGAGGCCAAGACCGAACCGGAAGAGAAGGTTCGGCCTCCCGAAGAGGGCATCCCAGCACGGAATACCGGCACCCACGCGGAGCACATACCGCGACAATGGTAAAAGCGTTGTGGGCCTGCGTAATTGCGAAAAGCGAACGGCTAAGAGGACCCCTTGGGTGGGGTTGTAGTCGCAGCGCATTGCAGGGACGCCGAGGCCACCCACACAACCCGACAAGCACGCTTGGTAACCGGGGTTCCGTGCTAGCGGGCGGCGAGCCGAGTCAGATGTCCTCTGACGACGGAGCGTCGCCCGCTTTTATGTTTCCGTCTTTGCTGGAGAAGATCGCGGACAGCCCGCTACTTGGCCGAGGCCTGCGCGATCGACAGCGCCTCCCGGGCCCCGGCGTGCAGTGCGCGACTGCTGCAGATCAACCACGCCGTCAGCCCGTCGGCCGTGCCCGACGCGAAGCCCCGTGCCGCGGCACGGTATTCGCCGACCTGGCGCATCCAGTACATCTCCGGAACGCCGAGGCCGTGCGGGTCGAGTCCACTGGACATGGTGATCAATCGGGACACCGCGCGCGCCACCACACCGTCGGCGACCCCGAATGGAGCCAGGCTCAGTAGTTCGCCATGAGCGACGCCCGCGAGGACGGTCGCCGGTACCCGGCTCCCACCGCTCACGATCTCGCCGAGCAGCTCGAGCCGGCGGCCCACGTCCGGATCGTCGGTGCGGGGCCGGCCGAGCCGGTCCGGGTCCGTCAGATCCGCGGCCGCCAGCGAGTGCAGCCGGGCGATCGCCTGCAGCGGCGCGCGCTGCCAGACGCCGACGAGCGCGGTCGCGCCGCCTTCGAGCGCTTCGGCCACCCGCAGCGCGCCGGCGAGCACCGCGTCGGCGCGCTCACCTTTCGCCGGGGCCTCGCCGTCCTTACTGAAGCTCAGGGATCCGCCGTCAAGTACCGACGACGCCCGAGCGGCCCGCATCGACGCCTCGGCCGCGGTGGCCGGCCAACCGCGCAGGTTCACCTTGTGCCGGTGGGCCCGGCCGAGCGCTTCACGCGCCTCGTCTCCGGCCTCGGCCACGCCGGGCAGTTCGGCCAGGGGAGCCAGCGGGTCAGGTGCAGCCACGTCCGCACACGGTAGTGCCACCAGGTGGTCACCTCCAACGTCACGGTGGCGAGCCACCTCCAACGTCATTGCAACGTGCCAGTGACTACGCTCACAACCATGACACAAGACACCGCTGTGCCACAGGCTTACCCGCCGCCTGCCGAGTTCGCCGCGCAGGCCAATGCCACCGCCGCGCTGTATCAAGAGGCCGACGCCGACCGCCTGGATTTCTGGCGCCGCCAGGGCGAGCGGTTGTCGTGGGCGACCCCGTTCACCGAGGTGCTCGACTGGTCCAACGCACCCTTCGCCAAGTGGTTCGGCGACGGCAAGCTCAACGTCGCCTACAACTGCGTCGACCGCCACGTCGAGGCCGGCAATGGCGACCGCGTCGCGATCCACTGGGAAGGCGAGCCCGTCGGTGACGCCCGCGACATCACCTACGCCCAGCTCAAGGACGAGGTGAGTAAGGCCGCCAACGCCCTGACCGCGCTGGGCCTGACCGCCGGCGACCGCGTCGCCATCTACATGCCGATGGTGCCCGAGGCCATCGTGGCGATGCTGGCCTGCGCGCGCCTGGGTGTCATGCACTCGGTCGTGTTCGCCGGCTTCTCGGCCACCGCGCTGGCCGCCCGCGTCGAGGACGCCCAGGCCAAGCTCGTCATCACCACCGACGGGCAGTATCGCCGCGGCCAGGCGGCCTCGCTCAAGTCCGCGGTCGACGAAGCCGTCACCGGCCAGCCGAGCGTCGAGCACGTCCTGGTGGTCAAGCGCACCGGCATCGACGTCGACTGGACCGAGGGCCGCGACGTCTGGTGGCACGAGATCGTCGACTCACAGTCCACCGACCACACCCCCGAGGCGTTCGACGCCGAGCAGCCGCTGTTCCTGCTGTACACCTCCGGCACCACCGGCAAGCCCAAGGGCATCGTGCACACGAGTGGCGGTTACCTGACGCAGGCGTCCTACAGCCACCACAACGTCTTCGACATCAAGGCCGACGACGTCTACTGGTGCACCGCCGACATCGGCTGGGTCACCGGGCACACCTACATCGTCTACGGGCCGCTGTCCAACGGCGTCACGCAGGTCGTCTACGAAGGCACCCCGACCTCACCGAACGAGCACCGGCACTTCGACATCATCGAAAAGTACGGTGTCACCATCTATTACACGGCGCCGACGCTGATCCGCACGTTCATGAAGCTGGGCCACCAGATCCCCGCGGCGCACGACCTGTCGAGCCTGCGGGTGCTCGGCTCGGTCGGCGAGCCCATCAACCCCGAGGCCTGGCGCTGGTACCGCGAACACATCGGCGCGGGCACCACGCCCATCGTGGACACCTGGTGGCAGACCGAGACCGGCGCCATCATGATCTCCCCGCTGCCCGGCGTCACCGCCGCCAAGCCCGGCTCGGCCATGACCCCACTGCCGGGCATCAGCGCCAAGATCGTCGACGACGACGGCAACGAACTGGTCCCCGGCGCCGACGAGGAAGAACACGTCACCGGCTACCTCGTGCTCGACAAGCCGTGGCCGTCGATGCTGCGCGGCATCTGGGGCGACGACGAACGCTTCAAGGACACCTACTGGTCCCGCTTCGCCGAGCAGGGCTGGTACTTCGCCGGTGACGGCGCCCGCTACGACGCCGACGGCAACATCTGGGTCCTGGGCCGTATCGACGACGTCATGAACATCTCCGGGCACCGCATCTCCACCGCCGAGGTCGAGTCCGCACTCGTCGGGCACTCCGGTGTGGCCGAGGCCGCCGTCGTCGGCGCCACCGACGCCACCACCGGGCAGGCCATCTGCGCGTTCGTCATCCTCAAGGCCTCCGCGCACGGCGGCTCGGAGAACATCGTCGAAGAACTGCGGGCCCAGGTCGCGACCGAGATCTCCCCCATCGCCAAGCCGCGCGAGATCCACATCGTGCCCGAGCTGCCCAAGACGCGCAGCGGCAAGATCATGCGCCGCCTGCTGCGCGACGTCGCCGAGGGCCGCGATCTCGGGGACACCTCCACCCTCGTCGACCCCAGCGTCTTCGAGGCCATCCGCGCCAGTAAGTAGGGCAGCCAGCAGGGCCAGGCCGGCTCAGGCGATGGGCACGTAGCCCGCGCCGGGCCGGCTCTTGGCGTCGAGGTCGGCGATCACCGCGTTGATCGACACCGTCACGGCCGGGGTGTGCAGCGGCACGTACTTGACGACGCACGTCGGCAGGTCGTCACTGAAGGCGCCGTGGATCATGCCGACCAGTTTGTTGTTGACGGTGACGGGCGCGCCCGAGTCGCCGGGCTGGCCACACACCTGGTCCACGATGGTGCCCGGGTCCTGTCCGGGGCCCCACGTGACACCGCACGTGTAGCCCGTGGTGCGGCCCAGCTTGCACGCCACCTGACCGAAGGCCGGGTCCGGGCCGATGCCGTCGATCTGGAAGCCGTTGACGTTGTTCAGCGGCTGCACCTTGGCCGGGTCGAACTCGATGACGGCGTAGTCCAGCGGCTGGCTACCGGCCACCATGACGCCCAGGGTGCCCCGGTTCTCTGCGCCCTCGGCCGCCACCTCGTGACCGGGACCGCCGCAGTGCGCCGACGTGAAGCCGACCAGCTTGCCGCGATTGTCGTGACCGATCGTGGTCAGGGTGCAGAACGTGTCGCCGTCCACGACGATGCCCGAGCCACCGCCCAGCGGCACCGGTGCATCCGCGTGGGCCGGCACCCCGACCGATGTGCCGAGCAGAGCAATGGCCATCCCACACATCGAAGCAAACCCGGGTGCCAAACGCATCGGGGCAGTGTATCGCTGGGCCGGATCGTTAAGCGGCGCCCCACGTGGCAACATATGCCAGGACTACACCGACGCCGGGAGGACGTGTTCGTGAGCAATGGCGATCGCAAGAATGGCCCCGTTCCAGCCACGGTGACCTCGATCCCGCTGGTGGATCCGCATGCACCCAAGGCCGATCCGTCGATCGGCGATCTGGTCAAGGAAGCCACCGCGCAGATGTCGACGCTGGTGCGCGCCGAGGTCGAGCTGGCGCGCGCCGAGATCACCGCCGACGTCAAGAAGGGCCTGACCGGCAGCGTCCTGTTCATCGCCGCCCTCGTCGTGCTCTTCTACTCGACGTTCTTTTTCTTCTTCTTCCTCGGCTCGCTGCTGGAGCTGTGGCTGCCGAGCTGGGCGTCGTACCTCATCGTCTTCGCGCTGATGGTGCTGACGACGGGTGCGCTCGCCTTCCTGGGCTTCCTCAAGGTCCGCAAGATCCGCGGCCCGCGGGACACCATCGCCACGGTCAAGGAGGCCAAGGTGGCGCTGACACCGGGCCACGACAAGCCGTCGAGCCAAGCCTCCATTCGCACGGCTTCTAGCGACACCTCAGGCTGGTAGTGCCGCCACCTGATCCGTCGGTCGTCCGGATCGACGGTCCGTGGCGACACCTCCAGGTGCACGCGAACGGGATCCGCTTCCACGTCGTCGAGGCCGAGGGCTCCGAGCCCGAGGACCGGAACGCGGACGGCTCCTCGAATGCCGAGCGCCCGCTGGTGATCCTGCTGCACGGGTTCGCCTCGTTCTGGTACTCGTGGCGGCATCAGTTGCGCGACCTGCGGGGCGCCCGCGTCGTCGCGGTCGACCTGCGCGGCTACGGCGGCAGCGACAAACCACCGACCGGATACGACGGCTGGACGCTGGCCGGCGACACCGCGGGCCTGGTGCGCGCGCTGGGACACCACTCGGCCGTACTGGTGGGACACGCCGACGGCGGCCTCGTCTGCTGGGCGACGGCAATGCTGCATCCGCGGGTGGTGCGGGGCATCGCGCTGGTCAGTTCACCGCATCCCGTGGCGCTGCGGTCGTCGACGCTGACCGACAAGGGCCAGCGCGCGGCCCTGCTGCCGGCGATGCTGCGCAACCAGGTGCCGTGGTGGCCCGAGCATGTCCTGACCCGGCGGGGTGGTGCGGCCGTCGAGCAGCTGGTGCGCAGCCGCGCCGGCGCCGCCTGGCCGGCGACGGCCGACTTCGCCCAGACCGCCGCGCACCTGCGCACCGCGATCCAGATTCCGTCGGCCGCGCATTCGGCGCTCGAATACCAGCGGTGGGCGGCGCGCAGTCAGCTCCGCGGTGAGGGCCGGCGCTTCATGCGCGCGATGAAACAGCGCACCGCGGTCCCGGTCCTGCACCTGCACGGCACCGCCGATCCGTACGTGCTCGACGACCCGGTCCGCCGGACGCAGCGTTACGCCCCGCAGACCCGCTTCGTATCCATCCCCGGCGCAGGACATTTCGCGCACGAGGAACAGCCGTCGACCGTCACCTCGGAGCTGTCGACGTTCCTGCACCAGCTACCCGGCTGAGATGCACTTCCCGGTCGGCACCGCTTCGGAGTTGTCGACCTTGGCCATCTGCTTGGCCACCTCGTCGGCGGTGAGGACGAAGCCCGTGTCGGCGTCGTCGACGGCGGCGCCGAACACGACACCGAGCACCTTCCCACTGCCGTCGATCAGCGGTCCGCCCGAATTGCCTTGGCGGACATTGCCTCTGATGGTGTAGACCTCGCGAGTGACGGTCGTGGAGTGGTAGATGTCCGGACCGTTGAGCTTGATGACCTCGCGGATGCGCGCCGGCGTCGCGGCGAACTCACCGCCGCCCGGATAGCCCATCACCACCGCGCCGGTCCCGGTCGCGGCCTCCTGCATGTCGAACTTCAGGGGTGCCGCGGGCAGGTCGGGCGCGTCGAGAATCGAGATGTCGGCCTCGGGGTCGTACGACACGACCTTGGCGTCGTAGCTCTTGTCGTCGACCTGGACGGTGACGCTGTTGGAGCCGGCCACCACGTGGGCGTTGGACATCACCCGGCCGGGCGCCACCACGAAGCCGGTGCCCTCGAGCACCTTCTGGCAGCTCTGGGCGACGCCGCGGATCTTCACGACGCTGCCCTTGGCCGCGGCCACCGCCGGATCGGCGACGAGCCCCGGATCGGGTGCCGAGACGCTGACGATCGGCGTGCGGCCGAACGGCTGCAGCACCGACGGCAGTCCCGAGGTGTTCAGCAGCGCCGACAGCCGCGTGGGCACGCGCTTGAGCCAGGCCGGTGCGAGGTCGTTGACCTCGGACAGCACGCGCGAGCCGTTCACCGCGGCAGCCAGGTTCGGTTGGTCGGACGACGTCAGCGGGGTGGCCAGCAGCCAGGCGGCAACCAGGACCGCGACCAGTTGCAGGGCCATGCCGACGACCGAGTCGAATCCGCGCACCACCTCGTTGCGCATGGCGCCGCGGACGGCGCGGCCCAGCACCACACCGGCGATCTCGCCGACCACGACCAGGCCCAGGATCAGGAACAGGGCGATGAAGAGCTTGCTGCGGGCGCCGTCGACGTGCGCCACCACATGCGGCGCCAGCAGCACACCGGCCACCGCGCCGAGCACCACACCGAGAAAAGACAGCAGGGAGCCCAGCGCCCCGGACCGCCAGCCCGAGACGGCGGCGACGAAGGCGACGGACAGAACGGCCAGATCCAGCCATTGTGAAGGTGTCATGGTTGATCCACACGGTAACCGCTGGACTCGCCCAGCAGCGCCATTGCCGCGTCCAGTTCCTCGACGACGTCGGTGTTCCACGGCTTGGCCCAGCCTGCGACGTCGAGCATCGCGGAGATCACCTGAGCGGTGAAGCCCCACACCAGCATCTGGTTGAGCAGAAATGCCGGGCCGGCGAACTGCCGCGTGTTCTCTTTGCGATACACCATCAACCGGTTCTCGGGATTGACGAAGGCGCGCACCGGAACCCGCGCGACGATCGCGGTCTCGGCCGGGTCGACGGCGAGGACGTGGCCCGGGTCGGGCGAGTACGCGAGCACGGGGACCACGTGAAAACCCGAGGGCGGGATGAACATTCGGTCCAGCGTGGCCAGGATGTGCAACCGGGAGGGATCAATGCCGGTTTCCTCGTTCGCCTCGCGCAGCGCGGTGCCGATGGGACCGTCGTCCCCTGGATCGGACGCGCCGCCGGGGAACGCCGCCTGCCCGGCGTGGTGGCGCAGCGTCGATGCGCGGACGGTGACCAGCAGGTCGGCGTCGGGCGGCAGGGCACCGGCGGGGGCGTCGGGCGCGCCCGAGAACAACACCAGGACGGCGGCGTCGCGCTTGGTGCCGGTCAATGTCGCGGTGGCGCCGGCGGCGGTGATGGCCGCCAGCACGCTCTTCGGCACCCGGCGCCGGTAGGCCTGCGGGAGGTCCGCGGCGTTGTCGACGAGGGGCCGCAGCCAGGCCGGGGCGGCCTGTGGGTTCAGCACGTTCACCCCGACACTCCTAACTGTGCGTTCACTGCACTGGCGATCTCGTCGGCACTGGTGAACGGCCGGGGCAGGACCTGCGCAACGCTACCGTCAGGGCGCAGCAGCACGGTCGCAGGCATGACATTGGGGACGCGCAGCGCGGCCGCGATCAGCCGCCGGCCGTCCTGCAGCATCGGCAGCTTGACGCCCAGGTCGGCCAGCCGCAGCAGCCCGGCGGTCTCGTTCTCGTCCTGATGCACCGTCAGCACCGTCACCTTCGGGCCCACCCGGCGCTGGTACTCGGCCAGTGCGGGCAGTTCGTCGGCGCACGGGCCGCACCAGTAGGCCCACAAGTTCAGCACCACGGCGCGGCCGGCGACGGCCTTGGCGACGTCGACGGGCGTCCCGTCGGCCGCGCAGTCGACCGTGATGCCCTGCAGCGCTTGCGGTCCGGGCCCGCCCTGCGGTGCCGGACAGGGCGGCAGGGCCGCCTTGGCCCGGGGTCCGGCCAGCGCCGCCGGGGTGTCGGCGTCGCGATGTGCGCGCGCGACAGTCTGCTGGCCCGCCGGCCCGGACGCGGTCCGGTCGTCACCGAGTTGCCGCCACAGCGCCACACCGAGAACGACGAACACGGCCAGCACCACCACGGTCCAACGGGCAGACCGACTCACTCGGTGATCCCGGCCAGGGCCAGCAGGTGTTCGGTCTCGGGTCCCTTCACCAGCGCCGCGGCGGCGGCCAGGTCCGTCGGCCCGAGTCCGTACGACGGGCAGTCGCGGGCCAGCACACACACGCCGCAGGCCGGGGTCCGGGAATGGCAAACCCGGCGCCCGTGAAAGATGACGCGGTGCGACAGCAGGGTCCATTCCTTGCGCGGGATCAGCTCGCCGACGGCGTGTTCCACCTTGACCGGGTCCTCTTCGGCCGTCCAGCGCCAACGTCGCACCAGCCGGCCGAAGTGCGTGTCGACCGTGATGCCCGGGATGTCGAAAGCGTTGCCCAGGATGACGTTCGCGGTCTTGCGTCCCACACCCGGCAGCGTGACCAGCTCGTCCAGGGTGTCGGGCACCTCGCCGTCGAAACGGGTGACCAGTTCCTGGCCCAGCCCCATGATCGACGTCGCCTTGTTGCGGTAGAAGCCGGTGGGCCGGATCAGCTCCTCGAGTTCGGTCCGGTTGGCCTGCGCATAGTCCAGCGCCGTCGGGTATTTGGCGAACAGCGCCGGCGTGGTGAGGTTCACCCTCTTATCCGTGCACTGCGCCGACAGGATCGTGGCCACCGCCAGCTCCAGCGGATTGGTGAAATCCAGCTCGCAGTAGACGTGCGGGAACGCTTGCGCCAGTTCACGATTCATTCTCCGGGCGCGACGCACCAGACCCAGGTGGGTTTCGCGGTCGTATTTTGCGGTGGATCGTCGCGCAGGCACGCCGGTAAGCGTACTGAGAGAAGTCGGTAAGGATACTTTGACCGGCGTCGTTTCGTGATCACCCTGAGACATTCGGCGTGTTTACTTCTGCGTGTGTCCTGGTTGCTCGTGGTGTGCATTCCCGGGTTGCTCATGTTGGCAACCTTCGGGTTGAGCCGCCTCGAAGCGATGCTGGATACGTCCAAGGAGACGTACACCGCGGCAGACGTCAAAGCCTTCGTCGAGAAGGTCAAGAACGCCTGGTCGGAGCAATCCGCATCCGCCTGTACGTTGCCGCACCGATCGGCACCCCGATTCGAGGAGCCGCGCGCCCTCGCGGCCCCGTCGCCGACGCGCGACAACCCGCTCGGCGCCTTCGGTGAGCCCGAGTTACCCAGCCGCGCGTATGCCCACTATGCGAGCAATCCGCAATTTCGCGAGACTCGCCAGGCGAATCGTGTGTAGCGTGGCTGGTTGCGAAACGGCTTACCACTAGACTGACTTTGTTAACCAGTTCACTGGCTAGCTTGCGCGCGTTTTTTATCACTCACCAGCCTTAGGGAGCAACGTGGACGAGATCCTGGCGAGGGCCGGAATCTTCCAGGGTGTCGAGCCCACCGCGGTATCCGCACTGACCAAACAGCTGCAGCCTGTCGACTTTCCTCGCGGACACACCGTGTTCGCCGAAGGCGAGCCCGGCGACCGCCTCTACATCATCATCTCCGGCAAGGTGAAGATCGGCCGCCGGTCGCCGGACGGCCGGGAGAACCTGCTGACGATCATGGGTCCGTCGGACATGTTCGGTGAGCTGTCGATCTTCGACCCGGGTCCCCGGACGTCGAGCGCCATCACCATCACCGAGGTGCGCGCGGTCTCGATGGACCGTGAAGCGCTGCGGGCGTGGATCGCGGACCGCCCGGAGATCGCCGAGCAGCTGCTGCGCGTGCTCGCCCGCCGGTTGCGCCGCACCAACAACAACCTGGCCGACCTGATCTTCACCGACGTGCCCGGTCGCGTGGCCAAGCAGCTGCTGCAGCTGGCCCAGCGCTTCGGCACCCAGGAGGGCGGCGCCCTGCGCGTCACCCACGACCTGACGCAGGAAGAGATCGCCCAGCTGGTCGGCGCCTCCCGCGAAACCGTGAACAAGGCACTCGCCGACTTCGCGCACCGCGGCTGGATCCGCCTGGAGGGCAAGAGCGTGCTGATCTCCGACTCCGAGCGGCTGGCCCGCCGAGCGCGGTAGTACTGACGAAGATGCCCCCGACACGCATCGGGGGCATCTTTGTTTGGTTCAAGCAGTCCGCAGGTAATCCAGCTGGGCCTGCACCGATTTCTCGGCGGCGTCCCACAGCTTCTGGTCGACGTCGGTATAGACGTGTTCGACGACCTGCCGCGCCGAGGCCTCTTCACCGAGCACTTTCAGGGCGCCGCGCACCTGGTCCAGCCGTTCCTCGCGGTGCGCGAGGTACATGGCCGTCACCTGCGACAGGTCGGCCAGATCGGGACCATGGCCGGGCAGGACGGTCCGCTGCCCGAGGCCCTGCAGCCGCCGCAGCGATTCCAGGTAGTCGCGCAAGCTGCCGTCCTCGTTGTCGATGACGGTGGTGCCGCGACCCAGCACGGTGTCCGCGGTCAGCACGGCATCGTCGACGACGAACGACAGCGAATCCGCGGTGTGCCCCGGTGTCGCCATGACCTTGATCCGCAGGCCCGCGGCGTCGATCACCTCGCCATCGGTGAGCGGCCCGCCGAGTCCTCGCAGGAACCCGCTGCCGACCGAGCGCACCACCGCACCCGTCATGCCGACGAGCTTGTCGATGCCGCCGGTGTGGTCGTCGTGCTTGTGACTGATCAGCACCAGCGGAATCTTGCCGAGTGCTGCGATGCGCTCGAGGTGCGCATCGTCGTCAGGTCCCGGGTCGACGACGACCATCTCGTCACTACCGCGCCCGCGCAGCACCCAGGTGTTGGTGCCGTCGAGCGTCATGATCCCCGGGTTGTCGCACAGCAGTACCGAGGCGGCCTCCGTGACCGGCCACAGCACGCCATACGCGGGATGCGTCATACGACCTCGACGATCAACTCCACCTCGACCGGCGCATTCAACGGCAACTCCGAGACCCCGACGGCAGAGCGGGCGTGCGCACCGGCCGGGCCGAACACCTCGCCCATCAGTTCGGACGCGCCGTTGATCACCGCGGGCTGGCCGTTGAAGCCCGGTGCCGAGGCGACGAAACCGACGACCTTGACGATCCGCACCACCGAGTCGATACCCACCAGCGCGTGCACGGCAGCCAACGCGTTGAGGCCGCAGATCCGGGCCAGGGCCTTGCCGTCCTCGGCACTGACCTCGCCGCCGACCTTGCCCTCGGCCGGCAACTGGCCGCCCTGCATGGGCAGCTGGCCCGAGGTGTAGACGAGGTTCCCGGTACGGACGGCGGGGACGTAAGCGGCAAGGGGCGCAACGACTTCCGGCAGCTCGATGCCGAGCTCGGCCAACCGGTCGGAGACGGTCACTTCGGCCGCTTCAGGTATGCGACGTGCTGCTCACCGCTCGGGTTGGCCAGCACCGACACCAGCTCCCACCCGTCCTGGCCCCACTGGTCCAGGATCTGCTTGGTGGCGTGGATCAGCAACGGGACGGTGGCGTACTCCCACCGGGTCGGTTCGCTCATGCCGCCGAGCTTATCGGCCGAGGGGTACCGCATGGTTAACATGCTGGGGTGACCTCCGAATCGACGTGCCAAACCCACACCGGTTGGCCCGCGCGCCTGGACCAGGCGCGCCTCCATTTCGTCACCGGCAAGGGCGGTACCGGCAAAACCACCGTCGCTGCCGCGCTGGCGCTGGCGCTGGCCGCAGGCGGCCGCAGCGTCCTGCTGGTCGAGGTCGAGGGGCGGCAGGGCATCGCCCAGCTTTTCGACGTGCCACCACTGCCGTACGGGGAACAGAAGATCGCCACCGCCGAGGGCGGTGGGCTGGTCAACGCGCTGGCCATCGACACCGAGGCCGCGTTCCTGGAATACCTGGACATGTTCTACAACCTCGGTATCGCCGGCCGCGCCATGAAGCGCATCGGCGCGGTCGAGTTCGCCACCACGATCGCGCCCGGCCTGCGTGACGTCCTGCTCACCGGCAAGATCAAAGAGGTCGTGGTCCGCAACGGCAAAACCGCCAAGGAACTGAAGGGACAGCGCCCCTACGACGCCGTCGTGGTCGACGCCCCGCCGACGGGTCGCATCTCGCGCTTCCTCGACGTCACCAAGGCCGTCTCGGATCTCGCCAAGGGCGGGCCCGTGCATTCCCAGGCCGACGGCGTCGTGAAGCTGCTGCACTCGGAGCTCACCGCCATCCACCTGGTCACGCTGCTGGAGGCGCTGCCCGTGCAGGAGACGCTGGAGGCCATCGAGGAACTACGGGAGCTGGAGCTGCCGATCGGCAGCGTCATCGTCAACCGCAACATCCCGGCGTATCTGTCGCAGGAGGATCTGGCGAAGGCCGCCGAGGGCGTCGTCGACGCCGACGCGGTGCGCGCCGGCCTGGCGGACGCCGGAATCTCGTTGTCCGACAGCGACTTCGCCGGACTGCTCACCGAGACCATCCAGCACGCGACGCGCATGATGGCGCGCGCCGAGAGCGCCGAGGCGCTCGACGCCCTCGAAGTGCCCCGCCTCGAACTGCCCGCTCTGCCCGACGGGGTCGACCTGGGCAGCCTGTACGAACTCGCCGAAGCACTCGAGCAGCAAGGGGTTGGCACCAAATGAGCGGCAAGCCCTTGAAGTTGGACATGCACGCGATCCTGTCGGACAAAGCGAACCGCGTCGTGGTGTGCTGCGGCGCGGGCGGCGTCGGCAAGACCACCACCGCCGCCGCGATGGCGCTGCGGGCCGCCGAGTACGGCCGCACCGTCGTGGTGCTGACCATCGACCCGGCCAAGCGCCTGGCACAGGCCCTCGGCATCAAGGATCTCGGCAACACCCCGCAGCGGGTGCCGCTGGCTCCCGAGGTGCCGGGTGAGCTCTACGCGATGATGCTGGACATGCGCCGCACCTTCGACGAGATGGTGCTGCAGTACTCCGGCGAGGACCGGGCCGACGCGATTTTGGAGAACCAGTTCTACCAAACCGTCGCGACGTCGCTCTCGGGCACGCAGGAGTACATGGCGATGGAGAAGCTCGGCCAGCTGCTGGCCGAGGACAAGTGGGATCTGGTCGTCGTCGACACCCCGCCGTCGCGCAACGCGCTGGACTTCCTGGACGCGCCGAAGCGACTGGGCAACTTCATGGACAGCCGTCTGTGGCGGCTGCTGCTCGGGCCGGGCCGCGGCATCGGCCGGCTGGTCACCGGGGCCATGGGCCTGGCGATGAAGGCGCTGTCCACGGTGCTGGGTTCGCAGATGCTCTCAGACGCGGCCGGTTTCGTGCAGTCGCTCGACGCGACGTTCGGCGGGTTCCGGGAGAAGGCCGACCGCACCTACGAACTGCTCAAGCGCCCGGGTACCCGGTTCGTCGTCGTTTCAGCTGCCGAGCCCGACGCGCTGCGTGAGGCGTCGTTCTTCGTCGACCGGTTGTCGCAGGAGCAGATGCCACTGGCCGGCCTGATCCTCAACCGCACCCACCCGATGCTGTGTGACCTGACCGCCGATGCGGCCGACGAGGCCGCCGGCAAGCTGGAGCAGTCCGGTCAGGACACCGATGCGCTGGCCGCGGCGACGCTGCGGATCCACGCGAACCGCACCGTCATCTCCAAGCGTGAGGTGCGGCTGCTGTCGCGGTTCACCGGGGCCAACCCGCATGTGGCGCTGGTGGGCGTGCCGTCATTGCCGTTCGAGGTGTCAGACCTCGAGGCGCTGCGGGCCATCGCTGATCAGATCACGGGCGACATCGTCAAGGCGTAAGCCCGGCCCGGACAACGGAAGTCCGCAGAGAACTGCGGACTTCTGTTGTGTCAGAAGGAAATCAGACCGCGTTGCGGTGCTTGCGCTGGGTCGCGAAGAACTCGGCCCAGGACACCACCTCGGGGTGCTGCTTGAGAAGGGCGCGGCGCTGACGCTCGGTCATGCCGCCCCACACGCCGAACTCGACGCGGTTGTCGAGGGCGTCGGCGCCGCACTCGACGATCACCGGGCAATGCCGGCAGATGACTGCGGCCTTGCGCTGCGCGGCGCCCCGGACGAACAGCTCGTCGGGGTCGGCCTGCCGGCATCGGGCCTGCGAAACCCAGGCGATCCTGGCTTCGGCTTCAGGTTGGACCACACCCTGCATCGCGCCGTTTCCGGCCTTGGGAGCGATTGTCGCGCGAACTACTGGCTGTGTACCTGTCACCAGCGATCCCTTCGTCACACCGTCTCCCGACGGCCGTGTCCTCCCGAGTAGATCACTGATGCGATCTACGCCACATTGCGGCTAGTAGTGTTACCTAGATCGCATTGTGTGTTCAAGTTAGGTGGTCAGGGGCCTATTGCGCAATGGTTCTGGGGCCGCTTTTTTGGGACGTGTGTCCAAACGTCAATTTTTGCCCGTGTCGCAGCCCCCTAGATGCCCTGAGGACGTGGTAATCGACCAGCACTCAGCTGCTGGCCACCACGGTCGCTAGGCTGTACCCCATGTCCGAGCGACCGCAGAACCGTCCGCCGACCGCGGTCACCGTCATCAAGATGACGTGGTGCGTTCTGCTCGCCAGCGTCGTGCTCGCCGCGATGATGTTCCCGCTCATCGGGGGTGTCGGCCTGATGTCCAACCGGGCATCCGACGTCGTGGCCAACGGTTCGGCCCAGTTGGTCGAAGGTGATGCGCCCGCCGTGTCCACCATGGTCGACGCCAAGGGCAACCCCATCGCGTGGCTGTATTCGCAGCGCCGCTTCGAGGTACCGAGCGATCAGATCGCCAACACGATGAAGCTGGCCATCGTCTCGATCGAGGACAAACGGTTTGCCGAGCACAACGGGGTTGACTGGAAGGGCACCCTGACGGGCCTGTCCGGCTACATGTCGGGTTCGGCCGATACGCGCGGTGGTTCCACCATCGAGCAGCAGTACGTGAAGAACTACCAGCTGCTCGTGGTCGCGCAGAGCGACGCCGAGCGACGGGCCGCCATCGAGACCACCCCGGCGCGCAAGCTGCGCGAGATCCGCATGGCGCTGACCCTGGACAAGACGTTCACGAAGTCCGAGATCCTGACGCGCTACCTGAACCTGGTGTCCTTCGGTAACGGCGCGTTCGGCATCCAGGACGCCGCGCAGACGTACTTCGGCATCAACGCCAACCAGCTGAACTGGCAGCAGGCGGCGCTGCTCGCCGGCATGGTGCAGTCGACCAGCGGACTGGATCCGTACGTCAACCCCGACGGCGCCCTGGCACGTCGAAACCTGGTGCTGGACACCATGATCCAGAACGTGCCCCAGGAAGCCGAGGCCCTGCGCGCCGCCAAGGCCGAGCCGCTCGGCATCCTGCCGCAGCCCAACCAGCTGCCCCGCGGCTGCATCGCCGCCGGTGACCGCGCCTTCTTCTGCGACTACGTGCTCGACTACCTGTCGAAGGCCGGCATCAGCAAGGACCAGGTGGCCAAGGGCGGCTACTTGATCCGCACGACCATCGACCCGGACATCCAGAACTCGGTCAAGTCGTCGATCGACGGCATCGCGTCCCCGTCCATCGACGGCATCGCCAGCGTCATGAGCGTCATCCGTCCCGGCAAGGACAACCACCAGGTGGTGGCGATGGCGAGCAACCGGACCTACGGCCTGAACACCGCGGCCGGGGAAACCATGCAGCCACAACCATTTTCGTTGGTGGGTGACGGCGCCGGCTCCATCTTCAAGTTGTTCACCACGGCGGCCGCCATGGACATGGGCATGGGCATCAACGCGCAGCTCGACGTGCCCGGCCGGTTCGAGGCCAAGGGCCTCGGCAGCGGTGGCGCCAAGGGCTGCCCCAAGGACAAGTGGTGCGTCGAGAACGACGGCCGCTACCGGGGCAGCATGAACATCACCGACGCGCTGGCGTCGTCGCCCAACACCGGCTTCGCCAAGCTGATCTCGCAGATCGGTGTCCCGCGGACCGTCGACATGGCGGTCAAGCTGGGGCTGCGGTCCTACGCGGCGCCGGGCACCGCCCGCCCGTACGACCCGAACAGCAACGAGAGCCTGGCCGACTTCATCAAGCGGCAGAACATCGGCTCGTTCACCCTTGGGCCGTTCGAGGTCAACGCCCTCGAACTGTCGAACGTCGCGGCCACGCTGGCGTCGGGCGGCACCTGGTGCCCGCCCAACCCGGTGGACAAGGTGTTCGACCGGCACGGCAACGAGGTCTCGGTGACCACCCAGACCTGTGAGCAGGCGGTGCCCGAGGGCCTTGCCAACACGCTGGCCAACGCGATGAACAAGGACGCCGTCAGCGGTACCGGCGCGGGCGCCGCGCAGTCGGTCGGCTGGACGTTCCCGATGTCCGGAAAGACGGGCACCACCGAGGCCCACCGGTCGTCGGCGTTCCTCGGCTTCACCAGTGCCTACGCCGCCGCCAACTACATCTACGACGACTCCACCACGCCGTCGGACCTGTGTTCCTACCCGCTGCGCCAGTGCGGCCGCGGTGACCTCTACGGCGGCCACGAGCCGGCCCGCACGTGGTTCACCGCGATGAAGCAGTTCACGCCGCCCAACGTGGTGATGCCGCCGACCGACCCGCGCTACGTCGACGGTGGGCCGGGCTCCAAGGTGCCGAGCGTCGCGGGCATGGACCTCGACCTGGCGCAGAACCGCATCAAGGAAGCCGGCTTCCAGTTGTCCGCGCAGCCGTCGTGGGTCAACAGCACCGCGCCATCGGGTCAGGTCGTCGGCACCTCGCCGTCGGGTCAGACCATCCCCGGCTCGATCATCACGATCCAGGTCAGCAACGGCATCGCGCCGCCGCCTCCGCCGCCACCGCCAGTGGGGATTCCGGGCATCGACGGCCTGCCACCGGTGCAGATCGGGTCGACGGTCGTGGAGATTCCGGGCCTGCCGCCCATCACCGTGCCGGTCCTCGGTCCCCCGCCCCCATAGGCCCGGCCGAAACCTCAGAACGACCTAAGCCAACCCTGTGGGCTTTCTAACGATGACCAGCGACAACGGGCCAATCACCGCGCTGAGCAAGTAGGCTGCCTGCATGTCTGCCATCGCCCGCAACGCAGCCGTCACCGTCGCCGGAACCCTGGCCGCGGGCCTCGCCTACGCCTCGCTCATCGAGCGCAACGCGTTCGTGGTCCGCGAGGTCACCATGCCGGTGCTGACGCCCGGATCGTCGCCGCTGCGGGTGCTGCATCTGAGTGATCTGCACATGATGCCGGCGCAGCGCCGCAAGCAGGCGTGGCTGCGCGAGCTGGCCCGCTGGGAGCCCGATCTGGTGGTCAACACCGGTGACAACCTCTCGCACCCGAAGTCGGTGCCGGCCGTGGTGCAGGCGATGGGCGATCTGCTGGCGGTGCCCGGGGTGTTCGTGTTCGGCAGCAACGACTACTTCGCGCCGAAGCCGAAGAACCCCGCCAACTACCTGTTCAGCAAGCACAAGCGGATCACCGGACGGCCGCTGCCGTGGCAGGACCTGCGCGCGGCGTTCACCGAGCGCGGCTGGCTGGACATGACGCACACCCGCCGTGAGATCGAGGTCAACGGGCAGCTCATCGCCGTCGCCGGCGTCGACGATCCGCACCTGAACCGCGACCGCTACGACACCATCGCCGGCCGGCCCAACCCGGCCGCCAACCTGTCGCTGGGCGTCACCCATGCGCCGTACACCCGCGTGCTGGACCGCTTCGCCGAGGACGGCTACCAGCTGGTGCTGGCCGGCCACACGCACGGCGGGCAGCTGTGCGTGCCGTTCTACGGCGCGCTCGTGACCAACTGCGACATCGACACCTCCCGGGTAAAGGGCCCGTCCCGCTGGGGCGCCCACACGCAGCTGCACGTGTCGGCCGGCATGGGCACCTCGCCGTACACGCCGGTGCGCTTCTGCTGCCGGCCCGAGGTGACGCTGCTGACCCTGGTGGCCGCCCCGACAGGCGGCGGGCACGCCGGTATCGGCGCCGACATGACGCAGCCGGCCGTCTCGGCGCGGTGACCGCGCCGGTGGCGGCGCGCGGCGTCGACCGCGGCTGGGTCGACAACGCCGTCCGCCTCATCGAGGCCGACGCCCGGCGCAGCGCCGACACCCATCTCCTGCGTTATCCGCTGCCCGCCGCGTGGAGCGCGAGCGTCGACGTCCAGCTGTATCTCAAGGACGAGAGCACGCACATCACCGGCAGCCTCAAGCACCGGCTGGCCCGGTCGCTGTTCCTGTACGGGTTGTGCAACGGCTGGATCGGCCCGCGCACGACGGTCATCGAGGCGTCGTCCGGATCCACCGCGGTGTCCGAGGCGTATTTCGCGGCGCTGCTGGGGCTGGAGTTCATCGCGGTGATGCCGTCGTCGACGAGCGCGGCCAAGATCGAGCTGATCGAAAACCAGGGTGGCCGTTGCCATTTCGTCGAACAGTCGTCACAGGTGTACGACGAGGCGGAGCGTCTGGCGCGCGAGACGGGCGGCCACTACCTCGACCAGTTCACCAACGCCGAGCGCGCCACCGACTGGCGGGGCAACAACAACATCGCGGAGTCGATCTTCTCGCAGCTGCGTGAAGAGGCCCACCCGATCCCGGAGTGGATCGTGGTCGGGGCGGGCACCGGCGGTACGAGCGCCACGATCGGGCGGTTCCTGCGCTACCGGCGCCATGCCACGCGGCTGTGCGTGGTGGACCCGGAGAACTCGGCGTTCTATCCGTCGTGGGCCACGGGCGACCGAGAAGTGTTCACCGGGGCGTCGTCGCGTATCGAGGGCATCGGCCGGCCGCGGGTGGAGCCGTCGTTCCTGCCGGGCGTCGTGGACGCCATGGTGTGCGTGCCGGACGCGGCGTCGGTGGCCGCCGCGCGGCACGTGAGCAAGGTGCTGGGACGACGGGTGGGTCCGTCAACGGGGACGAACATCTGGGGCGCGTTCGGACTCCTGGCCGAGATGGTGGCGCAGGGCCGTAGCGGTTCGGTGGTGACGCTCCTGGCCGACAGCGGCGACCGCTACGCCGACACCTACTTCGACGACGCGTGGGTCAACAGTCGCGGGCTCGAGTCCGCCGACGCCGTGGCGGCACTGACGGAGTTCGAGCGCTCCGGCCGCTGGGCGTGATCCTGACGGCCCAGCCAGGCCGCCCGGTAGTCAGAAGTCGCGAACAGCCACAGCGCCGCGAGACCGAAGAATCCGCAGTAGAGCAAAGCTCCCAAGCCGGTCATGTTCGTTCCTCGCTTTCTGGCGTTCGGTTGCCGTTCATCAGAGTTACCCGTTTTAACGCACGTTGCGCAAAAATCCATCCCTCGAATGGACGTGATCTTCGCCGCTGACCCCGCCCACCAGCGGCTATCTCACCTGGCGAGGGCCGTTTGGCTTCTGAGGGCACCCGTGCGATAGGCTGTCGAAGCTTCACGCGGGGTGTGGCGCAGCTTGGTAGCGCGCTTCGTTCGGGACGAAGAGGTCGTGGGTTCGAATCCCGCCACCCCGACAAGTGAGCAAGGCCCTGACCAGGGAAATCTGGTCGGGGCCTTCTTCGTTTCTGGGGTCGGTGAGCCCCCACCTGCGACGTGATCACTCTCACCAGCCCCACATTGGGACATCAATGTCCCATTTTCGGCCAATCGTGCTATTTTTGACGCATGGCTGAGTTGAAATCGTTCGACACTGGCGTGCGGTCGCGCACCCGGAAGGCGATTCTCGATGCCGCCACCGCCGTCCTGGCGACCAACCCCGCGGCGTCCTTGACCGACATCGCCACCGCCGCGAACGTCGGCCGCAGCACTCTGCACCGGTACTTCCCCGAGCGCTCCGAGCTGATCCGCGCCGTCGCGCTGTACGTGCACGAGATGTGCAACACCGCCATCGACAAGGCCGAGCCGGCCTGTGGTCCCCCACTCGCCGCGCTGCGCCGGGTGGTCGAATCCCAGCTGGACCTCGGACCCATCGTGCCCTTCGTCTACAACGAGCCGACCATCGTGGCCGATCCGGAGTTGTCCGCGATCCTCGATACCGGCGACGAGGCGATAGCCGAAGTGCTGGCGCGGGTTTCGGCACGACCGCAGACCAGCCCACCGGAGTGGCCGCGCCTGGTTTTCTGGGCCCTGCTCGACGCCGGATATGAGGCACTGCGCCGGAACATCGCGCCGCGGGTCGAGATCGTCGACGCCATCATGGCCAGCCTGACGGCCGGCACCATCACCCCGGATCAGTCCTGATCCACCTGAATTTGTTTCACCGCAACGTATTTCATGCTGACTTCGGCTTGGACAGCCGCCGCATGAACAGTTAAGGAGCTCTCATGTCCACCAGTCTCGTCACCAAAGAGGTGACGAACCGGACCCCACAACGTCATTGGTGGGCGCTGGCAGTGCTGATGCTGCCCGTGCTGCTCGTCTCCATCGACAACACGGTGCTGGCCTTCGCGCTGCCCCGCATCGCCGAGGACTTCCGCCCGTCGGCCGCCACCCAGTTGTGGCTCGTCGACATCTATTCGCTCGTGCTGGCAACGCTTTTGGTGACCATGGGCAGCCTCGGTGACCGGTTCGGCCGGCGCCGGCTGTTGCTCATCGGCGCCGTCGGGTTCGCCGTCATCTCGGCTGCCGCGGCGTTCGCGCCCAGCGCCGGCTTCCTGGTCGCCGCGCGTGCCGCACTCGCCGTGTTCGGCGCCATGCTGATGCCGTCGACGCTGTCGCTGATCCGCAACATCTTCACCGAGGCCACATCGCGCCGCCTCGCGATCGCCATCTGGGCGTCGTGCTTCGCGGCCGGCTCGGCCCTCGGCCCGATCGTCGGCGGCCTGCTGCTGCAGCACTTCCACTGGGGCGCGGTCTTCATGATCGCCGTGCCGATCCTGCTGCCGCTGCTCGTGTTGGCGCCCAAGCTGGTGCCGGAATCGCGGGACCCGAACCCGGGCCCGGTCGACGCGCTGAGCGTGCTGCTGTCACTGGTGGCCATGCTGCCGATCGTGTGGGCGATCAAGACCTCCGCACACGACGGCATCTCGGCGGTGACGCTGGCGGCCGTCGCCCTGGGCGTCGCTGCGGGCGTCTGGTTCGTGCGTCGGCAGAACAGCAGTGCCACACCGATTCTCGACATGCGGTTGTTCCGGAACGGCCCGTTCACGGCGTCGATCCTGGCCAACTTCCTGTCGATGGTGGGCCTCATCGGGTTCCTGTTCTTCGTGTCGCAGCACCTGCAGCTGGTACTCGGACTGGCCCCGCTGACCGCCGCGCTGGTCATGTTGCCGGGAGCGGCGGCCTCGACCATCGCGGGCATCGCCGTGGTGCGGCTGACCAAGCGGTTCGCGCCGCAGACGCTGATGGTCACCGGTCTGCTGCTGGTGGCCGCCGGCTTCCTGCTCATCGTGCTGTTCCGTCACGACCTGACGATGGTCGGCGTCATCGCGTCGTTCACCGTGCTGGAGCTGGGTGTCGGTGTGTCGCAGACGATCTCGAACGACACCATCGTGGCGTCGGTGCCGTCGGAGAAGGCCGGCGCGGCGTCCGCGGTGTCAGAGACCGCCTACGAGCTGGGCGCGGTGATCGGCACTGCCGGACTGGGCACCATGTTCACCGCGTTCTACCGCGCGAACGTCGAACTGCCGGGCGCCCTGTCGCCCGCCCAGTCGGCCGACGCCGGCGAGAGCATCGGCGGCGCCATCTCGGTGGCTCGGACCCTGCCGACCGAGCTCGGCAACCACCTGATGGAGTCGGCGCGCGTCGCCTTCGATTCGGGGATCGGCGCCACTGCGGCGACAGCCGCGACGCTGGTTCTGATCGCCGCGGCAATCGTGGCCGCCGCCTTCCGCGGCCGGCAGTAGACGCTGAATGCACTGTGGCCCCATCGCCTTTCGGCGGTGGGGCCACAGTCGCGTAGTGAGTTACTTGCTACCGGAATCGCCCTTGGACGCCTTGGGCGCCTTCGGGGCCTTCGGTGCCTTGGTGGCACCCTTGATGGCGCCTGCGATCGACTTCGCGACCTTGGACACGGGGTTCTGCGCCTTCTTGGTCTTGGGCGCGGTGTCCTTGGGCGTCGTCACGGTGTCGGCATCCGTGGTGGCACCCTTGGTGTCCGTCGCCTTGGTGTCGGCATCCTTGGTCGCACCCTTGGCGTCGGCGTCCTTCGCGTCGGCGGCCTTGGTGTCAGCGGCCTTGGTGTCAGCGGCCTTGGTATCGGCAGCCTTGGTATCCGCGGCCTTGACGTCGGCGTCCTTCGCCGCGTCGGTCGCCGGGGCGGTCTCGGTCGAAGTTGCCGCCGCCGCCTTCTTCGTCGTCGTCGCCGTGTCAGCCGCTCCCGCGGCGGAGGACTCCGTGGCCGTCTTCGAGGTCTCGGCTGCCGGCGCCGCCGCCAGGGCGGCAGTTGTCGTTGCGGCAACGGGGACGGTGACGCCGCCCGGTGCGTTCGGGTTGACGTTCAGCGCCGTGATGATCCGGTTGACGATGTACGGGACGGTGCCGGTCTCAAAATCGGTGACATTCTTCTGAATGTTCTGCACGAGGCTCACCACATTGTTGAGCACGCCGTTGTAGATGGTGCCCGGATTGAGGGTCAGCACCGACTGCAGAATGCCCGTCACGCTCTTGACCACCTGCTGCACCACCGGCGTGGTTCCGAGGCACGAGCCGCAGCCGATGCCGACGGTCGAGATGGCCAGGCCGGCGACCAGAGCGGTGACCGAATCCAGCACCGCGGGCACCATGGCCTCCGCCACGGCCAACGGTTGCTGCAGGATGTTCTGCACCGGCCCGTTGATGCCCGTGATCAACTGCAGACCGCCGGGAAGCAGCCCGCCCACCAGCGAGTCGATGGCGCCGTTGACGTTGAGCGTGCCGAGGTTCCCCAGCACGTTGGCGAGGGTTCCCGGCAACGCGCCACCGAGGGTGAACGTCGCGCCGGTGATGTTGCCGATCAACTGCATGCCCTGCTGCACGCCGTAGTTCGCATCGAGCACCACCTGGCGCACCAGCGGGTTCACGCTGGTCTCCACCATGTAGCTGGTTTGCCCGACGGTCTCGGCGAGCGCGTTGTAGATGTTGCCCAGCGCCACGATCGGGTTGACCAATGCCGTCAGATGCACATCGGAAACCTGCACGTGCGAAACCGCAGGCAAGTGAGTTTCGGTCTGCGGCACCACCGGCGCCACAGCAATCACGCTCGCTCCTGCGAGGGCAATGCCCGCAGTGACATACGGCTTCATTGTGAGCTGCATTTGAGTCCTCCCAGTTATCGCGACACCCGTGTGGCGCAGAAATTTACCCCTAGTAGATAGGCATTTTTAACGAACCTACACATTTCCCAGCTAACCAAAATCGACCCGTCAGGAAATTGTCAATTCCGTTAGATTGCTGCCCTGACGAGCAAGTTAGCTGCGCTACCGAAACAGCAAATTGGTCGGGGTGAACCGCCCAAATCGCGACTCGGGCTGTTCATCGCATGACGAGACCCACGTCACACCACGGATTGAGTGGCTTACAAAACACACTGCAAATGGAAAGCGTCGAAAAATTGCAGTTTCAGCAAATTACGCTACGCATAACTTGCGCGCGCGTCAGTCGTAGCCGCGGACGGCGCACGCGGAGCGCACTCCACCGGCCGCGCGTCCACATGGTGAGACGGTGCGTCGAGCCGGAAGCGGCTGCGGAATTCACGCCGTCGCAGTTTGCCGACGCCGGGCGATCCCGCCGGCCACGGACGTCGCTACGACGGTCAGCAGCGCGCCGAGAATCAGCGCCGACGGCTCACCCGGACTCAGCAGCTGCTGTTGCGTCCCCAGCGTGGCGGCGGCCACCGGCACGCCCAATTGCGCAGCCGCCAGCACCCCGAGCGACAGCGGCTGGCCGAGGAGCCGGCCGCTGAGGTGCGCGAGCACCGCTCCCACGCCCAGTGCCACACCCAACCCGATCAAGACCGGATGCTCACCCAGTTCCCGTACCTGCAACGAGGCGCCGAGCCAGACGAAGAACAACGGCGCGAAGAACCCCTCGGTGATGCCGAACAGCTGGCGCGCCAGTCGACGTGGCTCGCCGATCGCCGAAAGGCAAAGGCCCAGCGCGAAACCCGCGAGCATGATCGACACGTGCGTCGACTTCGCCAGCGCCGCCAACCCGAACAGCACGATCAGGCTGATCCGCAGCTCGAGCGCCAGGTGCCGACTGTGCGAGTACTTGTGCATCCGCTTGAGCCACCCGCGCTTGGCCTCATACCGCAGAAAGAAGTAGAGGAGGACCGTGCACGCGGCGATCGCCAGGACTCCGACCGCCGCACGCGGGGCGCCCGCCGGATTGATGACCAACGGCAACAGCACGATCGACGCGGCGTCGGCAATCGCGATCTGGGCGGTGACCGACAGCACCGGCGGTCCCGTCAACCCCAGCGACTGGATGACCGGCAGCGCGAGCGCCGCCGAGGACGACGCCATGAGGACTGCGTACAACGGGGCGTGGCCCGTGCCGAACAGTTGCGCGACGACCACGCCCAACACCGCGGCGAACGCGCCCACCACGACCGCCCGCAAGAGCGCTCTGGGCAGGTCGCCCCGTAATGATCTGTCGCGCACCGGCACATGGGTCCCGACGATGAACATCACCAGTGCAAAGCCGATGTCCGCCAGCAGCACGAACGTCGGGTTGTCCGCGTCGACGATGCCGAAACCGGTGCGCCCCACGACGATTCCGGCAGCGAGTTCGCCGACGATCAAGGGCACCCGAAGCTTCGGCACCGCCGCCAGCAAGGGCCCCACGAGGCCGATGACGGCCACCAACGCGAGGGCATGAAATCCGAAGTCGCCCGCCATCGCCACACCCTAAACGCGGAGGCTCCGGTCGGCGCGTGACGCAGCCAACTCTCAGCAGACTGTTGCGCACCGATAGTTTCCGATATATCGTTAATGCATCGGAGGCGCATCGAGCGCCTCCCGCCGAAAGAGAGAACACATCTATGGAAACCCCATTCACCCCACCCGGCCGCCCGTTCGACGGCGGCCCCTTCAATCGCCCCTCCCACGGAGGTGGCTTCGGCTTCACCCCCGGCGACCGCGCACCGTTCATCGGCCCCGCCGACCGGCGCGCTCGGCATGACGAACGCCGCGCTGCCCGTCGCGAGATGCGCGAACAGTTCCGCGACCACGTGCGGGATCACCGCGGCGAAGGCGGCTTCGGCTTCGGGCCGGGCTTTGGCCCTGGTTTCGGTTTCGGACCTGGCTTCGGCCCCGGCTTCGGCGCCGGCCCGTTCGGACCGGGCGGCCCCCGCGGGCGCCGTCACGGTGGCCGCGGACGTGCCAGTGGTCGCAGCCGGCGCGGCGATGTCCGGGCCGCGATCCTCAAGCTGCTCACCGAGCGGCCGATGCACGGCTACGAGATGACGCAGGAGATCGCCGCGCGCAGCGACGGTCTGTGGAAGCCCAGCCCGGGCTCGATCTACCCGACCCTGCAACTGCTGGAGGACGAGGGTCTGATCAAGCCCGCCGAAAGTCATGGCAGCAAAAAGACTTTCGAGCTGACCGAGGACGGCCGCACCGCCGCCGACGCCATCGAGACCGCCCCGTGGGAAGAGATCGCCGAAGGCGCCGACCCGGCCGCCTTGAACCTGCGCAACGCGCTCGGGCAGTTGTTCGGCGCCGTCGCACAATCGGTGCACTCGGCGAATGCCGAACAGCAGCAACGCATCCTGGACATCGTGAACAACGCCCGCCGCGAGATCTACCAGATTCTCGGCGAGTCCGACTAGCGTTAGCCTGGCTGCATGACGACGTACGCGCTCGGTCGGTACCAGGTCCACCGGATCGGATTCGGGGCCATGCAGCTGCCCGGGCCCGGCGTTTTCGGCCCACCGCGTGACCACGACCAGGCGCTCGCCGTGTTGCGACGCGCGGTGGAACTCGGCGTCAACCACATCGACACCGCGCAGTTCTACGGCCCGGACGTGGCCAACCAGCTGATCCGCGAGGCCCTGCATCCCTATCCGCAGGGCCTCGCGCTGGTCAGCAAGGTCGGTGCCCGCCGCGACGAGACCGGCGGCTGGCTGCCGGCACAGCAGCCCGATGAACTGCGGGCCGCGATCGAGCAGAACCTGGAAACCCTCGGCACCGACAGGCTCGCGGCGGTGAACCTGCGGGTGATGGGCGCCGACGGCGATCCGAGTGCGCCCGGCGATGTCGACCGGGACCTGTTCGACCGCCAGCTCACGGCCATGATCGCCGCCCGCGACGAGGGCCTGATCGACGGCATCGGCCTCAGCAGCATCTCCCTCGAGCATCTCGAGATCGCGCTGCAGCGCACCGACATCGCGTGCGTGCAGAACGCCTACAACCTCCTCGATCGATCCTCGCAGCCGGTGCTGGACGCCTGCACCGCACGCGGCATCGCGTTCGTCCCGTTCTTCCCGCTGGGATCGGCGTTCAATCCGGAGAACCCGGTGCTCGGCCACCCCGAAATCCGCAAGACGGCAAGCGAACTCGGCCGGACGCCCGCGCAGGTCGCGTTGGCCTGGACCCTGGCCGCGGCACCCAACATGCTGCTCATCCCCGGCACGTCGTCGGTCGCGCATCTCGAGGAGAACCTCGCGGTGGCCGACATCGAGGTACCCGCCACGTTGACCGAGGCCCTCGGATGAGCGCCGACATCGATCGCATGCCGCGCGGCGGCCCGCAGGCGTCATGCCTCGATCGCGCGCTGCAGACCGATCAGCCCGAATACCTCGACCGCGACGACATCGACCCCGCGATCAAGCGCAGCGTGGTGCGCGCGCTGGAGCTCACCGGCAACTGGTTCGGTCTCCACGAACGCTTCGCCTACATCGTCATGGACGAAGTCGCCGAGGTTCCCGATCCGCGCATCCTCGAGCTGGGGGCCGGCCATGGGGGTCTGTCGAAGAAGGTGCTGGAGATGCACCCCACGGCAACCCTCACGGTCACCGACCTCGAGCCGGACTCGGTCGCGGCCATCACCGCCGGTGACCTGGGTTCCGATCCGCGGGTGACGGTGCGCGGCATGGACGCGACGGCCATCGACGCGGCCGACAGTGCTTATGCCCTGGCCGTTTTCGCGTTGTCGTTCCACCATCTTCCGCCGTCTGCCGCTGTCCAGGTGCTCGCCGAGGGCACCCGGGTGGCGGACAAGCTGCTCATCATCGACCTGCCCCGGCCACCGTCGCCATTGCACCTGATGCGGCTGGCGGCCATGCTGCCGCTGGCCCCGTTCGTGCCGTTCGTGCACGACGGCGTCATCAGCTCGCTGCGGGCCTACAGTCCGTCCGCACTGCGGGCATTGGCCGACGCAGCGGGCGTCGACATCGAACTGCGCAGCGGCCTGTACTCGCCGCAAATTGCCATCGCCACCCGGCGGCCGCCCGCGTAGGTTGGACGCATGACCGACTCGTCGAACGAAGTGATGGATTGGGACAGCGTCTACCGGCAGGAGGGCGGTTTCGACGGTCCGCCGCCGTGGAACATCGGCGAGCCGCAGCCTGAACTGGCCGCGCTGATCGACGCCGGTCAGGTCACCGGTGACGTCCTCGACGCGGGCTGTGGCCACGCAGAGCTGGCCCTCGCGCTGGCCGCCGCGGGCCACAACGTCGTGGGCATCGAACTCTCCCCCACCGCGGTTGCCGCCGCGAAACAGGCTGCCGCGGAACGGAATCTGACCAACGCGACATTCGTCGAAGACGACATCACCTCGTTCACCGGATTCGACGGACGATTCGACACCATCATGGACTCGACGTTGTTCCACTCGATTCCGGTCGAGGCCCGCGACGCCTACCAGCAGGCGGTGTTCCGCGCTGCCGCGCCGGGCGCCAAGTACTTCATCCTGGTGTTCGCCAAGGGCGCGTTCCCGGCCGAGGCCGAGATGAAGCCCAACGAGGTCACCGAGGACGAGCTGCGTGAAGCCGTCGGCAAGTACTGGGCCATCGACGAAATCCGGCCGGCCTTCATCCACGCCGGTATGGTCGCGCCGCCATCGGTGCCGGGGCAGCCGCCGCTCGAGATGCCGCCGCACGCGCTCGACGAGAAGGGCCGGCTGAAGATGCCGGCGTTCCTGCTCACGGCACACAAGGCCTGACGGTCAGGTCGACGCGGCAGTCAGCGCACCGGCGAAGGACTCCAGTTCGTCGCCGGTGACGTCGACATGCGGCGAGACCCGCAGCACCGGGATCTTCATCTCGAAGGGCGCCCGCTCGATACCGGCCACGGTCGTGACGACATGGTGCTCGGTAATCAGCTTGGTGCGCACCGAGTTCGGGTCGGCGCCGCGCGTCGGCTCCAGCGTGGTGATGGCCGTCGGCTCGCCGACGTCCTCGACCACGCGCCACCCGGGCAGTCCGGCCAGCGCGGTGCGGGTCAGACGGCCCACCTCGGCCAGTCGGGCCCGGACCAGCTCGGGCCCGGCCACCAGATGCTCTTCGAGGGCCTTCGAAAAGGCCACGCGGGCAGCCACATTGGCCTCACCGAGGTCGAGCCGTTTCAGCACCGGTAGCGGTGTCCCCCATTCCGGCAGCGGGATGCGCGGCCGAAGCCGGTGCGACACAGATGAACTGATCGCCAGCACGCCGACGCCGCGCGGCCCGGCCAGCCATTTGCGCGACGACGCGTAGATGACGTCGGGAGCCACCGCGCAGTCCAGATGGCCCAGCGCCTGTGCGGCGTCCACCGCCACCGGCACCCCGATCGCATGGCACGCCGCGACGAACTCCGACAGCGGCTGGGCCACCCCGCGGTGACTGCCGAGTGCCGTCAGATGGGCCAGCGCGGGCGGGTCACCCTGCATCAGCGCGACCGCCACTTCGACGTCGAGCCGCCCCTGGCCGTCGACCGGCAGCTCCCGGACGGTGAATCCGTTGGCTTCCATCACCACCAGATTGGGGCCGTATTCGCCTGGCAGGCAGGCGATGGTCTTGTCGCCGTCCCAACTGCTGAGCAGGAGGTTGAGCGCGTTGTTGGAACCCGTGGTGAACACCACGTCGCCGGCGGCCATCCCCGTCAGCGCGGCCACGGCCGCCCGTCCGCCCTCCAACACGGGTTCCGCGGATTCTGCGGCGACATAGCCGCCGACCTGAGCTTCCAGCCGGGCATGCTGGGCCGCGGCGTCGATGACGGCGAAGCTCTGCCGCGAGCAAGCGGCGTTGTCGAGATGCAGGCCCGCCGGTGTGGGCCGGGCTGCGCGCCACAGGCGCGCGACGGCGGAATCGGCCCCGGTCACGTCCGCAGGTCCGGCTTGACCGCCAGCGACAGCCCGAAATCCCCGGCGGGGTCGGTCCACCAGTCGGTCTGCCGGAGTCCGGCGGCCGCCAACTCGGCCGCGACGCCCTCGGGGCGGAACTTGCACGACACCTCGGTCAACATCTCCTCACCCGCCTCGAACTCCACCGACAGATCCAGCTCGCGTATCTGAACCTGTTGCGCGGCAACAGACCTCAGCCACATCTCGATACGCTCGTGCTCGGTGTTCCATCGTGCCACATGTTCGAAGCGGTCGAGATCGAAATCCGCATCCAGCTCCCGGTTCACCACCGCCAGGACGTTGCGGTTGAACCGCGCGGTGACCCCGGCGCTGTCGTCGTAGGCGGCCACCAACCGGGCGGTGTCCTTCACCAGGTCGGTGCCGAGCAGCAGCGTGTCACCCGGCCGCATCGCCGCGGCCAGGCTCTCGAGGAACTCCGCCCGCGGGCCGGCCGTCAGGTTGCCGATCGTCGACCCGAGGAACACGATGAGCCGACGGCCCACCACCGGCAGTTCGCCCAGATGCTGCTCGAAATCACCTCGCACGCCGCTGATCTCGACACCCTCGTACTCGTCGGACAGCTGCGTGAGCGCGGCGCTGAGTACGTTCTCGTCGACGTCGAACGCCACGAACCGGCGCAGCGCCGCGGCGTCCCGGAACGCGTCGAGCAGGATGCGCGTCTTCTCCGACGTGCCGCTGCCGAGCTCGACGAGGGTGTCCGCGCCGGAGGCCGCCACAATGGCGGCCGCCGCCTCATGCAGGATGTGCGCCTCGGTGCGTGTCGGGTAGTACTCGGGCAGGCGGGTGATCTGATCGAACAGGTCACTGCCGACGGCATCGTAGAACCACTTGGGCGGCAACGATTTCGGCGACTGCGACAGGCCGTCCCGGACATCACGCCGCAACGCACGGGGCGCCCAGTCGGCGGCGAGATGGTTGGTCAGCAGCGGTGCCGTCTTGCTCGGTGTCATCGTGGGTCCTCTTCTTCAGGTCAACGGCGTCATCGCTACGCCGGCGGCCGTCACCTCGACGAGGTGACGGTCTGGGATGTCCTGCCAGTCGGGGTGGTCGTCGTAGGGCTCGCTGGCCAGCACGACCCCGTCGGGCCGGCGCAGTATCGACAACGTGTCGCCCCACACGGTGGCCAGCATCCGGGAACCATTGGCCGCCAGGATGTTCAGCCGCGCCGCCGGATCGGACTCCCCGACCCGGCGCACGGTGTCGCCCAGGCTGTCCAGTCCCTCGGCGAAGATGTGCGCGGCCAGGATCGCGCTGTCGACCGTCGATTCCGCGGTTCGCGACACCGGCAGCACCGCTCGGTCGACGATGCCGTTGTGCGACAACAGCCACTCGCCGTCGGTGAACGGCGCCGACGCCGACGGCTCGATGGGCATTCCGACGGTGGCCGAGCGGACGGCGGCCACCACACACGCACTGCGCAGCGCCGGCGCCACCGATGCCAGCGACGCATCGCCCCACAACGGCGCGGCGCTGCGCCAGCGCCGCGGTGTCGCGCCGTCGAAGAAGCCGACACCCCAGCCGTCGGCATTGAGCAACCCGTGCTTCTGCCGTCGGGGTGAATAGGACTGCACCAGAAGCCCGTTCGCCGGTTCCAGGATCAGTGACGATACCGAGACGGGGTTGCCGAGCCAGCCCAGATGACGACACATCAGCCGCGCACCTCGTCAACCGACCAGGCCAGCCGCACGCCGGAGAAGATCTGACGACGGATCGGGTGGTCCCAGTTGCGGAAGCTGGGCCGCAGGATGTCGCCGGCCACGGCCCAGGAACCGCCGCGCAGCACGCGGTAGTCACCGCTGCCGGTGCCCTCGAAGAACGGCTGCGAATAGCGGTCGTAGATCATCGGCGTGAAACCCGGCCACGGGCGCAGCGGTGACGTGGTCCACTCCCAGACATCGCCGAGCAGCTGCTCGACACCGTAGGCCGAAGCACCCTCCGGGTAGGCCCCCGCGGGCGCGGGACGCAGCGCGTCGCCGCCGAGATTGGCGAGGTGCGCATCGGGTTCGGCGGCGCCCCAAGGGAATCGGCGACGTTGTCCGGTCGCGGGATCCCACGCGCAGGCCTTCTCCCACTCCACCTCGGTGGGTAGCCGGGCCCCGGCCCAGGCGGCGTAGGCCTCGGCTTCGTAGAAGCTGACGTGCTGCACGGGCTCGTCGGGCGGCAGCTCCTCGACATGCCCGAACCGGACCCGCGTGGTGCCGTCGGCGTTCCAGAACTGCGGCGCCACCAGACCCGCCTGCTGCCGATGCGCCCAGCCGGCCGCCGACCACCAGCGGCTCTGCCGATAGCCACCGTCGGCGATGAACTCGCGCCATTCGGCGTTGGTGACGGGCACCCGACCGATCCGGAACGACGGCACGTCGACGACGTGCGCCGGGCCTTCGTTGTCGAGCGCGAAAGGTTCGTCGGCCGCGTCGACACCGAGTACGAACGGACCGCCGGGCACCAGCACCGAGGTGCCGGCGACCCCGTCCCGCCCCTGCGGCAGGACGGCACCCGACCCCAACAGTGGCGGGCCGCTGCGCAGGTTCAGGGCCTGCAGCATGGTCTCGTCGTGCTGGTTCTCGTGGCTGATCACCAGGGCGAACGGGAACTGGGCAGCGGCCTCGTCCGGCGCCCGGTCAAGGGCGTCAAGGGCTTTGGACCGGACGGTGCGGCAGAAGGCGCGCGCGTCGGTCGGCGGCAACAGCGGCAACGACACCCGGCTGGCGCGCGAATGCACGAACGCGTCGTACAGACCGTCCACGTCGGGCGGTAGCAGGCCGGGACGGTTCAGGTCGCCGCCGCGCAGCAGCCACAGTTCTTCCTGCTGACCGATGTGCGCGAGGTCCCACACCAACGGACTCATCAGCGGGTCGTACTGACGCAGCAGTTCGGCGTCGTCGAACTCGACGAGCGCCAGAGTCCGGTCCCGGGCCCTGGTCAGCCCTCGGGCCAACAGCTCGCGCGTACTCACACCCCACCTTTCAGCCGGTCATCACATGCCAACCCGGTGATGGCCGAATCGATTCCGTGTGCGACGACCCGGTCCGCGAAGTCATCGGCCGCGCTGCGCCCTTGCCGTACCTGCCGCAGCAGCCGGTCCATCGAGTCCGCCACATCGGCCGGCGCGGCCTCGGCGGCCGCTTCCACACATCGCACCGCGGCCGCCTGCAGCCGCGGGTCGGCCAGGCCCACCCGCGCCGCCTGATCCCATGCGGTGGCAACCGATTCCGTTGCCTCCCAAGCGATCTGCGACAGCCCGGCGTCATCCAGCAGCGTCACCAGGGTGAACACGACAGCCGGCCACAGGTCGTCGGACACGGCGTCTAGGTAGCGGATCTCCAGCCAGCGCCGCGGCCGGACCGGCGGGAACAGCGTCGTCAGGTGGTAGTCGAGGTCGGCCTCGGTCGGCCGGCGCCCACCGAGCAGCGTGCGCCCGTCCGCCCAGTCGGCGAACGGCACCCATTCGGTGACCGGCTCAGCCTCCGGCGTGTGCACGAGCATCACCGGCGCCTTGAGGGCGTAGCGCGCCCAGTCGTTGGCCGGATCGTCACCGCTGGCACCGAGAACGGGCCCGCAGCGGGCGGTGTCCAGCTGGCCCCAGATGCGCTGCCGCGTGCTCTGCCATCCGGTGAATTCGCCGCCCAGCATCGGCGAACTCGCCGACACCGCGGTCATGGTGGGGCCGAGCGCGTGGGCAAGCCGGACGCGGTCGGCCCAGCCCTCGCGCGGGCCGGCGTCGACATTGATCTGCAGCGAGGCGGTCGACGTCATCATCGCGGCCCCCGCGGCACCCGTCCCGCCGGCCGCGAAGAACGCCTCCATGGCCCGGTACCGGCCGCCGGGGTTCACCCGGGCCTGTGGCCGGAGCGGGTCCACGCCGACCTGCAGCAGGCCCAGACCACGGCGCCGCAACGACTCCCGGAGCACGGCCTGATCGGCCTGCATCGCCGCGATGGCGGCCCCGGCGCCGTCCATCGGCGGACCCGACAGTTCGATGGCGCCGCCGGGCTCCATGGTGATCGTGCTGCCACCGGGTAGCTGCGGAACGGCCTCGACGGCCTGCGTGAGCTCATCCCAGCCGGGACGCCGCGTCAGGTCGGACAGGTCGAAGCAGTGCGCCTCCAGTTCGAGGCCGACGCGGCCCACCGGTCCGTCCCGCAGGCACCCGCCGCCGGCCAACAGCGCGGCGCTGTACGCGCTCGACAACTCGGGGTATTCGGCGTGCGGACGACACATGGCGGTAGCGGTGCCCATCTGAACATCCCCTTCCGGGACCGGGGGCCTGGCCCCGCATCCGTTGGTTGGTGTTCCCGGACCAAGTCTGCGTTACACAGTCAGACGCGTCCCGAGCATTACCTGTTCGTCCGACGATGCCATGAGGCACCGACAAAAATCTGCGCAATATATGTGCGATGCCTGACTCACCCCGGACATGGTCATTGCCCCAACGCGTTCTGCATGGCTCCGGCCAGCACGTTGACCGCGAGGCCGGCGTTGCCGGATTGGCAGACTTTCGCCTGCAGCAGAACGTTCTCCCGCAGCCGGGTCTGCGCGAAACAGCGGCGATCGGTGCCCGCTTCCTGCTTGACCCACGCCTCGTCCGCCGGGCCGGCCTGCGCGCCCGCGAAGCTCCACACCTCGGTCCGGCCGTCCTCGAGGTGCATCGCGGTGGTCTGGCCCGAGCAGCCGGCGGTCCGGTCGACGACCCGGTGGAACGCCCGTGACGCGGCCTCGGCGGTCGCGAATACACCCACCACCTGCTTGGCCGCGTGGCTGTCATCGGTGGCCGCCGTCTGCGCCACGGCGCCGTTGAACGACGCCAGGTCCGGGTCGCCGTACACCTCGGGCAGTCCGATGTCGGCCCAGTTGTTGCACGCCGGGAGATCGACGAAGAAGCCCTGGAACGGCGCGGTGAAGGTGGACTCCCAGCCCATCGGTGCGCCGACCACATTGCCCACGGATCCCTTGCCCAGTACGGCGTACGACACCACACCCGGATCCGAAGGCCTGGCGGCAGCGGCCGGCGCCAGGGCCAGGGCCGCGGTGACGCAGGCTGTGAACCAGATCGGGCGCGCAGTCATGGCTTCGATGATGCCAGTTGCGGCCCTCTTGTCAGCCGGTCAACCGGGCGGTGGCCCCGGCATCGACCGGCAGGACCGTGCCGGTGATGTGGGTGCTGTCCGGGTGTGCCAGGAACATGACCGCGCGCGTGATCTCCGCGGGCTTCAGGAAGGGCACCGGCTGCAGGTGCAACGACGCGAACACCGATTCCACGTCGGCGAGCGTCGGTTTTTCGAGATCGGGTCGCATGGTTCCGAACAACGCGTCGTTGAAGGTCATCGGGGTTTCGACGTTGCCGGGCGCCACGGCATTGACGGTGATGCCGTACCCGGCCAGATCGTGCGCGGCGACCTTGGTCAGTCCGATGACGCCCCATTTGGAGGCGGCGTACGCGGCCTGCGCGAAGTTTCCGCTGCGGCCCAGCATCGAGGACACCGTGACGATCCGCCCGAACCGGCGCGCGATCATCCCCGGCGCCACCGCGGCGATGGTGTTGAACGTGCCGGTGAGATTGGACCCGATCACTTCGTCCCACTGCGCCGACGGGACATCGGGCAGCATCGCGATCGCACTGACGCCGGCGTTGGTGACAGCGATGTCCACGCGGCCGAGCTCCGACTCGACGCGGGCCACGAACTGCTCCAGCGCACCGCGGTCGGCCGTCGACAGTTTCGCTGTGAGACAACGCCTTCCGGTCGCCTCGACCATCTCGGCGGTGGTGGCCAGATCTGCTTCCGTCGCCAACGGGTATGCGATCTGTTCGTTGTTCTCGCACCGGTCGCAGATGGCGATATCCGCGCCTGCTTCGGCGAGTGCCACCGCGTGCGATCGGCCCATTCCTCTTGCGCCGCCGGTGATCAGCGCAACGCGGCCATCAAAGTCGCCCATACAGCTCCTATCTCAGTTCGGCTTGCCGGTGACCACGCAGTGGGTGCGGCTGTAGATGGTGGGCATGCACAGATTGCAGTGTGTGCAGCCCGATTTCACCGTCTTGTCGGCTCGAATGCGGTTGAGTAGGTCGGGTTCGGCGAGCAGCGCCCGGCCCATCGCAACGAACTCGAAACCCTCGGCCATGGCCAGATCCATGGTTTCGCGGTTGGTGATGCCACCGAGCAGGATCAGCGGCATCGACAGTTCGGCCCGGAACTGCCGGGCCTGCTCGAGCAGGTAGGCCTCCTGGTACGGGTACTCCCGGAAGAACTTGTGCCCGCTCATCCGGATACCCCAGCTGATCGGCGGCCTGAAGTTCGCCGCGAACTCTTTGACCGGCGCATCGCCGCGGAACAGGTACATCGGATTGACCAGCGAGCTGCCGGCGGTGAGTTCGAGCGCGTCCAGGGCGCCGTCCTCTTGCAGCCAGGTGGCGGTCTGCAGCGACTCGGCCATCGGGATACCGCCCCGGACGCCGTCGCTCATGTTGAGTTTGGCGATCACCGCGATCCGATCACCCACGGCCTCCCGTACGGCCTGCACCGTGCCGCGGGCCACCTTGGCCCGGTTGTACAGCGAGCCACCGAACTCATCGCGGCGCTTGTTGATCAACGGCGACAGGAACGAGGACGCGAAGTAGTTGTGGCCCAGGTGCACCTCGACGGCGTCGAACCCGGCCTCGATCGCCAGGCGGGCGGCGTTCGCGTGCGCGGCCATCACATCGTCGATGTCGGCGCGGGTGGCCTTGCGGGCGAACCGCATCGACAGCGGGTTGAACAACCGCACCGGCGCCAACGCGGTGGCCTTGTTGGTGCGGGCATTGGCGACCGGGCCGGCATGCCCGATCTGCGCGCTGATCGCCGCCCCCTCGGCATGCACCGCCGCGGTCAACTTCTGCAGCCCCGGGATCGCTTCCGGGCGCATCCACAACTGCCACCCATCGGTACGCCCACCCGGGGCCACCGCGCAATAGGCCACCGTCGTCATCCCCACCCCACCGGCGGCGGGCAGCCGGTGATAGCGGATCAGATCATCGGTGACCAGCGCATCCGGCGTCGCCGCCTCGAACGTCGCGGCCTTGATGATCCGATTACGCAACGTGATCGGACCGAGCTTGGCCGGCTGGAAGGGATCGGGTGCCATTCTGCGCGGAGTCCTTTTGATAAGTCGTGTTACAACAACGTCTTTCACGGCTTCGCACCGTGCTGGGTGGCAGTTCCGGGCGGAATCTGGAACGGGTCGGCGGCCTGGCCGGACAGATTGGCGAGCGCACCGATCAGGAAATCCGGCGGATTGACGATCTCGGACAGCCGCGGCATGTTCGGGTCGAGCGCCGAGGTGGTGAGCATGTTTTCGCCGAGCCGCCGCAGGGTGAGGTCGAATGTCGAAAAGACGTTGAGATAGTCGCCTCGAACGGCGTTGCGCAGGTACTTCTGGGAGAACGGGAACGTGGGCAGGATTTCCAGATCGTGAATGAAGTCATCGGCGTTGTCGTTGAGGGCCTTGATGATGGGAAATATGTCCCTGAGATCGGCAGCGAAGTCGTCCTTGGACTGCGACAGAACGCGTTCGGCAGTCGAGGCCAATCGGCGCAGTGCGGCGAACGCCGCGACGATGTTGGCGCGATTTCGGTTCAGGGCATCGAGTGCGGCGGGCAGCGTCTCCAGCGTCCGCGCCAGCGCGCCGGCGCCGTGCGCCAATGCTGCCGCTGTCCGGTCGACGCCTTCGATCGCCGTGATGATGGTGCCCGTTTGCGCATCGAGGAAGCCGGTCAACTCGGCCAGCTTCGCCACCAATCCGGTGAACGTGGTCGCGCGTTCGGCCACAGCTGCGTACGCCTCGTTCGTAATATCCTGCAGGGCACCGAGATTGCCGTTGTTGACGATGACACCGAGCGCGGCCAGCACCTCTTCGGTGGTGGGATAGTGACCTCCCCGGCCGAGCCGGAGGTGCGCGCCGTCGGCCAGCTTGGCGGGCACCGGCTGGTTCGACGGCACCAGTTCGACGTGCTGGGAGCCCAACAGCGAGGTTTGCCCGACCATCACCGACACGTTTTCGGGGAGATCAACGTGGCGGTCCAACGAAAGACGAACGGCCGCATACACGGTGCTGTCGGCGCGCTGCCTGACGGCGACCCCGGAGACGCTTCCCACGGTCACATCCCCGACCTTTACCGGCGAATTCTGCGGCAGGCCAACGACGTTGTCCAGCTCGACGGTCACCTCGAAGGAGCCCGGGCCGTGACCGGCCGTCCCCGGCAACGACAGCGAATTCAATCCGTCGAACTGGCACCCCGACAATGCGGCGGCGACACAGGCCAGGAGCGCGCAGCCGCGCAACCCGATACGACGATCACCCATTCTCCGAGCACCGGCCCTTCGATGGGTCGGGAGCTCCGCCGATGGGAATGATGATGTCGCTACCCGCCGGCCCGCTGAGCTTGATCTTGCTGGAGCAGAAGAAGATGTTGAAGAACGCACCATACGCGCCAAGTGAATTGAGCCGCAGATAGCTCTCGGCGAGGGGCTCGATGGCGGCGTTGACCTCCGCCTTGCGCTCGTAGACCCGCTGCGCAAAGGGACGCACATTCTCGAGGACGCCCTGGACCGGCCGCCGGGAGCGCTCCAGCATCTGGGTCAGCTCCGCCGACGACGCGGCCAGCGGCCCGATGGCTCCGGCGATGGGGTCACGGTCCTGCGCCAGACCGGTCAGCAGTTGCTGGAGCGTGTCGATACTGGTGCCGAACTGCCGGCTCTTCGAATCCACGCTGCCGAGAACCGCATTGAGGTTGGTGACGACGTCGCCGATGAGCTGATCCCGGCCGGATAGATTCTGCGCGAAGTTTCCTGTCGTCGAAAGCAGTTGGGACACAGCACCGCCCTGGCCCTGGAGCAGATCGATGACGGCGGCGGTGATGGCGTTGACCTTGTCGCCGTCGAGGCCCTTGAGCACGGGACGCAGGCCGCCCAAGAGCGCGTCGAGATCCACGGCGGGCTGGGTGTGACTCAGCGGGATGGTCGCCCCCGCAGCCAGCTCGTGCAAATCTCCTGCGGCGAAGGCCAATTCGAGATAGCGGTCACCGGTGAGGTTCAGATAGCGGATGACGGCCCTGGTCGACGTGTAGAGGCGGTAGCGCGAATCAACACTGAAGAGCACGTCGACGGTGTTGTCGGCGCCCAGCGACACGCGGTCGACCTTGCCCACCGGCAGCCCGGCCATCCGCACGTCCTGACCGACTGTCAGACGTGAGGCATCGGTGAACTGGGCGTGGTACCGCTCGCCCGTCCCGAACCGGAACTGGCCGAACACCACCACCAGCGCGGCGGCGACCAACAGCATCACCACGGTGAACGCAGTCACCTTCGCCCCGGCGGCCATCGCCAACCTCCTTAATTAGTGATCCAGTGGTACACTAATTACCGGCATGGCGTCAATGGCATCGCCGACAGTCGGGTGCTGTGATGATGGACCCGTGAGCAGTCAGTCAGGCCCGGGCCGGCCACGGGACGCGAGTATCGACGATCGCGTCCTGACGGCAACCCGAGAGCTCCTGTCAGAGGTCGGGTTTCAGGATTTGAGCATGCGCCTCGTCGCGCAGCGCTCCGGCGTCACGCGCGCCAGCCTGGCTCGGCGATGGCCGTCGAAGGGCGCGTTGGTCATCGATGCGGTGATGGGCGTGGCACCCGACCTGACGCCGTTCGATGGCACCGATGTCTACGGCTGGATAGATTTCGTCGTCCGCGGCAGCCGGGCCCTGTTCAACCGCCCCGATATGAAGGCTGCGGCACCCGACCTCACCCAGGCCCTGGTCGAAGACAAACAGCTGGGGCGGTCGCTGTGGAATCGGTTCACGGGACCGGCGGTCGAACTGTTCGCCGACGACGTCGGAGCACAGACCGCCGAAGAGCGGCGCAGTGCGGAACTGGATGCGCGCGCCGTCCTGATCATGGCGGCGGGTGCCGCCATGTACGTCTCCACCATCGCCGCCGACGACGACTCCACCGAGCTCGAGGAACGGATCGTCGAACTGCTGACCACGGGCTATCGAGCAGTGGTCGCGAACCGCCTGGCGGCCGACGGGCAGGCCTAGAGCAGACGACAGGCCGCACCCTGCGCGGGCACGGCCTGTCGTGTGATGCGGGACTGTGGTGGGGTCAGCGACCGGGCTGGGCCGGTCCGGGCTGACCGGGTGCTTGCGGTCCGGGGCCACCGGGACCACCGGGGCCCTGTCCGCCGGGACCACCGGGGCCCTGTCCGCCGGGACCCTGCCAGCCGGGGCCGCCGGGGAACATCGGGTGCCACATGCCGCCGCCGCGCGGTCCGTGGCCCTCGCGGAACTCCGCGGTGTCATGCCCGCGGTGGTGCTTGTGCCAGCCGTGGTGGCCGCCGCCGGAATGCGCGCCGAGAATGAAGCCGGAGAAGAAAATCGTCGCGACGATGAACACGATGCCCGCGACGATGCCCACCCACGCCAGCACCTTGTTCAGCTTGCTGGGCTTGTGCTCGGCGGGCGGGGTGGCCACTGCGGTGGCCGTTGCTACGGGCGGGAAGGAGTCCGTCGGGGTGTCCGGCGCCTCTGGCGTTTCTTTAGGGGTTTCGTCACTCATGCCATCGATGATCCGTCCGTCAACCACTGCGGTGGCTAGGTTGCGCGTAAGAATCAGCTATGAGGCGCGCGGCGCGGTAGCGTGGCCTGTGTAGCGGAGCTTCGGCCGGGCTTTGGGGGCCGGCCGACGCTCCGATATCAGCACGCGCGGCAGAAAAGGTGAGATGTCCAGAACCACCCTGCGCGGCGCGGCTCTCGCCTGCGGCACCGCGTTCCTCCTGACCCTCACCCCGGCGTGCGCGAAGCAGACCGCCGTACTGACGGGCCCGGCGCCGACGGCGTCGCCCACGGCTGCCTCCCACACCCAAGCGCCGGCACCGACGACCAAGAGCAAGTCCGGGCTGCCCGTCTGCCAGCTGTCGTCGCTGCCACCCGAGACCACCACCACGGTCGACCTGATCCACCGCGGCGGGCCGTTCCCCTATTCACGCGACGGCATCGTGTTCGGCAACTTCGAGCGCCGGCTGCCGAACCAGCAGCGCGGCTACTACCACGAGTACACGGTGCCCACGCCGGGCGCGAAGACGCGCGGCACCCGACGGGTCATCACGGGCGGCGAGCCGCCGACCAACCCACCGGAGTTCTACTACACCGGCGACCACTACGAGACGTTCTGCCAGATCGGAGGAGCGTGAAGACGTTCACCGTGCGGGGTGCGCGGATCCATTCCCGCGCAGACCTTTTCACCGAGCTGGGGCACGCCGTCAACGGCAGCGGCGGCTACTTCGGCAGCAATCTGGACGCGCTGGCCGACTGCCTCGGCGGCGGCTTCGGCACGCCGGACGACGAGCCGTTCCGCTTCGTGCTGACCGACAGTGCAAAAGCCAAGAAGGCGTTGGATTCTCACACCTGGAGCGGACTGCTCGAGGTGTTCGACAGCGCCGGCGTCGACCTGGTGCTGCGCTGACAACAGCGCCTAGGGCTTGACCGGATTCACCGCGAACTGGATGACGCGGTAGGGCGCGGTATCGCGCGGCGTGGTGTTCCACTGGCTGACCAGGATGCGCAGTTCATCGAGCGTCGAGCCCGGCGAGATGTAGCCGCCGTACGGCTGTGCCAGCTGATTGTCTTGCGGCTCAGGCAGTTCGTCGGCTTGCTCCGGCCAGCCGCCGGCCACGACGACCGTCGTCACCGGCGCGGTGCCGAGTTCCGTCGGCGTGTTCGCGACGCGGACCTCCATGTTGCCGGTGCTGCTGTTGAAGTACGACAGCACGGTCTTGCCATCGACCTGCTTCATGCTCATCTCGCCGATCAGGTCGCGCCACAACGGAGTTGGCGGTTTGCCCCAGCCCGCTGAGGCGGACCAGCCCTGCCAGCTGGATCGGTCCGTGAACGCCTGCGGCGTGGCCCGGTAGAGGTAGGCCGGGCTGCTGCGGTCGAAGTTGTTGGCGACAAGGTAAACCCAGCCGCGCGGTGAGTCCGCGGTGGGCACCGGGTCGTAGTAGCCCGTGATCTGACTCTGCGCTCCCCCGGCATACCCGGCCGGTCGCACCGAACCCGGCACGGTCGGCCATGCGCCGCGCGCCGGGTCGGCCTTGACCAGTCGCGAACTCGCCGGTCTCAGGTCGCGCGTGGTGGTGATCAACAGGTAGTTCTCCCGGTTGATGCTCACCACGCCAGCCGGAAGTTGCGATGTGCCAGGAACTTTGGCGTCGGCGAGCAGCGGCTTGTCGATGCCCATGACTCCCCGGTACCGCAGGCCGTCCGGTGAGTTGATGGAGTCGGTCTCGACATGCAGTGCGACGGGCGCATACCAGCCGCCGAATCCGACGCCCTGCCCCGCGAAGCTGTCGCCACAGATCTGCAGGATGCCGCTCGGGAACTCCATGAATTCACAGAGATCCGTCGCACCGATGCCGTAATCGGCTGTCGGCGTGCCGGTTCCGGCCACCGGACCGATGCGTGTCACCTGCCCGACGGCCAGCGGTTTGAGCACCGGAGTCGGTACCGGCGCAGGCGGATCCGCCTGCGCCGCCGGCACCCCCATGCCGAACCCGAGCACCAGCGCCGCGACCGACGCTGCCCCCGCCCGCAAGATCAGCGCGTGGCGAGCAGCTCGGCGATCTGAACAGTGTTGAGCGCCGCGCCCTTTCGCAGGTTGTCGCCCGAGACGAACAGTGCGAGGCCACGACCGTCGGGCACGCCCGGGTCCTGGCGGATGCGGCCGACCAGCGAGTCGTCGGCGCCGGCGGCGGCCAGCGGCGTCGGCACGTCGACCAGCGAGACGCCGGCCGCGTCGGCCAGCAGCTCACGGGCCCGCTCAACCGAGAGCGGCTGCGCGAATTCGGCATTGATCGACAGCGAGTGTCCGGTGAAGACCGGCACGCGCACGCAGGTGCCACTCACAGCCAGCTCCGGGATACCGAGAATCTTGCGGCTCTCGTTGCGCAGCTTCTGGTCCTCGTCGGTCTCGCCCGAGCCGTCGTCGACGAGCGAGCCGGCCAGCGGGATGACGTTGAAGGCAATGGGCGCAACGTATTTCACGGGCGCAGGGAACTCCAGCGCCGATCCGTCGTGTACCAGCTGCTCGGCACCGCCGATGACGGCGCGGGCCTGCGACGCCAGTTCGTCGACGCCGGCGAGTCCGGAACCGGACACGGCCTGGTAGCTCGACACGATGAGGCGGGTCAGGCCGGCCTCGTTGTGCAGCGGCTTGAGCACCGGCATGGCGGCCATCGTGGTGCAGTTCGGGTTGGCGATGATGCCCTTGGCGAGCTGCTTGCCGCGGACGTCGCGGTCGAAGTTGACCTCCGAAACCACCAGTGGCACATCGGGATCCTTGCGCCATGCCGACGAGTTGTCGATCACCGTCACGCCGGCGGCGGCGAAGCGCGGGGCCTGCACGCGCGACATGGTCGCGCCGGCGGAGAACAGCGCGATGTCCAGACCCGACGGGTCGGCGGTCTCGCTGTTCTCGACCTCGATCTCCTGGCCGCGGAACGTCAGCTTCTTGCCCTCGGACCGCGCCGAGGCGAAGAACCGCACGGAGGTCGCCGGAAAGTCGCGCTCTTCGAGAAGTTTGCGCATGACCTGGCCGACCTGACCGGTCGCACCCACCACACCGATGTTCACCATGACTAGCGCCCCGTTCCGCCGTACACCACGGCGGCCTCTTCACTGGCGAAGCCGAAGGCCTCGTGCAGCGCCGAGACGGCCGTGTCCAGCTCGGTGTCCTTGACCAGCACCGAGATTCGAATCTCGGAGGTCGAGATCAGGTCGATGTTGACGCCGACCTCGGCCAGCGTCTCGCAGAACTTGGCGGTGACGCCGGGGTGGCTGCGCATACCGGCGCCGACCAGCGACACCTTGCCGATGTGATCGTCGTACAGGACCTGCGAGAAACCGATCTCGTCCTTGAGCGACGTCAGCTTCTCGACGGCGCCCGGGCCGTTCTCGCGCGAACAGGTGAAGGTGATGTCGGTCTTGCCGTCCTCCACCTTCGAGATGTTCTGCAGCACCATGTCGATGTTGACGTCGGCGTCGGCGACCGCGCGGAACACCTTGGCGGCATAGCCCGGCACGTCGGGCACGCCGACGACGGTGACCTTCGCCTCGCTGCGGTCGTGCGCGACTCCGGTGAGGATGGCGTCTTCCATGGGGATGTCCTCGATCGATCCTTTGACGATGGTGCCGGTCTTGTTGGAGTACGAGGACCGGACGTGAATCGGAACGTTGTAGCGACGGGCGTATTCCACGCAGCGCAGCATCAACACTTTGGCTCCGCAGGCCGCCATCTCCAGCATCTCCTCGAAGGAGACGGTGTCCAGATGACGGGCATTGGGGACGATGCGCGGATCAGCGGTGAAGATGCCGTCCACGTCGGTGTAAATCTCGCAGACGTCGGCGTTCAGCGCGGCGGCCAGCGCCACGGCGGTGGTGTCCGAACCACCACGGCCCAGCGTGGTGACGTCCTTGCTGTCCTGGCTGACACCCTGGAAGCCGGCGACCAGCACGATCAGGCCCTCGTCGAGGGCGTCGCGCAGACGGCCCGGGGTGACGTCGATGATCTTGGCGTTGCCGTGTGTACCGGTGGTGATCACGCCGGCCTGCGAGCCGGTGAACGACCGGGCCTGCGCGCCGAGGGACTCGATGGCCATGGCGACCAGCGCGTTCGAGATGCGCTCACCCGCGGTGAGCAGCATGTCCATCTCACGGGCCGGTGGCGCCGGGGAGACCTGGCGGGCCAGATCCAGCAGATCATCGGTGGTGTCGCCCATGGCAGAGACCACGACGACGACGTCATTGCCGGCCTTCTTGGTTTCGACGATTCGCTCGGCGACTCGACGGATTCGCTCGGCGTCCGACACCGAGGATCCGCCGTACTTCTGGACGACGAGCGCCACTGTTCGCGTTTCCTTCTCTGAATTGGCAGCAAGCATTCGCATCAATGCTGCTCCAAGGATAAGGGAGGGGTGAACCCGATTTTGTTGCCCGGTCACCTGCCGGACCTGCAACGCGCGAGACCTTCGTCACTCCCGCCCGGATCAGAAGATGTCGGTGAGCTTCCGCTGTGCCGGGCAGGCGTCGGTCAGCGCCTTCATCTGTTCGGTGATCTGCGCGTTGATCGCCGACAGCTGGTAGGCCTCGGTCGGCGCGGGGGCGCCGGGCGCCCGGCCCTGGGCGGCGATCCGGTAGGCGTCCAGCGCCGAGGCGAACTGCCCGGCCAGGGTGGCCAGCTGCACCGCATGGACCGCCACCTTGTCGCCGGTGACCTTCTGCGCCCGGTCGGCCATGCCGTCGGCCCAGGCCCGGTAGGCCGTCTCCTCGGCGATGGTCGGGACTCCGTTGCCGTTCTTGTCGATCTTCGACTCGATCTGCGCGGCCTGCGCCTTGTTGTAGTCGAGCATGTCGCGCACCGGGTTGCATTCCGGTGTCGGTCCGCGGAATTCGGTCTGCCACACCACGAGGCCGATGACGACGGCGAGCGCGACCGCGATGCCGATCTTCCAGCTGCGGTCCAGGCTCAACAACCATCGTGTCAACACGGTCGAACTGTATCGGCACCGGGTGCGCCGCGCCCATTGCTCCTGGCCAGGGACTTGGCATGGGACCGGGCGACCGGGTTTTGGCGATCTGGTCGGCCGGAGTAAACTCACCAGTGATGTTTATCGCGCGGGTGCTCCTCCTCGGACGCCGCGACGGGGTCTGATCCGACCGGCCTCCCGTCGCGGGTGTTTGAGATGTGCCGGTCCTGACCTTCAAGGTCCCATCCAGACAGACCGGAGCAAAAAACCGTGACCACTTACTCTCCCGATTCTTCTGCCGACTCCTTCTCGTCGGTACGCACCATCACCACCCCGACCGGGCCGCGCCGCGACGGCCAGCCCTCGTGGAACACGCAGCGCAACTCGTCGATGCCGGTCAGCCGGTACCGAAGCTTCGGTGACGAGGTCGAGCACATCTCCCTGCCCGACCGCACCTGGCCCGACAAGGTCGCCACCGTCGCCCCCGGCTGGTGCGCGGTCGACCTGCGCGACGGCAACCAGGCCCTGATCGACCCCATGAGCCCCGAGCGCAAGCGCCGGATGTTCGACCTGCTGGTCCGCATGGGCTACAAGGAGATCGAGGTCGGCTTCCCGTCGGCCAGCCAGACCGACTTCGACTTCGTCCGCGAGATCATCGAGCAGGGCGCCATCCCCGACGACGTCACCATCCAGGTGCTGACGCAATGCCGGCCCGAACTGATCGAGCGCACCTTCGAGGCCTGCGACGGCGCCCCGCGCGTGATCGTGCACTTCTACAACTCGACGTCCATCCTGCAGCGCCGCGTGGTGTTCCGCGCCGACCGCGAGGCCGTCAAGAAGATCGCGACCGACGGCGCCGCCCTGTGCATCGAAGAGGCCAAGAAGTACCCGGGCACGCAGTGGCGGTTCCAGTACTCCCCCGAGTCGTACACGGGCACCGAACTGGAGTACGCCGTCGAGGTGTGCAACGCGGTCGCCGACGTCATCAAGCCGACCCCGGAATGGCCCCTGATCATCAACCTGCCGGCGACCGTCGAGATGGCCACGCCCAATGTCTACGCCGACTCGATCGAGTGGATGAACCGGCACCTGGCGCCGCGCGACTCGATCATCGTGAGCCTGCACCCGCACAACGACCGCGGCGAGGGCGTCGCGGCCGCCGAGCTGGGCTACCTGGCCGGCGCCGACCGCATCGAGGGCTGCCTGTTCGGCAACGGCGAGCGCACCGGCAACGTCTGCCTGGTGACGCTGGGCCTGAACCTGTTCAGCCGCGGTGTGGACCCGCAGATCGACTTCTCGAACATCGACGAGATCCGTCGCACCGTCGAATACTGCAACCAGCTGCCCGTCGCCGAGCGGCACCCCTACGGCGGTGACCTGGTCTACACGGCCTTCTCCGGTAGCCACCAGGACGCCATCAACAAGGGTCTGGACCAGATGAAGGTGGACGCAGATGCCGCCGACGCCGACGTCGACGACATCCTGTGGCAGGTGCCGTACCTGCCCATCGACCCGAAGGACGTCGGCCGCACGTACGAGGCCGTCATCCGCGTGAACTCGCAGTCCGGCAAGGGCGGCGTCGCCTACATCATGAAGGCCGACCACGGGCTGGTGCTGCCGCGCCGGCTGCAGATGGAGTTCAGCCAGGCCATCCAGAAGATCACCGACGGTGAAGGCGGCGAGGTCTCCCCGAAGGAGATGTGGGACGTCTTCAACGAGGAGTACCTGGCGCCCATCACCCCGCTGGAGCGCATGCGGCAGCGCGTCGACGCGGCCGAAGAGGATGGCGGCACCGACACCATCACCGCCATCGTGAAGATCGACGGCGAGGAGCGCGAGATCGTCGGCGCCGGTAACGGTCCGCTGGCGGCCTTCACCGACGCACTGGGCGCCGTCGGCTTCCACGTCAACGTGCTCGACTACTCGGAGCACGCCATGTCGGCCGGTGAGGAAGCGCAGGCCGCGGCCTACGTCGAGGCGTCGATCGGCGGCAAGACGGTGTGGGGCGTCGGCATCGCGCCGTCGATCACCACGGCGTCGCTGCGGGCCGTCGTCTCGGCGGTGAACCGCGCCGCGCGCGGCTAGTCGAAGATCACCAGCTCGGTGCGCCCGGCTCCTCCGGCACCCGGAGGACCCGGGCACACCAGCCGACAGCCTGCTCGGCAAAGTCTTGTGCGGTAACGGCTTTCGACTCGTCGAGCAGCCGTTCGTTGATCAGGGTCGCCACGCCGCCGACGCAGAACAGCGCCGCGTCGAAGCTCTCCTGATCGGCATCGCGGTCGGGCTGCAGCAACGCCAGAATCGCGGCCGCCACCCGGTGTTGCGCCATCCGGATGTGCTCGGAGACCGATTCGATGTGCCGGGCGTCGGTCAGGAAAATCCGGACTGCCAGCGGGTCGCTCTCGGCGTGCTCGATGAACCCGGCCAGACCGAGCGTCAGCCGGGTTTGGACGGTGGCCTCTTCGGGCGCACTCCCCCCGGCCAGCATCGCGGCGAAGGGCCCCTCCAGCACGTCGTCGATGACGGCGCCGATCAGCGCACCGAGGCCGGCAAACTGCTCGTAGAAGTAGCGGTCGGTGAGTTTGGCGCGGGCCGAGACCGCCCGGACGCTCAGTGCCGACAGTCCGCCCTCGCGCCACAGCGCCTCGGCCGCGTCCAGCAGCAGCCGCCGCCGATCGGCGCGTCGCTCCTCCGCTGACCTGCCGGAGTACCTGCGCTGCGGCGCGGCACCTGATCCGGCGGCCGATCCGTCGTCAGCCATCTGACGCAACCCCTCCCTCCGACTGCCACATGATGTCAAAATCCGAAGAAGGAAGACGGACTCCCGTTTGAAACGCGGTCTTCTGGCAATATTACCGACGAGTAAGGTTCAGGGTTCATCTACATAGTGGGGTGGAACATGGCAGCACAACTCGCCGAGCAGGTCACCGTGGTGGCCGCGGCCGGAACCGAAGGCGGGGGCGCTGCCCTCGACCAGGTACTCGGGATGTCCGTGGCCACGGGCATCATCACGGCCGGCCTGTTGTGGATCGGCTATCTGCACCGGCAACGCCGCATCACCTGGCTGCAGAACCTGGCGGACAAGGCCGGCCGCAAGATGAACCGGCCCAGCTGGGTGGCGCTGCCGTCGCTGCTGTTCATCTCGACGATCATCTGCGCGATGTTCGGCTTCATCTGGGACGTCAGCCTGCACATCGGCAAAGGCCGCGACGCCGGCCCGCTCGCCAACCCGGCGCACTACTTCATCCTGGTCGGCCTGTTCCTGCTGTTCATCGCCGGCTCGCTGTCGATCATCCTGCCGTATGACAAGCCCGGTCCGGCTGCCATCAAGATCACCAAGACCTGGTACGCGCCCGTCGGCGGCGTGCTGATGGCCGGTTGCGGGCTGTACGCGCTCATCGGCTTTCCGCTCGACGACATCTGGCACCGGATCTTCGGTCAGGACGTCACGCTCTGGGGCCCAACACATTTGATGCTCATCGGCGGCGCCGGTCTGTCGCTCGTCGCCACGCTGCTCCTGGAGCGCGAGGGCGATATCGCGATGGGCGCCGACGCCCCGCCCGCCCGCAGCAAGGTGCTGCCGTACCTGGCCTTCGGCGGTCTGGTGATCGGTCTGTCGGTGTTCCCGGTCGAATACGACTTCGGCGTCGAACAGTTCCGGCTGGTGCTGCACCCCATGCTGATCGCCGCCGCCGCGGCCATGTCGCTGGTGGCAACCCGGCTGACGCTCGGACGGTTCGCCACCTTCGGCGCCATCGCATTCTCCTGGTTCATCCGGGGCCTCGTCATCCTGGCGGTCGGGCCGATTCTCGGCTCTCCGTACAGCTGGTTCGCGCTCTACCTCGGCTCGGCCGTCGTCGTGGAACTGATCGGGCTGACGCCCCTCGCCAACCGCCCGATCCTGTTCGGTGCGGTGGCCGGCCTGGGCGTGGGCACTGTCGGCATGTGGCTGGAATCGTTCTGGATCGACGCCATGTACCGCACCCCGTGGCCGAGCAGCATGTGGGGTGAGGCGCTGACGATGTCGACGCCCGTCGCCATCGGTATGGGCATGTGCGGCGCGTTGCTTGCTCTGGTACTCACCGGCCAGCGCCTGCCCGCACGTCCCGTCGGCATCGGCATCGTGACCGCGACGGTCCTGGTCATCGGCGTGGCCGTGGCCAACGGCCTCAACGTCACCGTGCCGGAGCACGCCCGCGCACAGATCACCCTCACCGATGCACCGAGCCCGGCCGGTGAGCGCCTCGTGAACGCCGACATCCAGATCACGCCGACCAACCTCGTCAGCGACGACCCGGAGTGGGTGACGCTGATGGCGTGGCAGGGCAAGCTCGCCAATGAGCGCGGCCTGGTCGTCGACCACCTGCAGCAGGTGGGTCCGGGCCACTACCGGTCCACCCGGCCGATCCCGGTCTGGGGCACGTGGAAGACGGTGCTGCGCGTGCAGGATGGCCGGACGATGGCCGCGGTCCCGGTGTATCTGCCGGCCGACCCCGGTATCGGTGCCGAGGAGACGCCCGCGATCTCGACGATCCGCGACTTCATGGAGGAGATCAAGGTCCTGCAGCGGGAACGCAACCTCGACGTGCCGTCGTGGCTCTACCCCGCGGCGTCGCTGATCGTGCTGGTCTGCTCGCTGATCCTGATCGCCCTGCTGAGTTGGGGTGCGGGACGGATCAATTCGCGCGAACAGTTCAGCGCCACCGAGACCAGGGAACCCGTCGGACAGCCGTGACCTATCTCGCCGATCACTCGCTATTGTTGGCACTGCCGGCGTTCGCTCCCGCTTTCGTCGTGGCCGGGGTCGTGGCCTGGGTGGCCATGAAAGACCGGCGCGCCGGCTCCGACGGTGACGAAACCGATTCGGAGACAACAGGTTCAACCGATGAGGACGGTTCCGCGTGACATTTGTGAAGACCTTCGCCGTGGCCGGCGCTGTTGCCCTGGCGCTCGCGGGCTGCGGTGGCAACGACAAGTCGACCGGCAACTCACCGAGTTCCACCGCAAGTGCCACACCGCAGTTCAGCAACCAGCAGGCCCCGCCGGCGCGCGTCTACGTCGACGTGACCATCGCCGGCGGCACCGCCACGCCACTCAACCAGCAGGTGCAGGCCAAACTCGGCGAGCCGATCATCCTGCGGGTCAACAGTGACGCCGCCGACCAGCTGCATGTGCACTCGAGTCCCGAGCACACCTTCGACATCAAGCCGGCGAAGGATCAGCAGTTCCAGTTCACGGTGAGCGTGCCGGGCAAGGTCGATGTCGAGCTGCACCACCTGGACAAGACGGTCGCCACGATCACGGTGCAGTGACCTCTTCGGTCCTCGCGCACGGGCTGGGCGGATCGACTGATCTGCCCATCCCCGTGACGTACGCCCTGATCGGCGCGGCATGGGCGTTGACCTTCACCTTCGCGGTGGTGGCACTGGCGTGGCGCAAGCCGCGGTTCGATCCGCAGACGCCGGGACGCCCGTTGCCGCGCTGGGTGACGACGGCCGTCGACGCGCCCGCCACGCGCTGGACGGTCGGGCTGCTGGCTCTGGCGTTCGCGGTGTGGGTCGCGGTGGCGTCCATCGTCGCGCCTGCCGAATCCGGCAACCCGCTGCCGGGCGTGTTCTACGTACTGCTGTGGGTCGGAATCGTCGCGCTGTCAGTGCTTTTGGGCCCAGTGTGGCGGGTGTTGTCGCCGGTGCGGACCATCGCCCGACTGCTGCGGCTGAGCCGGGACGCGTATCCCGCGCGGCTCGGCTATTGGCCGGCGGCGGCCGGGCTCTTCGCGTTCGTCTGGCTCGAGCTGGCCAGCCCTGACCCGGGTTCGGTTGGCGCCGTGCGTATCTGGCTGCTGGTCTACCTCTGTGTGACACTGGCCGGGGCCGCGGTGTGCGGCACCCGCTGGTGCTCGCATGCCGACCCGTTCGAGGTGTACAGCGTGGTGGCGTCACGGTGCGCGCCGGTGCGGCGCGACGCAGATGGGCAGATCGCCGTCGGCAATCCGTTCAATCACCTACCCACACTGCCGGTCCGGCCGGCCACCGTGACGGTGCTCGCGGCGCTGCTGGGCTCGACGGCCTTCGACAGTTTCTCCGCGACGCCGACATGGCGGGGGTTCGTCGAAGCGCATGCGCACGGCGGCTGGCAGGTCACCGCGATGAAAACCCTTGGGCTGGCGGTGTTTGTCACGACGGTCGCGCTGTCGTTCAGCCTCGCTGCCCGCGCCACCGGCGGCGTGGACCGCGCGCGGCGCCGGGAGCTGCCCGGTTTGATGGCGCACTCCCTCATTCCGATCGTCATCGGCTACGTGTTCGCGCATTACCTGACCTATCTCGTCGAGAAGGGTCAGCAGACCGTCTTCCAGCTCCTGGGCCTGCACGATGCGCAGGTGTATTACGTGCTGTCCATGCACCCGTCGGTGCTGGCCACGACGAAGGTGTTGTTCGTGGTGGCGGGGCACATCGCGGGCGTCGTCGCCGCACACGACTGCGCGCTGCGCGTACTGCCCAAGCGCCATCAGCTCACCGGGCAGCTGGCGATGATGCTGGTGATGGTCGGCTACACGTTCACGGGGCTGTACCTGCTCTTCGGCGGTTGACGCCCGAAACCTTGACATCGCCGGGGCGCGGCACAAAACTGAGGACACACGTCATCAGATGGAGGTGGCATGACAGCCACAGTGCCCGCGGAACCCACGCTCAAGCAGCTGCACGGCCGCGCCTTCGCGTCGCTGTACGACGAAATGGACTATCAGGTCGCACACATCGACGGCACCCTGCCGCCCGAGCTGACCGGCACACTGTTCCGCATCGGCCCCGGCAAGTTCGAGGTCGGCGACACCGTGCTCAAGACCATGTTCGACGCCGACGGCATGGTGTCCCGTTTCGTCCTCGACGGGAAGTCCGTGCGTTTCACCAACCGCTATGTGCGCACCAAGCAGTACCGCGGCGGCGATGTGATGAGCCAGCGCGGCATCACCACCAACGCGCCCACACTGCGCGGCAACCTGCTCCCGCCGGCCAACACCGGCAACACCAACATGGCCACGATCTGCGGCGAACTCCTGGCCATGTGGGAGGGCGGCCCGCCGTACCAGATCGATCCGGACTCGCTGGACACGTTGGGCTACAAGCGCTTCGACGGTGACCGCCTCGGTTACCTCGGCTCCTTCTCCGCCCACCCCAAGTGGGATCCGCACACCGGCGACGTCTACAACTTCGGCCTCGACCTGCTACCCACGCCGCGACTGCGGTGCTTCAAAGTGGACCGCGCCGGCCGGAGCCACCAGATCAGCTCGCTGAAGTTGTGGGACATGGTGTGGAACCACGACTTCGCCCTCACCGAGAACCACATGGTGTTCGTGCTGGATCCGTTGCGCCCCAACATTCCGACGCTGCTGCGCACCCGGTCACTCGCGAAAGCACTGGAATACCAGACCCGCAACGGGTCGACGCGGTTCGCCCTGGTGCCGCGGGACGGGTCCAAGCCCCGCATCATCGAGCACGAGGCGCTGACGCACATCCACGTCACCAACGCCTTCGAGGACGGCTCCGACACCGTCGTGGAGTTCTTCCGGTTCGAGGACTCGGACATCTTCGGCAAGCTCGGTAAGGCGTGGCAGGACCCGGCCGGTCCCACCGATCCCCGTGCGCACCTGACCATCGATGAGTGGCCCCGCGGACACCTCTCGCGCTTCCGCATCAGCAAGTCCGGCCGGATCACCGAGACGGTGCTATCAGCAACGGCGCCAATGGAATTCCCGCAGTACGACTGGCGCCGTTCGACGCTGGAGCACAACGTCACCTACGCCTGCAAGGCCACCGAGGATGTGGGCCACTACAACGCGGTGACTCGCATCGACCACCGCACCGGCGTGCAGACCACGTTCGATTTCGGCCTGGCCCAGACCGGTGAGCCGTTGTTCGTGCCCCGCACCCGCACGGCCGCCGAGGACGACGGTTGGCTGCTGGTGCTCAATCACGATCTGCGGAGGCATCGTTCGCAACTCGTGATCTTCGATGCCCGCACCATCGAGGACGGGCCGCTGGCCACTGCGCATTTGGAGCACCACTTGCCGATCGGGTTCCACGGCACATTCAGCCGGCGCATCGCGGGCTGAACACCCGCTTTCGGCACCGGCCCAAGCCCTGGGCAGCCTCGTGCCACGCCGCACCCGATCGGTGGTGGCGGTGACTCACCTTGCAGGACTGTCACTTTCGCCATCGGCGTCCTCACCTTCGGTCGGGTAGAGCGTGGGGTGGTGGTAGTGGTTGGTTCGGGGTTGGCCGACGTCCAGTAGTGGTGGTGGGGTCCAGTGGGTTCTGCCGTGGGGGCCCATGGTGGTGGTCCAGCCGCCGGTGTCGGCCAGGCGGTTGTCGCGGCCGCAGGCCAGGGTCATGGTGTCGATGTTGGTCAGTCCGTCGTCGCGCCAGTTGGTGATGTGATGAGCCTGCGAGCGGGAGGCCGGGGCGGTGCAGTTGGGTCGGGTGCAGCCGTGGTCGCGGGCGAACAACGCCAACCGTTGTGCTGTGCTGGCGGTTCTGGCTGCTCGGCCCAGATAGAGGGGTTGGCCGGTGTGGTTATCGAAGATGGCGAGGTAGTTGTCCGAGCCGTGGGCGGCCATCCCGATCAGGTCTTTGACCGGGAGCTTGGTGCCGGTGTGGGTGAGCGCCATCCCGGTGCGCTTTTCCAGGTCGGTGACGGTGCAGGTGGCGACCACCGCGACCGGGAACCCGTTGTGCACCCCGGAGGTTCCGGTGGCCAGCATCATCCGGCCCACGAATTTGAACGCGTCGTACTGCCGCTGCGCCACAGTCCTTGTGTCGTTGTCGATCTGTTCCTGGGTCGGGGTCCCGGAGTAGCAGGGCTGCGGATCGGCCGGGTTGCACATACCCGGGGCGGCGTACTTCTCGAACAACACGTCCCAGTAAGCCCGCCCTTCGGGGTCGAGTTCGGCGGTGACGTCGGTGCGCCCGTCAGGCCGCTGCGTGCCCATCACGAATGAGCGCTTCGGGTCGGGCTCGTCGTCGTCGGGTTCGGGGCCGTCCTGATCCAGCTTGTACAACAAGTCCGCGGCCGCGCGCCGTAAATCCTCCGGGGTTTTGACCCGGGCGTCGGCCACCAGATCTGTTTCGCATTGGGCCATGGTGATCGGGTCCGCCGCCCACAACGGGACCTTGCCGAAAAACCAGGTGATCACCGCGACATGCTCACTGTTGATCGCACCCTCAGCCAGCGCGGCGGCCACCAGCTCCCACACCGGACCCAGTGGTTCCCCGGTGATCGCCGAGCGCGGGCCCAGGTGGTCGCAGTCCCGCACCCGCCGGCGGGCTTCCTCCCGGCTGATGCGGTGCCGCACATGGAGCACCTCAGGCCAATCCTTGGCCCCGATCTCTCTGGCGGTGGCCTGGGTCTGTGCCGCGGCCAGGATCTGGTGATCGACCGCCTCAGCGGCGCACTTCAGGGTTTCGCGGCGGGACTGCAGCTCCAACAGGACTTTAATGGGCAACCCGCTGTAGTCCAGGCCGTTGACCGTGGCGATCGCATCCTCAAGCGCCGCGTAGGCGTTGAGGACGGTAGCAGAGTCGATGGCCATACTCGAACACTAGTTCGAACCACCGACAAGAAATCGTCGACAGCGTGACGCTAGTTACCTTGCGTGACTAGCGCTAACAAAGTGACCAAAGTTTTTGACGAGCGCTCTACAGCAAGCGGCGAGTGGCCGCTAGAACAACATGAACTGGTCGCCGGCCGGGGTCCGGTCGACGAATTCCTCGACATCCGAGCCGCCGACCACATGGCCCAGCAGCGTCATGAATTCGGCGTCGGAGACCAGCGGCACGCCGAGCTCGCGAGCCTGATAGCCCTTGCCCTGCGCGGGCGCCGGCTCGTTGCAGATGACCAGCGAGGTCTGGGCGTCGACGCTGTCGGAGTAGGACAGCCCGACGTGCACGATGCGCTCGATGATCTCTTCGTGCGTGCGGACCATCTCGGCCGACAGCGCCACCCGCATGCCCTGCACCAAGGGCTGTCCCGGTACGAACCGGCCCGGGTTGGCGTAATCACATGGCAGCCGGGACGCCAGCACCTTCAGCGGCCGGAGTTCGTCGTGCGTGATGGCGCCACTGGGCCAGCGCTTGCGACCCACATTCCGAATGGGCAGCCAGCGCCGGTGCTCACGCGCCGCAGCCAGCGCCGGTTTGAGGATCTGGGCCAGCACCATGGCGTCGTCGAGGGCGTCGTGCGGGCGAATCTGTGTCGCGCCGTAGTGCGTCGCGAGCGTCTCGAGGCGCAGGTTTTCGGTGCCCAGGTTGAGCCGGCGGGTCAGCTCGACGGTGCACATGACGCTGTCGACGGGCAGCACCGCGCCGACGCGCTCGCACTCCGCGGCCAGGAAGGCGTAGTCGAAACCGGCGTTGTGGGCGACCAGCGTGCGCCCGGACAGCACGGCGGCGAGGTCGCCGACGACCTCACCGAACGTCGGCTGTCCCGCCAGCATCTCGGAGGTCAGGCCGTGCACGTGCGTGGGGCCGGGATCGACGCCCGGATTGAGCAGACTGCTGAACGAATGCTCGACGTTGCCGTCGTCGCCGAGGGCCAGCGCCGCGACGCTGATGACGCGGGCATGGCCGGGATCGAACCCTGATGTCTCGACGTCGACGACGGCCCAACCCGCACCGGCATCGGTGGCCGGTCGGCCCCAGCCGAGGTTGGTTTCGCCCACGTGGCAAGGATGGCACGGACCCCTGACAAGAATCGGCGGGCACCACAGCGTGTCGCCGTCCGAATCAGGCGATGACCGCCCTCGACGAGGTGCTCGACGCTATCGTCACGGGCATGACCACGATCGACCCCGACGCCCCCGTCCTCGTCACGGGCGCCAGCGGGTATATCGGCAGCTGGATCGTCCGTTACCTGCTCGAAGCGGGGCACACCGTGCACGGGACGGTGCGCAATCCGCAGAAGCCGACCGGCCTGGAGCACCTCCACAAACTGTCGGCCGACCACCCGGGCAAGCTCAAACTCTTCAAGGCCGACCTGCTCGACGTCGGCAGCTTCGACGAGGCCATGGCCGGCTGTGAGCTCGTCATGCACACTGCCTCGCCGTTCCTGCTCCAAGGCGTCACCGACGCGCAGGAATCGCTGGTGCGCCCCGCGCTGGAAGGCACCCGCAACGTCCTGGACGCGGTGAACCGCACCGAGAGCGTCAAGCGCGTGGTGCTGACCAGCAGCGTGGTGGCGATCTACGGCGACGCCCGCGAATCGCGCGACGTCCCCGGCGGCGTGTTCACCGAGGACCAGTGGAACACCACCAGCAGCGTCGACCATCAGCCGTATTCGTATTCGAAGACCGTGGCCGAGCAGGAGGCCTGGCGCTACCAGAAGGCGCAGGACCGCTGGGATCTGGTGACCATCCATCCGGGCCTGGTGCTCGGCCCGTCTCTGACGAGCGCCAGCGACTCGGCCAGCCTGGCCACCATGAAGCAGTTCGCCGACGGCACCATGCTGACCGGTGCGCCGGAGCTGACCTCGGGCATCGTGGATGTGCGCGACGTCGCCGACGCCCACGTACGCGCCGGCTACACACCCGAGGCGCACGACCGTTACCTGGTCAACGCCGCCTCGCTGAGCCTGCTGGAGATCGGCCAGATCCTGCGCGCCAAGTTCGGCGTCCTGTATCCGTTCCCGTGGCTCAACGTGCCCAAGCTGGCGGTCAAGGCCGTAGCGCCGGTCATCGGGCTGACGCGCGAGTTCGTCGACACCAACGTGGGCTACCCGCTCGTCTTCGACGCCAGTCGCAGCCAGAGCGAGCTCGGATTGGTGTATCGACCCATCGAGCAGACCGTCACCGACCACTTCCAGCAGATGCTCGACGACGGCATCGTGCGCAAGCGGCCGAGCATCCGGCTGCCGTAGTGGGCACCCTCACACGTGTCGTCACATTCGGGGCGCCCCTCCTAGACTTCCGGGGATGATCACCGCACGAGGACGCGTCGCGCTGGGCGCGGGCGCCGCCGCCCGGTGGGCGTCGCGCGTGACGGGCCGCGGTGCCGGCGCCATGATCGGCGGGCTCGTCGCCATGAAGCTGGACCCGTCGATCCTCGGACAGCTCGGCTCCGGGCGGCGCTCCGTCGTCGTCACCGGGACCAACGGCAAGTCGACGACGACGCGGATGACGGCGGCGGCGCTGGCGACCCTCGGGCCGGTGGCGTCCAACAGCGAGGGCGCCAACATGGACGCCGGGCTGATTGCCGCGCTGGCCGGATCGCGCAAGGCGACGCTGGCCGCGCTCGAGGTCGACGAGATGCACGTGCCGCATGTCTCCGACGCGGTGGATCCGTCGGTGATCGTGTTGCTCAACCTGTCTCGTGACCAGCTGGACCGTGTCGGCGAGATCAACCACATCGAACGGACGTTGCGTGCCGGACTGGCCCGTCACCCCAAGGCCGTTGTCGTGGCCAACTGTGACGACGTTCTGGTGACCTCGGCGGCGTACGACAGCCCCAATGTCGTCTGGGTCGCCGCCGGTGGCGGCTGGTCCGGCGATTCGGTGAGCTGTCCGCGCAGCGGTGAGGTGATCGTCCGCGAGAACGGGCACTGGCATTCGACCGGTACCGATTTCTCCCGGCCGACGCCCCAGTGGTGGTACGACGAGACGAACATCTATGGGCCGGACGGCTTTACCGCCCCCATGACGCTGGCCCTGCCCGGCACGGTGAACCGCGGCAACGCGACGCAGGCCGTGGCCGCCGCGGTCGCGCTGGGCGCGTCACCCGCCGCGGCGGTGGCCGCGGTGTCGACGGTCGACGAGGTCGCCGGACGCTACCGGACCCTGCACGTCGGCGAGCACACCGTGCGCATGCTGCTGGCCAAGAACCCCGCCGGCTGGCAGGAGGCGCTGTCTATGGTCTCCAGCGATGTTGCGGGAGCGGTCATTTCAGTGAACGGCCAGGTACCCGACGGCGAGGATCTGTCGTGGCTGTGGGACGTGAACTTCGAGCACTTCGTGGACTTCCCGGCGCCCATCGTATCGGCGGGCGAGCGCGGCACCGATCTCGCGGTGCGCCTCGGCTACGCGGGTGTCGACCACACGCTGGTGCACGACACGTTGGCCGCCATCAAGTCCTGCCCGCCCGGGCACGTCGAGGTCATCGCGAACTACACGGCGTTCCTGCAGCTGAATCGGGAGCTGGCATGAACACGCCCGTCCGCATCGGCCTGGTCCTGCCCGACGTCATGGGCACCTACGGTGACAGCGGTAATGCCGTCGTGCTGCGACAGCGCTTGCGGCTCAGGGGAATTGACGCCGAGATCGTCGAGATCACCCTCGACGACCCGGTGCCGGATTCGATGGACCTCTACATCCTCGGCGGCGCCGAGGACTATGCACAGCGCCTGGCTACCCGCCACCTGCTGCAATACCCGGGCCTGCAGCGTGCCGTCGAGCGCGGCGCTCCGGTGCTGGCGATCTGCGCCGCCATCCAGGTGCTCGGACACTGGTACGAGACGTCGTCAGGCGAGCGCGTCGACGGCGTCGGCCTGCTGGACGTGACGACCTCGCCGCAGCCCGAACGCACCATCGGCGAGGTGGCGTCGGTGCCGATGCTCGACGGCCTCACCCAGAACCTCACAGGCTTCGAAAACCACCGCGGCGGAACCGATCTCGGCCCGCTGGCCAAGCCGTTGGCGCGCGTCGAGAAGGGTGCCGGCAACCGCGCGGGGTCGGGCTACGACGGTGTCGTACAGGGCAGCGTGGTCGCCACCTACCTGCACGGCCCGTGCCTGGCCCGGAATCCGGAGCTGGCCGACTACCTGCTGGCTCAGGTGGTCGGTGAGCTGCCACCCCTGGAACTGCCCGAGGTCGACCTGCTCCGCCGCGAGCGCCTCGCCGCACCGCGCCGGGCTTGACGCCGGCGAAAGCGCTTGAGCCCGTTGCTGTGAACTGACTGTCAACGCGCACGTGCGCGGTTTCACCATTCGACAACCGGGTAGATACGAGCCACCACTGCCCAGCTCGAGAGGTGTGCTCATGTTCGACTTCTTCTGCCCCCAGTGTGGCGACTTCACCTTCGACACGGTCATCTGCCTCCACTGCGACAGTTCGACAGCACAGGAGCACGCCGAGGTAGCGTGAAAGACATTGCTGTAGTGCATATTTCACGCAATACACCACACTCGCGCCATGGGTTGCCTATTTGGTTAGGCAAACCTTTCCGGCTCGTGGAAAGCCGCGTACCCAGTTCATTTCTCGTCAGTTCGCCATGCACCGCACTCGGTCGTGGGGGATCATGAACCGCACGGTTCGCAGCGTCTCGCGAGCCTGCAGCACGTTGAGTATTGGCGTCTTCGATTAGGAACGGCCATATGTCCGAGTGCTTTCTGGCGGGCGAAGAAATCCACCAGCTCAATCGGGACCTACGGATACTCATCGCGACAAACGGCACCCTCACGCGGATTCTCGGTGTCGTCAGCGGCGAGGAGATCGTGGTCCAGGTCGTCGAGCAGCAGATTCATCCGCACGAACTCGACCAGTGGGACCACCTGTCGGGCCGGGTTCTGCAACGCCGTGTCCTGCTCAACGGCCGGACCTCGGGCCGGCGATTCGTCGGCGCCGAATCCCTCATCGCCATCGACCTGCTGCCCCCGACCATCGCGGCAGACCTGACGAGCACAACTGCGCCCATCGGCGAGATCATGGCCGCCAGCCGCCTCGAAACATTCAAGGAGCCGGCCGACATCTGGGTGGCGGAATCACCCGACTGGCTTGCCGCCGCGACGGATCGGGACGCGCAATCGAGGACCGTCAGCCGCCGGTACCGCATCATCCTCGACGGCCGGCCCGTCATCGTCATCACCGAGTACTTCCTCGATTTCGAGGCAACCGCATCATGACGCTGCCGAGCGGAAATCTGGCAGCGCTGCTGGCCGAACGTGCATCGCAGGCAGGATGGCGGGACAGGCCCGCCTACCATGGCCCGCAGGTCGTGACCCACGGGCAAATCCACGACGGCGCAGCACGTTTGGGGACGGTGCTACAGCGCCGTGGACTCTCCGCCGGAGACCGCGTCCTGTTGTGCCTTCCGGATTCTCCCGAACTCGTACAGTTGCTGCTGGCCTGCCTCGGCCGCGGCATCGTGGCCTTCCTCGCCAACCCCGAGCTCAATCGCCGGGACCACCGTTTCGCCGAAAACGACACGGAGCCAGGCCTTGTCATCACATCCGGCGCGCTCCTCGACCGGTTTGGTGAGTCGGCCGTCGCCGACGCCGCGGAGCTGGTTTCCGAAGCGGCCCATGCCGGCCCGGCCGGCTACGAGCCGCTGAGCGGCGACGCTCCCGCCTACGCCACCTACACCTCCGGTACGACGGGTGCACCGAAGGCCGCCATCCACCGGCACTCCGACGTGTGGGCCTACGTCGAGGCGATGTGTGACCGAGCACTGCGCCTCACCGCACCCGATGTCGGGTTGTGCAGTGCGCCAATGTACTTCGCGTACGGGCTCGGCAACGCGGTCTGGTTCCCGCTTGCGACAGGCAGTTCCGCGGTCATCGTCAAACGGCCGGTCACCCCCGAAGCGACAGCCGACCTGAGCACCACATTCGGCGCATCGGTGCTCTACGGCGTGCCGACGTTTTTCGCGCGCATCGTCGAAGCCTGCTCCCCCGCATCATTCCGTTCGCTGCGCTGCCTGGTATCAGCCGGCGAAGCTCTCGACGTGCGGCTCGCCGAGCGGATGACGGAGTTCTTCGGCGGTATCCCGATACTCGACGGGATCGGCTCGACCGAGGTGGGGCAGACGTTCGTCTCGAACACCATCGCGGACTGGCGTCCTGGCACCATCGGAAAAGTTCTCCCGCCCTACGAGATCCGCGTCGTCACGCCGGAGGGCGCGGTGGCGCCTCCCGGCACAGTGGGGAACCTCTGGGCCCGCGGGCCGTCGATATCGCCGGGGTACTGGAATCGTCCGGCCGGCACTCTCGTACGGGATGGCGACTGGCACGATACGCGGGACCGGGTGTCGGTCGACGCCGACGGCTGGGTGACGTACTGCTACCGCGCGGACGACACCGAGATCATCGGTGGCGTCAACGTCAATCCACGGGACATCGAGCGCCTCATCACCCAGGACGGCAGAATCGCGCACGCGGCCGTTGTCGGGGTGAAAGAGTCACCCGGTGTCTCGGCACTGCAGGCGTTCCTCGTCCCCGCCGAAAATGCCGTCGTCGACGAATCGGTCTTCCGAGACCTGCACCAGCGCTTGGTTTCTCAGCTGTCTGCCGTCCAGGTACCACACAGATTCGCCGTGGTCGAGCAGCTCCCCCGCACGCCGACCGGCAAGCTGGTCCGCCCCGCGCTGCGCGCCGAGAGCCCGGCGCCGCCGATCTGGGATTACCCGGCCGCCGAAACACCCTCGGATACACCGCCGCCCGCTCCCGAACGCCCACCGAATCACGTGACGCTCAGTGACCGGGTCGCCGCCCTGCGGCAGGAACAGCACCGGCTGGTGGCCGATACCGTGTGCGCCGAGGTCGCGAAAATGCTGGGCCTGACGGACGCGCAAGCACTGAACCGGGATCTCGCCTTCTCCGAACTCGGCTTCGATTCGAAGATGACGGTCGAACTTCGCAACCGGCTGGCAGCCGTTACCGGACTTCAGCTTTCGGACACCGTCGGCTGGGATTACGGCTCGGTCAGACAACTGGCCCGGCATGTGGAAGCCCAATTGTCCGCCGGCGCAGGCCCCGTCGCGTCGGCCCCGGCAACCGGGGCCGACGAGCCCATCGCCATCGTGGGCATGGGCTGCCGCTTCCCCGGCGGGGTGGACACGCCCCAGGGCCTGTGGGAATTGGTGGCGAACGCGCAGGATGTGGTGTCGGAGTTCCCCACCGACCGCGGGTGGGATGTGAAAGGCTTGTTCGACCCCGACCCCGATGCGGCGGGCAAGACCTACACCCGCTGGGGAGGCTTCCTCGCGGACGTGGCCGACTTCGACGCCGGCTTCTTCGGCATCGGCCCCAGTGAGGCGCGGGCGATGGATCCGCAACAGCGGCTGCTCCTCGAATGCTCGTGGGAAGCCTTGGAGCAGGCGGGAATTGATCCGACGTCATTGCACGGCTCCGCCACCGGGGTGTTCACCGGGGTCTTCGCGCAACGCTACGGCGCCGCGGGAACCGACAGGCTCGAAGGCTACGGGTTGACCGGCTCGGCACTCAGCGTGGCCTCGGGCCGGGTGTCGTACGTGTTGGGGCTGCAGGGGCCGGCGGTGTCGGTGGACACCGCGTGCTCGTCGTCGTTGGTGTCGCTGCACTGGGCCGCGCAGTCGCTGCGGTCGGGCGAATGCGACCTGGCGTTGGCCGGTGGCGTGACGGTGATGACGTCACCGGAGACCTTCATCGGGTTCAGCAGACAACGCGGACTGGCCCCGGACGGCCGGTGCAAGGCTTTCGCCGGCGCCGCGGACGGGACGGCGTGGGGCGAAGGCGCCGGCGTGCTGGCGCTGGAGCGGTTGTCGGATGCCCAGCGGTTGGGGCATCCCGTGCTGGCGGTGGTGCGCGGCAGTGCCGTGAACCAGGATGGCGCCTCCAATGGGCTGACCGCCCCCAACGGGCCGTCGCAGCAGCGGGTGATCCGGGCCGCCCTGGCCAGCGCGGGGTTGACCGCCGCCGACGTGGATGTCGTGGAGGGCCACGGGACCGGCACCACGTTGGGGGATCCCATTGAGGCGCAGGCGCTTCTGGCCGCCTACGGGCAGGACCGGCCGGCGGAGCGGCCGTTGTGGGTGGGCTCGATCAAATCGAACATGGGTCATACCCAGGCCGCCGCGGGCGTGGCCGGGGTGATCAAGATGGTGCAGGCCATGCGCCATGGCGTGATGCCGGCGACGCTGCACGTGGATGTCCCCTCCCCGCGCGTGGATTGGGACCGCGGTGCGGTGTCCGTGCTGACCGAGGCCCGGCCCTGGCCACTCGATGGGCGCCCCCGCCGGGCCGGTGTGTCGTCGTTCGGCATCAGCGGCACCAACGCGCACGTGATTCTGGAGCAGGGTCCGCCGGCTGAACCGGAAAGCCACGGGGCGGAGAACCCGAGCGGCGCACTCCCGTGGGTCATCTCGGGCAAATCAGCCGAGGCGCTGAGCGCGCAGGCCGGCCGCTTGTCGGCACATCTGCGCGCCCATCCAGAACTCCAGCCTGTCGACGTGGGGTACTCGCTGGCCCGACGTTCGGTGTTCGAGCACCGCGCGGTGGTACTGGGCACGGATCGTGAGGCACTCTCCGCGGGACTTACTGCGTTGGCCGCCGGCAAACCGCATGCGGCAGTCGTGGCAGGTCGTGCCGGCGCGGTCGGCAAGTCGGTGGTCGTGTTTCCCGGGCAGGGCTCACAGAGCCTCGGGATGGGCCGGCAGCTGTATGACCAATTGCCGTTGTACGCCACGGTGTTCGACGAAGTGGCCGCCGAGCTGGACCGTCATCTGCGGCTGCCGCTGCGCGAGGTGCTCTGGGGCTCCGACAGCGGCCTGCTCGACAGCACCGAATTCGCGCAGCCGGCGCTGTTCGCGGTGGAAGTGTCGTTGTTCGCGGTGCTGCGGAGCTGGGGCGTCACGCCCGACTTCGTGCTGGGACATTCGGTCGGTGAGTTCTCGGCGGCGTACGTCGCGGGGGTGCTCACGCTGCCGGACGCCGCATTGTTGGTCGCCGCCCGCGGACGCCTGATGCAGGCCCTCCCGGCCGGCGGCGCGATGACGGCCGTGAGCGCCGCAGTAGACGTGGTGACGCCATTGCTGGCCGACGGTGCGGTGATCGCGGCGATCAATGCGCCTGAGTCGGTGGTCCTCTCGGGTCCGCAGGGCGCCGTCACCGAGACCGCCGAGCGGCTGGCCGCGCGGGGCCACCGGGTGCACCCGCTCGCGGTCTCGCATGCCTTCCACTCGCCGTTGATGGAGCCGATGCTCGACGAGTTCGCGCGGCTCGCAGGCGAAGTCGAACCGCGCCGGCCGCAGATTCCGCTGATCTCGAATGTGACGGCCCGATCAGTGGATGCCGCAGGCGATTTCGGCTCGGCACCATATTGGGTGGAGCACATCCGCCGGCCCGTGCGTTTCGCCGACAGCATCCGGACCCTGCAGACCCACGGCGCGACGCATTTCATCGAGGTCGGTCCAGGCAGCGGGTTGACGGCGGCCGTCGAACAGTCGGTGTCACCGGCCGAACCCGTCACGGTGTCGCTGCTAGGCAAGGGCCGGCCAGAGGTGGCGGCACTCCTGCACGGCGCCGCCCGGTTGTTCACCACCGGCATGCCCGTGGCGTGGCCGGCGGTCGCCTCGGGTGGGCACCGGATCGAGTTGCCCACCTACGCATTTCAGCGGCGTCGCTTCTGGACCATGCCGACCTCCGCCGGGTCCGCGGGTACCGCGGCGCTGGGGCTGAATGCCGCCCACCATCCGTTGTTGAGCGCGGTGGTCGAGCGGCCTGATTCCGGTGGGGTGGTCTTGACCGGGCGCTTGTCCTTGGCGGATCAGCCATGGTTGGCCGATCACCTGATCGGCGGCGCGGTGCTTTTCCCCGGGACCGGGTTTGTGGAGCTGGCTCTGCGGGCCGGCGACGAGGTGGGCTGCGGAACCATCGACGAGTTGGTGCTCGCTGCGCCCCTCGTCCTGGACGAGGACGCCGCGACCCAACTTCAGGTGGTGGTGAGCGCTGCCGCGGAGTCGGGCAGCCGGGCGGTCTCGGTGTACGCACGTCGCGATGAGTCCGACGCGGAGTGGTCGCTGCACGCCGAGGGCACGCTGTCGGCCCACGCTTCGGAGCGCGCAGGAGACCTGACGGCGTGGCCGCCGCCCGGTGCGGCGAGCGTCGACCTGTCCGACGGCTATGCGCGGCTCGCCGAGCGCGGCTACGAGTACGGGCCGGCGTTCCAGGGCCTGATCGCGCTCTGGCGCTGCGGCCCTGAGCTTTTCGCCGAGGTGGCCGCACCCGAAGACGCGGGTGCGGCCGACGCGATGGGCATCCACCCGGCGGTGCTGGATGCGGTGCTGCACGCGGCCGGGCTGGCCAGCGACACCACCCAGACGATGTTGCCGTTCTGCTGGCGCGGTGTGACGCTGCATGCCGGCGGCGCCGGGCGGGTACGGGCCCGCATCACCGTACTGGGCGACGACGAGCTGTCGGTGGACGTGGCCGACCACGCCGGGTCGCCGGTGCTCACGGTGCGCGCACTGACCACCCGCCCGATCGGCGCCGCGCAACTGCCCGCCCCCGACGGACCACTGGAAGTGCTCTGGACACCAATATCGTTGAGCCACATGTCCGAACCGGCGGATCGTGACCGAGTGGTCGTGTGGGAGTACACATCCGCTGACGACGACGTGGTGGGCGCGGTGCATGCCGGCACGCGCGCCGCCCTCGAGGTGTTGCAGGATTGGCTGGCCGACGAGCGTGCCGGCACCTTGGTGGTGTCGACCCGCGGCGCGGTGGGACTGGCCGGCGAAGACATCGGCGATCTGGCTGCCGCGGCGGTGTGGGGTCTGGTGCGCTCGGCGCAGGCCGAAAACCCGGGCCGCATCATGCTTCTCGACACCGACGGCACCGTCGACCCGACCAAGCTCGTCGCCGCCGGAGAGCCGCAACTCGTGGTGCGGTCCGGCAAGGTGCACGCCGCCCGGTTGGCCTCGGCCCCAGCGCTTTTGGTGCCACCGGAAGGTGCGTGGCGGTTGGCCGTCGGCGGTGACGGAACGTTGGAGAACCTCGCCTTCCGGGCCTGCCCGGAGGTGGAAACAGCGTTGCCGGCCGGCCAGGTGCGGGTGGCGGTGGCTGCGGTCGGCGTCAATTTCCGCGACGTCATGGCGGCGTTGGGCATGTATCCCGGGCAGGCCCCCGTGCTGGGCGCCGAGGGCGCCGGCGTGGTGGTGGAGACCGGCCCGGGCGTCTCGGGCATCGCGGTCGGTGATGCGGTGATGGGCCTGATGGCCGGCACCGGCCCGGTGGCCGTGGTCGATGAGCAGTTGCTCACCACGGTGCCGGAGGGCTGGTCGCTCGAGCAGGCCGCCGGGGTCTCGGTGGCGTTCCTGACGGCCCTGTACGGATTGGTGGATCTGGCCGGCATCGCTGCCGGGGAATCGGTACTCGTGCACGCCGGCACCGGCGGGGTGGGCATGGCGGCGGTGCAGCTGGCCCGCCACCTCGGTGCGGACGTCTTCGTCACCGCCAGTCCGGGCAAGTGGAACACCTTGCGCGCCATGGGCTTTGCCGACGACCACATCGGCGATTCGCGCACCCTCGACTTCGAGGACAAGTTCCTGGCGGTCACCGGGGGCCGCGGCGTCGACATCGTGCTCGACTCGCTGGCCGGGGAATTCGTGGACGCGTCGCTCCGGTTGCTGGGCCGCGGTGGGCGCTTCATCGAGATGGGCAAGACCGACATCCGCGACGCCGAGGCGGTCGCCGCGCAGTATCCCGGTATCCGGTACCAGGCTTTCGATCTCTCCGAGGCCGAACCGCAACGGATGCAGGCGATGCTGTGCGAGTTGACCAAGCTCTTCGAAACGGAGCGGCTGCGGCCCCTGCCCGTCACCCCCTGGGACGTCCGCTGCGCCCCGGAGGCCTACCGGTTCATCAGTCAGGCGCGCCATGTCGGCAAGGTGGTGCTGACGATGCCGACGGCGCTGGCCGGCCGGCTCGCCGACGGCACGGTGTTGATCACCGGCGCCACCGGAATGGTCGGTGCGCATCTGGCCCGCCATCTGGTCAGTGCCTACGGCGTCCGGCACCTGGTGCTGGCCAGCCGGCGTGGGGACCGCGCCGAGGGCGCCGCCGCGCTGGCCGCCGAATTGGAAAATGCCGGCGCCCACGTGGAATTGGCGGCCTGCGATGTCACCGATCCGGACGCGGTCCGAGCGCTGGTCGCGCAGTGCTCCCCGCCACTGCGCGGAGTGATCCATGCCGCGGGCGTCCTCGACGATGCCGTGATCGCCTCCCTGACCCCGGACCGGCTGGGCCCGGTGCTGCGGGCCAAGGTGGACGCGGTCTGGAACCTGCACGAAGCCACCCGCGATCTGAATCTGGCGATGTTCGTGTTGTGTTCGTCGATCGCCGCCACGGTGGGCGCACCGGGACAGGGCAATTACGCAGCGGCGAACGCGTTCCTGGACGGCTTTGCCGCCCATCGGCGAGCCCTGGGATTGGCCGGGACGTCCCTCGTGTGGGGAATGTGGGAACAGTCCGGTGGGATGACGGCCCACCTGAGCGACCGTGATCTGGCCCGGATCAGCAGCAGCGGGCTGGCGCCGATGACACCCGCGCAGGCGCTGCAACTGTTCGACGACGCGCTGACGCACGATCACCCCGTGACCGTCGCCGCCCGCCTGGACCGGGCCGCACTGAACACCAAGGCCCGCAACGGAAGTCTGCCGGTGTTGTTCAGTGGGCTGGTCCGCAGTCCGCGGCGGCGGCCGGCCCACGATTCCGGCGATGCCACCGCCTCGAAGTCAGCGCTGGCCCAGCGCCTCAACGGGTTGACGCGCGACGAGCAGCGCACGCTGCTGACCGACATGGTGTGCGCGCAGGCGGCGGCGGTTCTGGGCCACCCCACGCCCGACGATCTCGACCGCGAGGCCGCTTTCGAGGAGCTGGGCTTCGACTCCCTCACCGCCGTCGAACTACGCAACCGCCTCAAGACCGTGACGGGCCTGGCCCTGCCGCCGACCCTGATCTTCGACCACCCCAGCGCCAGTGCGCTGGCGGCCCACCTCGCCGGTTCGCTCACCGCCACCGACGCCGCCGCGGCCGCAACGCATGTCGACGCGCCCTCCGCTCGGCCCGTGGACGACCGGCTCGCCTATCTGGACCAGGCCGCGTTCCTCGCGCTGCGCGCAAGCCATGGCACGGTCCTGCAGATGACCTGGATCTATGACCGGGCCGTCGACGTCGCCGCGTTGCGGCGGTTTCACCACAACCTTGGTCATGGTCTCCTGGGGCGCCTGATCGAGCGGGCGTCAGTACCGTTCGCCCGTGATCGCTGGGTCCGGTCTCCGGCGGCGCCCGACATCGACTTCGCCGCGACGGCACGGCCGCGCGCCGCGGTGAGCGCATGGTCCGACGAGCGCGCCCGGCTGCCGCTCGATCCCGAGCGGGGCCCCGGCTGGCATCTCGGGGTGCTGCCGCTCGAGGGCGGCGCCACCGCGATCAGCCTCGTAGCGTCGCATCTGATCGTCGATGCCATCGCCTTCGGGCAGGCGGTCGCCGACGCCGTCGAGGGCCGGACGCACGACCTGGGTTATCTGCCCGCGCGGTCACGGCCTCGCGGTCGCGCGCTGCGCGAGGATCTGCGGCAGACGGTCAAGGATCTGCCCGACATGGCGCACGGCGTGGCCGCCGTGGCCCGGATGGCGCGACGCGGAGGGAGCGAATCAGCGCCGCCGGCCAAGCCGGCACCCCCGAGCAGAGCCGGCAGCGACCAGAAGGTCGACGTCCCCGGCCTCACCGCGCAGATCGATCTGAGCGCATGGGATGCGCGCGCGAAAAGTCTTGGTGGCGGCAGCAACTCGCTCATCGCCGGCATCGCGTGCCGGCTCGCGGTGGCGACCGGACGCGTTCAGGAGGACGGGACGGTCACGCTGCGCTTCGTGCTGTCGCGGCGGACCGAGGGCGATACCCGCGCCAATGCGCTGACGAGTGCCGACGTCGTGGTCGACCCGACGCACGCGGCGAAGGACCTCGCCGACATCCGCGCCAAGATCACGCGCGCCACCCTCGAGACCATCGAGAACCCTGACGAAGAGGCCCTGGCGCCGACGGCCCTGGCGGCGGTCACGCCGAAATGGGCGGTCCGGAAGTTCGGTGCGCTGGCAGCAGGCGGCGCCGTCCTGCCGGTCACCTGCTCCAACGTCGGTGACGTGCCGGCGGCGGTGAGCCGGCCCGACGGCACAGAGGCTGACTACCTGTCCATGCGATCGGTCGAGCCCGACATCACGAAGGGCCTGCTCGAGGCGATGGGCGGCCAGATGTTCCTGTCATCCGGGCGCGCCGGCGGGAAGATGTCGATCAGAATCTCCGCCTATCTCCCGGGCCGGCTCGACACCCGGGAAGCGTTGCGCGACACGGTGTCACGAGTCCTTGCCGAATTCGATCTGGATGCGCAGATCGACTACTGACCGCCTGCCGCGGCCTGCTCCCGGGCAGCACGGGCCACTGGCGAGTACTCCAGGTAGTCCAGCGCCATCTGTGTCGACGCCTCCGCGTTGGGGTGATAGCCGGGCCGGATGTAGCGGAACGGCACCGTCACCATGAGCAGCCAGGGACCGGGCACCCGGTACTCCCGCGAGGCGCGCAGCCAGTCGCGGAACCGCGGCTTGGCGGAGATGGTCGGGTCGGCGTTCATGAGGTACCGCATACCCCGGTACCACGTGAGCAGGAACCCGGGCGCGGTGAGCAGCATCGTCACCGCCCGCATGAGGTAGTTGCCGCACAGATGCTGGTAGATGTCGAACACCAGCGCGCGGTGTTCGATCTCCTCTGCCCCGTGCCAGCGCAGCAGATCCAGCATGGTCGGGTCGGCGCCGGCGTAGTCGAGGCCGCGGTTCTGGATCGTCCACTGGCCCAGCGCCGCGTTGAAGGGTTCGAGGGCCGCGGCCACCGCCAGGCGCTGGTACAGCGCCCACCGCTGCACCACCCGCGGCAGTCGTGACTGTTTGGCAGCGGCCTTGTCACCCACCGCGGGCAGTTCGGTGGACATGGTGCCGGTGAACGGCGTGGTGTCGATGCCCTGTTCCAGCAGATGTTGCAGCACCATCTGGTGCGCCTGGGCGTGCCAGCCCTCCTGCTGCACGAACGGCTTGATCGCGGCTTTCATCTGCGGGTCGTCGACGAGCGGTTCGGCCTCGTTGACGACCTGGATGAACCAGCGCTCACCGGCCGGCAGCATCAGGTGCAGCACGTTCAGCATGTGGGTGGAAAACGGATCGCCGGGAACCCAGTGCAGCGGCGTGTCCGACCAGTCGAAGCGGACCTTTCGGCGGTGGGTCGGATATCCGTCGTGGTGGACCTCGTGATCAGCCATCCCCACTCTTTTCCCAGTTGGAGCGGCTTTAACCCTACGCCAACAACCCCGCACCCTGCGCGATGAACGCCAGGCCGACGAGCGTCACGATCGCCACCACGATCTGTTGCCGGTAGCCGCCGACCCAGTCGTGCACTTTCCGCAGTGCCGCTTGGGTTTTCGCCGGTGCGACGACATTGCAGAGCAACACCACCTCGACGACGGCGAGGCTGACGACGATGAACACCAGCGCGACGGCGATCTGTGTGCCGATGGCGGCGCCCGACGCCAGGATCGTCGTCAGCGCGAACAGCACCAGCGACGGGTTCGGGCCGGCCCAGAAGCCGATCACCGCCGCGACCCACAGCGCCCCGCTCTCCCAGGCGCGTTGCGCGCGTCCCAGCAGGCCGCCCCGCGGCGGCGCGTCCGGGTCCCTGTGCAACAACTTCGAGACGGGTGAGACGTCGTCGTCCGGTGTGCGCCGGCGCGTCACCATCCGCACCGCCGTCACTGCCGCGATGACGAGCAGCAGCACGCCGACGGCCACCTGGAGGTGCCGCATCGTCGCGCTCGCGGTGGTGCGCGGGTTGGCCAGGTCGTGCACCCACGCCAGGTCGGTGAAGTGCAGCGCCAGCAGCGGAAGCAACAGCAGCATGACGCTCGCGGCCACGCAGCCGACCCAGTACACCAGCAGGTTCTGCGCCGGGCGCGGCCGGGAGATCAGCAACAGGTTGACGCCGAGGCGCACCGGATCGAACGCGATCGGCAGTGCCAGCACCGCCACAGAACCCCACATTGCCGCCAACTTACCGGGCGCGGCGGAGTGCTAGCTGGGGCGCAGCACCGGGATCAGCGCGTCGATCACCGAGCTGTCCTCGATGGTGGACGGGACGACGTAGTCGGTGCCTTCGGCGATCTGCCGCATGGTCTTTCGCAGGATCTTGCCCGAGCGGGTCTTGGGCAGCGCGCCCACGACGGTGACGTCACGGAAGGTGGCGACGGCACCGATCTGGTCCCGCACCATCGCCGCGAGTTCCTGTTGCAGCACCCCGCCGTCGATGTCCGCCCCGGCCTTGAGCACGACGTAGCCGCTGGGCCGCTGCCCCTTGAGGTCGTCGTGGACACCGATGACGGCGCACTCGGCGACGGCCCGGTGGCCGGCGATGACGGCTTCGATGCTCCCTGTCGAAAGCCGGTGCCCCGCAACGTTGATCACGTCGTCGGTGCGGCCCAGCACGGTGAGGTAGCCGTCGTCGTCGACGTAGCCGAAGTCACCGGTGAGGTAGTAGCCGGGGAACGCCGACAGGTACGACTGCACGTAGCCCTTGTCGTTCTGCCACAGTCCGGCCAGGGTTCCGGGCGGCAGCGGCAGCTTGATGACGATGTTGCCCTCGACGCCGGACCCGACCGGATTGCCCGACGCGTCGACGATGCTGACGCGGTAGCCGGGTACCGGCACGGTCGGGGATCCGGCTTTGATGGGCATGGGTTCGAGCCCGCGCAGGTTCGCGCAGATGGCCCAGCCGGTTTCGGTCTGCCACCAGTGGTCGACGACGGGGCAGTGCAACTTCTCCGAGGCCCATTCATAGGTGTCGGGGTCCAGCCGCTCCCCGGCGACGAAAAGCGTGTGCAGTGTCGAAATGTCATGGCCCGCAAGCAATGACGCGTCGGGGTCGGCTTTACGGATGGCACGCAGCGCGGTCGGCGCGGTGAACAGCGCCGCCACGCGATGTTGCTCGATGACCCGCCAGAACGCGCCGGCATCGGGGGTGCCGACGGGCTTGCCTTCGTAGAGCACGGTGGTGGCGCCGGCGATCAGCGGCCCGTACACGATGTACGAGCTGCCGACGACCCACCCGATGTCCGAGGCCGTCCACATCACCTGGCCGGCACCGATGTCGTAGACGTTCTTCATCGACCAGGCCAGCGCGACGGCGTGCCCACCGTTGTCGCGGACGACGCCCTTGGGCCGCCCGGTCGTGCCGGAGGTGTACAGGATGTAGAGCGGGTCGGTGGCGGCCACCGGCACCGGAGCGGCGGGCTCGGCACCTGCGGCCAACGTGTCCCAATCGAGGTAGCCCGGATAGTCGGCGGCCGCCCCCGCGATCTCGCCGCGGTTCTTGACGATCACCGTGGCCGGCGCGGCGCTGGTCAGCGTCAGCGCCTTGGCGACGACGGGCAGGTATTCGACGGTGCGACCCGGTTCCAGACCGCCGGAGGCGGTCAGCAGCGCCACCGGCTGTGCGTCGTCGATGCGGGCGGCGAGTTCGTTGGCGGCGAACCCGCCGAAGACCACCGAATGCACGGCGCCGATGCGGGCGCACGCGAGCATCGCGATGACCGCTTCGGGGATCATCGGCATGTAGATCACGACGCGGTCACCCTTGGTGACGCCTTGTGCGGCAAGCACTCCGGCGAAGCGCGCCACGCGGTCGAGCAGTTCGGCATACGTGAAGGACTGCTGCACACCGACCATCGCCGAGTCGTAGATCAGCGCGGTGCGGTCCCCGTTGCCGGCCTCGACGTGCCGGTCGAGGGCGTTGTAGCAGGTGTTGAGCTGCCCGTCGGGGAACCAGCGGTAGTGCGGCGCCGCCGAGTCGTCGAGCGCCCGGGTCGGCGCGACGGTCCAGTCGATGGCCTGCGCGGCCGCCAGCCAGAAGTCGTCGGGCCGCTCGGCGGCAGCCTCGAACGCCTCACGATAAGCACTCACGCGAGCTCCTTGACGACGGCAGAGAACACCGTCATGAACCAGTCGAGGTCCGCCATCGAGAACACCAGAGGGGGTCGCACTTTGAGGATGTTGCCATGTCCGCCGCACACAGAGATCAGAACGCGGTTATCGCGCATCATGTCGACGATGCGCTGGGCTGTGCCCCTGTCGTGTTCCTTGGTGTCGGGGTCGGTGACGATCTCGATTCCGGTGTACAGGCCCGTGCCGCGGATGTCGCCGAGCAGCGGGTACTCCTTGGCCAGGACGCGGAGTTCGGCCCGCCACTGATCGCCCACGGCGACGGCGTGTTCGGCGAGCCCGTCGCCGACGATGACGTCGAGGACGGCCTGCGCCGCGGCCATCGACACCGGGTTGCCGCCAAAGGTGTTGAAGTACGGGGTTTCCCGCGCGAAGACGTCGAGAATCTCCGGGCGGGCGGCCATCGCGGCGACGGGAATGCCGTTGCCCATGGGCTTGCCCATCGTCACCAGGTCGGGCACCACGCCGTGCCGCTGGAATCCCCACATGGCCTCACCGGTCCGCGAGAACCCCGGCTGCACCTCGTCGGCGATGAACACGCCACCGGCGCGGTGGACGACCTCGACGGCCGGCCCCAGCACCGAGGGGTCCACGTAGATGCCGTCGGAGGAGAAGATCGAATCCAGCAGCAGCGCACTGAACTTGTGGCCGTGCCGCTCGAGATCGGCGATCGCGGCGCTGATCTGGTCGGCGAACCAGGTGCCGAGAACGGCCGGATCGATGCGGTAGGAGTCCGGCGCGCGCACCGTACGGACATTGGTGCCCAGTGGCACTCCGACGCCCAGCGACGGCGACATCGCCGAGATCAGCGCGCTGTTGCCGTGGTAGGCCTCCTCGGTGACGATGACGCCGGTGCCGCCGCTGTACTGCTCGGCGACCCGGACGGCCAGGTCGTTGGCCTCGGATCCCGTGCAGGTGTACATGATCGAGGAGATTTCCTCGGGGAATGTCGCCAGCAGCTGCTCGGAGTAGTCGAGGATGCCGCCGTGCAGATAGCGGGTGTGGGTGTTCAGTTCCGACATCTGCCGGGTCACGGCCTCGATGACCCGCGGGTTGCAATGCCCGACGCTGGCGACGTTGTTGTACGCGTCGAGGTACTTGTTGCCGTCGGCGTCGTAGAGGTGCGCGCCGGCACCTTTCACCAGGTGGACCGGCCGGTTGTAGAAGAGCCGGTACGACGGACCCAGCGTCGATCGCCGCTTCTCGACCATGGCATCGGTGGTGGGGTCGAGCTCTTCCCCGCCGGTGTAGCTGTTGGAGTCCATGATTGTTGAGAAAGCCATGTTCGTTGTCCTTGCGGTAGAAAGCGATCGGCGCTGGGTCAGGTCGTTACGTCAGCGTTCTTCGTCGAGCACGACGCGCCCCAATCGGTCGTAGCGCTGCGGGGACTTGGCCCGGAGCACCAGGGCCACCACGATTCCGGCGATGGCGGTGCCGCCGACAACCCAGGGAATCGACGCGAAGACGATGTCGTCCTTCGCCGTACCGGCCGCGAACGAGGCGTTCTTGATCAGCAGGTAGATGACGTACAGCATGCCGAGGCCCCCGAGGCCGGGCGCGACCAAGGTGCGGAACCAGTGCGCGGTCTCCGGATGTTGCTTGCGCACATGGAAATACGAGACGACCGAGAACGCCGCGATCGCCTGCACGATGAGAATGGCGGAGGTACCCAGCAGCGCGGCGAGGCCGTAGAGCCCGCTGTAGGGATCGCGACCGGAGACCGCGAACCACAGCACGATCACCAGGGTGATTGCCGTCTGCACGAAGCCCGCGATGTGCGGGGATCCGTGGCTGTGGTGGGTACGGCCAATGGTTTTCGCGGTTCTGGGCAGGATGTCTTCGCGGCCGAGCGCGTAGATGTAGCGGGCAGCGCAGTTGTGGAATGCCATGCCGCACGCGTAGGAGCCGGTGGTCAGCAGAATCTGGAACATGGTCACTGCCCAGCCGCCGAGGTGCTCGCGCACCGGAGTGAAGAAGATTTCACCGGCGGTGTTCGTATCCTGCGCCAGCGCAATGGATTTGCTGGGTCCGGTGCCCACGATCGCCAGCCACGACACCACGATGTAGAACGCCCCGATGCCGAGCACCGACGACATGATCGCGACGGGGATGATCTTCTTGGGGTTCTTGGACTCTTCGCCGTACATGGCACTGGACTCGAATCCGACCCAGGACCAGAAGGCGAAGAACAAGCCGATTCCGGCGGAGCCGACGACGGCCATGGTGCCCGCGCCGTTGACGTTCGGGACGACGGCGTCGAGCCCCTTGAGCCCGTTGATCGGGTTGAGAGATGACAGCGACCAGCCTTCCGGGCCACCGCCGCTGACGACGACGGAGCCGGCCATCAGCGTCAACATCACGATCTCGGTGATCAGCAGTCCGCCAAGCACTTTCGCGGCCAAGTTGACATCGAAGTAGGTGAGCACCGCATTGGCGACGATCATCACCACGGCGAACAGCAGCCACGGCAGGTGCACGTTTAACAGTGATGCGAACAGATCCCGCGAGAAGAACGAGAAGATGCCGACCAGGGACGCCTCGAAAACCACGTACGCCAGGACCGTCAGGAAGCCGGCCGACAGACCGAGCACCCGTCCGAGTCCGTGCGAGATGTAGCCGTAGAACGCCCCCGTCGCGGTGATGTGCTTCGACATCGCCGCGTATCCGACAGCGAACAGGCCAAGCACGATCGTCGCAATCAGGTACCCGGCGGGGGCGGCCGCACCGTTACCGGACCCGACGGCGATCGGGACGTTGCCGACCATCGCGGTGATCGGGGCGGCGGTGGCCACCGCCATGAACAGCACGCCGATCAAGCCGACGGCGTTGGGTTTGAGGCGCTGCACGCCGGGGCCGCTGTCGGGCGGCGCCGATGTCACCGGGGCAGTTCGTGGGTGGTCGTCGATTTCACTCATGGGTGCTAACCGATCCGATCTGATGGGAGATGGGTCCGGGCCACGCTGGCCGGTTTTGGGTTTATTTGGTCTGCTCCGTCGAGCGGCACTTCAGCTATCCGATGGACCAATGGACCCCCACGCCATCGGCACACGGCTATTGGTACCAGACCACTCCAGCGCGGTCAATACCCGTACTACCTGCGTATTTCCTGTGGTCCGGGCTAAAAGAGCGCCATATTTCCGGCCCGTAAAACCGTCGTTACCAATTTTCGGTTTTGGTTCACTTTCGATCCGAAGTGCGGTAGAACTGACCAGACCAAATAGTGACCGTGCCCACACCGCCAGTTCAGGAGAGCCACAATGAGCGACATGGCCGCCACCGACTACGAACGCTTCGCGCACGCCGCGCTCCCCCACTATGGACTCGATTCGGCGACTGTGACGCTGCTGAGCTACTCGGAGAACGGCCCCTTCCTGGTGGAATCGGAGACCGGCCGCCAGGTCCTGCGCGTGCACCGGCCGGGCTACCACTCGCTGGCCGCCATCGAATCCGAACTCGACTGGATGGAAAGCCTGCGCCGCGACTCCGCCATCACGACGCCGCAGGTGATACCCGCTCCCGACGGGCGCCGCGTCGTGGAGGCCCGCATCGGCGACGAGACCTACCTCGTCGACCTGTTCACCTTTGTGGAAGGCACCATCGCCGAGGACGACGCCTCCGACATCAGCTTCAGTGAACTGGGAGCCATCACCGCGACTCTGCACGAGCACGTCCAGAACTGGCAGCGACCCGAGGCCTTCACGCGGTTCCGGTGGGATCTCGACACCATGCTCGGCGCCGCCGGGCGCTGGGGTGACTGGCGGGACGCGCCTTCCCTCTCGGCCGCGGATGCCGCCGTCATCGAAGAGGCCGAACGCAAGGTCATCGAACGCCTCACCGACTACGGCATGGGCCCCGAGCGCTTCGGGCTCGTCCACGCCGACCTGCGGATGTCGAACCTGATGGTGCACAAGGGCAAGATCACCGTCATCGACTTCGACGACTGCGGCTGGTCGTGGTACCTCGCCGACCTGGGCGCGGTGGTGTCGTTCGTCGAGGACACCCCGGACGCCGCCCGCATCATCGACGAATGGCTCGCCGGCTACCGCACCGTCCGCGACATCCCCGCTGCCGACCTCGCGGAGATCCCCACCTTCGTCATGCTGCGCCGCCTGATGCTCACAGCCTGGATCGGCAGCCATCCCGAATCCGGACCGGCACAGACCCTCGGGCACCGATACGCCTCCGGCACAGCACAATTGGCGCAGGCCTACCTCACCGACCCATCGTGGTTCCGGGTTGATGTGCCCGCGACCGCTCCCACTCTCTCCCACTGACAGGACACCGCGCACCATGTTCGATCTCACCAACAAGAACGTCATCGTCACCGGCGCCACCAAGGGCATCGGTTACGGCATCGCCGCGGTCTTCGCCACCGCGGGCGCCAATGTCGCCGTGGCGGCCCGCTCACTGCACGACCTCGACACCGCCGTCTCCGGCCTGGACGGGCTCGGGTCCGGCAAGATCATCGGGGTCGCGGTCGACGTGGCCGATCCCCGGTCCTGCCAGGCGATGGCCGAGGCTGCCGTCGACGCCTTCGGCGGCATCGACGTTCTGTGCGCCAATGCCGGCATCTTCCCCGAGGCACCGCTGGCCACCATGACACCCGACGATCTCGCCACCGTGCTCGACGTCAACGTCAAGGGCACCGTCTACAGCGTGCAGGCCTGTCTCGAGGCGCTCACCCGCAGCGGCGCCGGCCGTGTCATCCTCACCTCGTCGATCACCGGTCCGGTGACGGGCTTCCCCGGCTGGTCGCACTACGGCGCATCCAAGGCCGCACAGCTGGGCTTCATGCGCACCGCGGCAATCGAACTCGCGCCCAAGCGCATCACCGTCAACGCCATCCTGCCCGGCAACATCCTCACCGAGGGGCTGCAGGAGATGGGCGAGGACTACATCGCCGGCATGGCCCGCTCCATCCCCGCCGGAACGCTGGGCACTCCCGAAGACATCGGCCACGTCGCCGCGTTCCTCGCCAGCGACGAGGCCCGCTACCTCACCGGCCAGTCCATCGTCGTCGACGGCGGGCAAATCCTGCCGGAATCCCTGGACGCCGTCGCCGGGTGACACCAGGTCGGTACGGTGAACGACATGGACGAGTCCGAGGGTGGCCCGGTAGCCGAGGATGTGCGGCGCCGCATCGTCAGCATGCTCGACGCCGGAACGCTCCGTCCCGGTGACCGTCTCGGTTCCGAACGCGAGATGGCCGAGCAGTTCTCCGTCTCGCGGGCGACGCTGCGCAGCGCCCTGGTTCCGCTGAGCCGCGCCGGCATCCTGGAGCGGCGCAGCGGCCGTGCGGGCGGCACGTTCATCAAGACCGTGCTCGTGGAACGCAACGTCGCCGAGCTGTCGGGCCTGCCGAATCGGCTGAAGCAGGGCGGTCATTCCACGACCCGCAGCCGGGTGCTGTCGACGGCCCTGCGCGGCGCCACGGCCATCGAGGCGCAACGCCTGGGCATCGAGCCCGACACCGAACTCGTCGTCATCCAGCGCCTGCGCTACGCCGACGGCTTCCCGCTGTCGGTCGACTGCGCGCACTTCCCCGCCGACCTCGTGCCGGACCTGCTCGAGCAACCTCTCGGCGGGTCGCTCTACGACATCCTGGCCGTCCGCTACGACCTGCGGCCGGTCACCTCGGTCGAGAGCATCGAGGTCGTCAGCGCCAATCCCCGTGAAGCGTCCTGGCTCGAAATCCCGACGCGCACTCCCCTGCTGGCGATGACGCGTGTCGCCTCGGATGCGGGCGGGCGGCCGTTCGAATACTCCGAGGATCTGTTCCGCGCCGACCGGGTCCGGCTCGTCGCCAAGACCTCCGCACTGGCCGAACGCGAGACCCTCGGCACCGACGGCCGCGTCGAGCTCACCGTCACGGCCTGACTCAGGCGAACAGGTCGACGGCGGCGGCGATGCGGGCCGCGGCGTCGCCGACGATCGCCTCACCGTGGCCGAACCCGGCGATGCGGGCGCCGGTCGCCGCGATGATGCCGGCGGCCCGGACCGCGGCGGGCCGGTCGGTGTTGAAGACACCCACGGCCACTTGACCATTCACCTCGGCGACGGCGTCGCCGGTCAGGACGGCATCATCGTCCGGGAGATACAGCGCGATGCTGCCCGGAGTGTGTCCCGGTACGGCGATGACGCGGGCGCCGCCACCGAAGTCGAGGACGTCGCCGTCGGTCACGGTGCGGTCGACGCGGCAGGCCGGACCGTGCGGTGCGGCGTCGAAATCCGGCCGCAGCGTTCGCTCGGCGTCGGTCAGCACCGGTATCGGACCGGCGTCGTCACCCGTGATGTACGACGAATCAGGCTCTCCGGCAATGACTTCGGCACCTGACCAGCCGGCGATCTCGGCGGCGGCGCCGCAGTGGTCCTCGTGAAAGTGCGTCAGCACAATATGTTTCACGTCGACAGGCCGGCGCCGCAGCGCGGCGAGGGCGTCGGCGATCAGCGCGGCGCTGTCGGGCCAGCCGGTGTCGATGAGCGTCACGCCGTCGGCGTCGAGGCGCAGGTAGCAGTTGAGCAGATGTGCCCGCTCGCCAGGGATCCGCAGCCGGTACAACGTGGGCGTCAGCGCGAGCAGATCGGCCATGCCCCCACGCTAGCTCAGGGCGGGCGCCGGGTTCCGCTTGGCTCGCGACGGCCACCAGTTGTACTTGCCGACCAGCACGGCCAGCGCCGGCACGGTGACGGTGCGGACGATCAGGGTGTCGATCAGCAGGCCGACGCCGATGATGAAGCCGCCCTGCACCATCGAGCCGATGCTGCTGAACAGCATGGCGAACATGGGTGCGGCGAAGATCATTCCGGCAGAGGTGATCACGCTGCCGGTGCTGCGCACGGTGCGGATGACACCCGAGCGGATGCCGTTCGGGGATTCGTCGCGGATCCGGGAGATCAGCAGCATGTTGTAGTCGGCGCCGACTGCCACCAGCACGATGAATGCCATGCCCGGGGTGCTCGCCGCCATCGGCTGGCCGCCGAGGATCTGCAGCACGATGACGCCGATGCCGAGCGATGACAGACACGAGAGGATCACGGTGCCAACGAGATACAGCGGCGCGACCACTGCCCGCAGCAACAGCACCAGGATTAGGAAGACCACGATGACGGTCATCAGCACGATGTACCGCAGGTCCTTGTTGAAGTAGTCGCGCAGTTCCGCGTAATACGGCGTCATGCCCGACATCGCGATCTTGGCATCGGCCAGCGACGTATTGGCTTGTGCGCCTTGCGCGGCGGCGAGGATCGCCTTGACCTGATCCATGGCTTTGGTGTCGTACGGGTTGAGCTTGGACTCGACCAGGTACCGCGCCGAATGCCCGTCGGGCGACATGCAAACCCGGGCCAGGTCCTTGAATTTGTCGTTGCCCAGGATTTCCGGCGAGATGTAGAAGCCCGCGGCGCCCGGCTCGGACGCGTGCAGTTTCATCGCCAGCAGGAATGCCGACGCGTGCGAGAGGCCTTCGCCGAGTTGCTTGGTCTGGTCGTCGAGGACACGCAGTCCCTCGGCGATCTTGCGGCTGCCCTCGGCCAGGGCGTTGGCGCCCTCCTGCAGGGCGGCCATGTTCTGCTTCGCCAGCAGCAACTCGGCCTCACCGAGCACGGCATGCTCGACGCGCTGCCGGAGAACCGCGGCGTCGGTACCGGCCTCCGCGCTACGAGCCAGCACGATGGCGGTCTGGAAGGTGTTCTGCAGACTGTGATTTCGGATGTCGCCGAGGAACAGGGTGCCGCCTGGCGCCAGGAGCTCCACCGCTTTGTCGATGACCTCGGTCAGGTACGCCGCATTGGGGAAGTACTGCACCACCGAGTTCACGATGATGGTGTCGAAGTGACCACGGGGCAGTCCGTCGGTGACGTGGGCGGCCCGCGCCATGAACTCGACGCGGTCACGCCACGGAATCTGCAACTCCCGCAACGAACGCGCCAGCTTGTCGACCGCTGCCGATGACACGTCGGTTGCGACGTACTGCTCGCAGTGCGGGGCGATCTGGGACAGGATCAGGCCCGAGCCGGCGCCGATCTCCAGGACCCGCCGCGGGCGCAGCGCCATGATGCGGTCGATCGTGGCAGCGCGCCACTGCTCCATCTCGGCCAGCGGAATCGGCTCGCCGGTGTAGCTGCTGTTCCAGCCCCGGAAGTCCGAACCGAACTCGGGCGCTTGGCCTTCCGCGTCGTCGGCGCCGTACAGCTCGTCGTAGATGTCCTGCCACTCGCCGACGATCTCCGCGTCGTGTTGGGTGTCGCGGCTGCCGTCGGTGGCGTGTTCGAACGTGATGTAGCCGACCAGTTGGGCGCCACCGGTGCCGTGATGCACGGTCGCGGCGGCCTGGCTGACCTGCGGGCAGGCCAGCAGCGCGCTCTCGATCTCGCCCAGCTCGATGCGCTGGCCGCGCAGCTTGATCTGGGTGTCGGCCCGCCCCAGATAGTCGAGCGTGCCGTCGGCGTTCCAGCGCGCCAGGTCGCCTGTCCGGTAGATGCGGCCGCCGGAATCACCGTGCCCACTATGCGGATTGGCGACGAACCGTTCGGCGCTCAGCGTGGGCCGGCCCACGTAACCGAGGGCCACCGCGGGGCCCGCCAGGTACAGCTCGCCCGTCACGCCCGGCGGCACGGGGTTGAGTTGGGCGTCGAGCACCAGGGTCCGGGTGCCCGCGATGGGCCTACCGATGTTCACCGGCCGGCCCGGCGTCAGCGGGGTGCCGGTGGCCCAGATGGTGGATTCGCTGGGTCCGTACGCGTTGAACATGCGGCGCCCGGGCGCCCAGGACTGCACGAGTTCCTCGGGGCAGGCCTCACCGCCGGTGATCAGGGTCGTCAGCCCGTCGAGCCGCGACCGATCCAGTGACGCCACCACCGTCGGGGTCAGCAGCGTCGCGCTGACCCGGTGGTGTTGCATCAGATCGACGAGCGCCTCGCCGGCGTACACGTCCCGCGGTGCCACCACCAATGCGGCCGCGGCGCCGGTCGCCATCAGCATCTCGAACAGCGACGCGTCGAAGGTCGGGGCGGCGACCATCAGCACGCGCGCTTCGGCGGTCAGCTCGTACGAGTCACGTTGTGCTGCAGCGGCACCCAGCAGGCCGGCGTGGCTGACCGCCACGCCCTTGGGCTCACCCGTCGAGCCCGACGTGAAGATGACGTAGGCGGTGTTGTCGACGGCCAACGGCGCCGGGCGCTCGCCGTCGGTGATCGGTTCGGCGCGGAAACCGGACAGATCCACGTCCGCCCGCAACACCGGACGCGGGCCCGCACCGCCCACCTGGTCGGCGTCCCGCGTCAGCACGCACGTGGCGGCGACCGAATCCAGCACCGTGGCAATACGTTCGACGGGGTGGGTGCGGTCCACCGGCACGTACACGCCGCCGGCCTTGAGCACGGCCCACCACGCCACCACCAGTTCGGCGCACCGGTCCATCGCGACACCCACGGCGCGTTCGGGACCCACCCCGTTCTCGATCAGCAGGCGCGCCAACCGGTTCGAGGTTTCGTCGAGCTCGTGATACGTCAGACTGCGCGCTCCGTCGATGACGGCGACCGCGTCGGGATCGACCGCGACGGCCGCGGCCAGCAGCTCGGGCCCGAGTCCGATCGGCGCCTGCACCCCGGCGCCCGACCAACGCCGCAATTCGTCCTGCTCGGCCTCGTCGAGGAGGTCGATGGACAACAGCTTCCGCGCCGGGTCCTCGGTCATCGCCACCAACAGCCGGCGCAGTCTGCCGATCAGCGAAGCGATCCCGGCTTCGGTGAACACCTCGGTGTCGTATTCGATGTGCAGCCCGAGCTCGTCACCCGGGAACGCCTCGACCGTCAGCGGATAGTGGTTGAACTCGCGGTTCGCGAACTCGGCGATGGCCAGGTCATCGACCCCTACGGACATCCCCGCTTCGACCGGATAGTTCTCGTACACGAACAGCGTGTCGAAAAGTTGGTCATGGCCGGCCACGCGGTGAATCTCGCCCAGCGCCAGGTGCTGATGGTCGAGGGTGTCGTTGTGCGCGGTCTGCAGCTGGTCGAGCAGGCCGGTGACGGTGGTGCCCGCGGTCAGGTTGGCACGCACCGGCACGGTGTTGATCAGCAGGCCGACCATCGATTCGGTGTCGCCGACATCGAGCTGTCCGAGCCGGGACCGCGCGGTACCGAACGCCACGTCGTGCCTGCCCGTCAAGGACGACAGCAGCACTGCCCACGCGCCTTGCAGCACGGTGCTGACGGTGGTCTGACACGAGCGGGCCAGGTCTGACAGTGCGCGCGTGGTCTCCGCCGGAACCTGGAACGACGCAAAGCCGCGTTGCCCCCGCCCCAACCGGTCCTGCAGCCGGTCCTGCGGGCCCACGAGCGTCGGCGTATCGAAGCCCGCGAGCACCTCACCCCACGCGGCGCGCGCCGCATCGAGATCGCGATCGGCGAGCCAGGTGATGAACTTCCGGTACGACGCCGCGGGCGGCAACCGGTGCCCGGCATAGCCGGCGAAGATCTCACGCAGCAGGATCGGCAGCGACCAGCCGTCGAGCACGATGTGGTGATTGGTCAGCACAAACCGGTGCCGGTCCTCGGCGATTCGGATCAGCAGGGCCCGGAACGGCGGCTCACCGGCGAGGTCGCCGACCGCGACGCGTTCGGCGGCGCACAGTCGCTGAATCTCGTCTTCGTCGAGCACACCCGTCGCGCCGAAATCGAGGAATTGCCAAGCGATCTCCGGCTCGGCCAGGATCACCTGCACCGGTTCGTCGAACTGCTGACTGAACGTGGCCGCGAGGTGCGGATGCCGGTTGACGGTGCGTTGCACGGCATCGCGGAGTCGCTGCGGGTCCAGCGCGCCGGTCAGCGTGAAATCCAGCTGCACCGAGTACATTTCGGCCGCGACGTCGGCCCGCTCGTGCGCGGTGCTGCTGTGGAACAGCAGACCCTGCTGCAGCGGCGTCAGCGGCAGGATGTCGGCCACGCGGGTATTGCTGCTGCAACTGGTCGATCTGCTGCTGCCCCAGCCGCGCCGGTGCGATGTCCGATGGCGTCAGACCGCCGCCGCCCGAACGGACATGTGCGCAGATACCGGCCAGCGCCTCGAACCACAACCGGCTCAACCGGTTCAGCTGGGCATCGTCGAGAACCGAGGTCGCCCAGGTCCAGTCTGCCTGCAGCTGGGGCCGGCGTCGGTGTCGACGGTGCCGGCGTTGAGTTCCACGGTGTGGAACAGCGGCAACGGGGCCGCGGCGCCGGCCAGGGACAGTTCGTCGCGTCCGAGACGCCACAGCTCTTCGACACCGGCGATCTGCGGAAAGCCGAGGCGCCCAAGGTAGTTGAACCCGATGCTCGGCTCGGCGCCATCGAGATCGATGTCGTCGTCGAGGTAGCGCAGCAGCCCGTAGGTCAGGCCCGCGGGCTGTGCACGCAGCTGTTCCTTGGCCGCCTTGACAACTGCGCCGAGCGCCTCGTCGCCCGAGGTGATCTGCGACCAGGACAGCTGGCGCATCGCCAGCGAGACCGGGTATTTGGCGGTGAACCAGCCGACGGTCCGCGACAGGTCGACATCGTCGGCGATACCTTCGTCGCGCCCGTGGCCTTCGACGTCGATGCCGACGGCGACCGACCGGTGCCCAGGAATTCGGTGACCGCGAGCGCGAAACCGATCAGCAGGATGTCCTGCACGCCGGCGTGGAATGCCGCCGGCACCTCGCCGAGGAGGGCCCTGGTGTGCTCGGCGTCGAGCGTCACCGACAGCCGGCCCGCGGTGGCGTAGGTGTCCACATCGGGGTCCGCGGCCGGCAGTGCCGCGGATACCGAGGCCGCCCGCTGCCAGGCCGCCGCCTGTGCCCGCACGTCCGGATGGTGCGCATACTCGCTGAGCAGCGTGGCCCACCGCTGGAACGACGTGCCTGTCGTCGTCAGCTCCACCGGGTGGCCGGCGCGATGCTGCGCCCACGCAATGTTGATGTCTTCCAGCAGGATTCGCCACGACACCCCGTCAACCGCGAGGTGATGGACCATCAGGACCAGCTGCCGGCTGGGGCCGACCCACATGGCGCTGACCATCACCCCGGCACCCGGGTTCAGCCGTCGCCGCGCCGCGGCCACGGCGGCTTCAGACAGCTCGTCCACATCGACGACGCAGTCGCGGGCATCGACCGAGCCGGCCTCGGGTACCGACAGCGTCCCGTCGGCGCCGACCCGCAGCCGCAGCATGGCGTGCCGATTCATCAAGGCCTGCAACAACATCACCGCGTCGTCGCCGGTGGCGCCGTGCGGCGCCTGCAACACCAGGGTCTGGTTGAACTCGTCGACCGGTCCTTCGATCCCGGCGAACCACCGGATGATCGGGGTGGCCGGCACCGATCCGATGCCCTCGTCGACGACATCGTCGGCGTCGTCGGTCACGGTCACCGTCTGTGCGAGGCGCGCCACCGTCTGTTCGACGAACACGTCACGCGGGCGGCATGCCAGGCCGGCGGCCCGGGCGCGCGCCGCCACCTGCATCGCGAGAATGCTGTCGCCGCCCAGCTCGAAGAACGAGTCGTCGACGCTGACGGCCGCCGGCTCCAGGCCGAGGATCTCGGCATAGATGGCAGCCAGAATCTCTTCGACAGGGCTGTCCGGCGCGCGGTAGTCGTCGCCCGTGTACTCCGGGGCGGGCAGGCCGCGGGTGTCGAGCTTGCCGCTGGTGGTGAGCGGCAGCTCGGTCAGCGCCACGACCGCGGCCGGAACCAGGTACGCCGGCAGGCGCTCGACGAGGGCGGCCCGCACCTCGACCGGATCGACGGCGCCGGTGACGTAACCGACGAGGCGCTTGTCGCCGGGACGGTCTTCCCGGACGATCACCGCCGCCTGCACGACGCCGTCGACTGCGGCCAAAGCTGTTTGGACTTCACCCAATTCGATGCGGTAGCCACGGATCTTGACCTGGGCGTCGGCGCGTCCGACGTACCGCAGTTGTCCGTCCTCGCCCCAGTACACCAGGTCTCCCGTGCGGTACATCCGCTCGCCGGGCCTGCCGAACGGGCATGGCACGAAACGTGATCCGGTCAATGCGGTGCGGTGCAGATACCCGACACCCACCCCGGCACCGGCCACATACAGTTCGCCGACCACGCCGGGCTGCACCGGCCGCATCCAGCCGTCCAGCACGAACAATGCCGTGCCGCGCGGTGGCGCGCCGATCGGCGCCGCGCCGGCGTCGGCCGTCAACGGCGCGCTGATCGCGGCGTAGATCGTGGTCTCGGTCGGGCCGTAACCGTTGACCATCACACGCTCGGGCGCCCACTGTTCGACCACCTCGGCCGGGCACGCTTCGCCGCCCATCACCAGCGCGCATGACTCCAGCCCTGTCATGTCCAACATCCCGATGGCAGAGGGCGTTTGGGTGAGAACGGTGACTTTTTCCGCGATCAGGAAGTCATGGAACTCGGCCGGATCGGCGGACACCGACTCGGGCACCACCACCAGCCGGCCGCCGCGCAGCAGCGCCGAGAAAATCTCCCATACCGAGAAATCGAAGGCGTACGAATGCCAATGCGACCAGGCCTGCTCGGGCGGCAGGCCGGCATCCTGCGAAGCGATCAGCTGCGTCAGGTTCTGATGGGCGATCGCAACGCCTTTCGGCGTTCCGGTCGTGCCCGAGGTGTAGATGACGTAGGCGACATCGTCGGGCTCCGGGCCGGCCGCGGCCGGCCAGTCGTCGGGCCCGTCGAACGGCTCCCGCACGTCGATGACGACGCCGTCGAAGCCGTCGAACCGGTCAGCCAGGGCCGTGGTGGTGACGGCCGCGAACGGTGTGGAATCGTCGAGCATGAAGGCGATTCGGGACGCCGGCAGTGCCGGGTCGATCGGCAGGTAGGCCGCGCCGGTCTTGAGCACGCCCAGGATGGTCACGATGGCCTCGGCGGAACGCGGCAGCATCACCGCGACGCGGCGCCCCGGCCCCGCGCCGCGGTCGGCGAGAAGCTGGGCCATCCGGTTCGACGCGCGGTCGAGCTCCCGGTAGGTCAGGGGCCGACCGTCACCGCTGAGCGCCACAGCCTCCGGCACGCGAGCCACCTGAGCGGCGAAAAGCGCCGGGATCGACAGCGGCACGGTCGTTTCGGCGGCGAGCGTCGCCCAGTTTCCGAGCTCCGCCAGCCGGTCCTCGGCCGGTGCACCGAGCACCGGCAACGCCGACAGGCGCTGCGCCGGGTCCGCCGTCATGGCGGTCAGCACGCGGTGCAGCTGGTCCGCCAGTTCCACGACGTCGAGCTGCCGGGTACCGAACGTCGTGATGGAGAGTTCGTCGCCCGTGCCCGAGAACGCCAGACCGGAGCCGCGACCGAGACCGGAGATCAGCTGAGCTGCCGCAGTGGCCTCGCCCAGCGGCACGGTGAAGCCCGACGGCAGAAAGTCCACCACGATCCGGTCCGCACCCGGCCCGTGAACCTTGCGCTCCAGGGCCTGCACGGGAAATCGCTGATGCCGCACCGCTTCTCGGGTGCGGGTGTGCACATGCGCGCAGAATTCGGCGACGGTGGCGTCGGGGGAAACCTGCAGGACCAGCGGCACCACCCCGGCGACCATGCCGGGCAAGGTCTTCGACACCTGCAGCACGCGCCGCGTCACCGGCAGATCGAGCACGACCTCGTGGCCCTCGGCCGCCCGGCCACGCAGGACCAGTGCGCACGCCGCGATGAGCACCGTGGACCGGCGCACGTCCCAATCCGCACACAGTCGTTCGACCTGCGTCAGCAGCGCAGGGGCAAGCGGGATCGGCTCCGACGAGCCATCGGCGCCCGCGACGTCAGCCGGGGGCAGGTTGCGAGTCGCCGCCGCCGGCAGGTTCGCGGTCCAGTAGGCCTCGTCCTCGGCATAGTCCGCGGAGGCTTCGTACGCGCCCTCCGAGTCCAGCAGATCCCGCAGCGAACTGAAGTAGGACGGCTGAATCGCCACGCCCGCAACAGATTCCGAGTAAACCGCGGCGATGCGCTGCAGGACCAGCGCCAGCCCGATGCCGTCGGCGACGATGTGGTGACAGCAGGCGAAGAAGTAGGACTCGTCGGCGCCGGCCCGGAAGTAGGCGAACCGCAGCAGCGGGCCGTCGAACGGCATGGGGGTGCGCTGCAGCGCCGAGGCCGTCGCGCGCGCCTCGACCATCGGCTGGTCGGTATGGGTCAGATCGTGGAAAGCCACCTCGAAATCGGCGACATCGAGCAACCGCTGGCGCACCTGACCGCCGGACTCCGAGAACGTCGCCCGCACCGGGTCGGCCTCGCCCACGACGTGGCGGATCGATTGCTCGAAGATCTCGAAATCAACCGGCCCGTCAATTTTCACGAAGATGCCGAGCTGCCACTCCGCAGCCGATTGACCGGTTTCCTGCGCGAGCCAGATGTCCAACTGCCCACGCGTGACAGGCAGCGACGAATCGCCGAGATCCATCCCAAACACTGAAATGCCGAACTACCTCTGACTTACCGAGCGAGCGATCAGAGCTGCTGACCCACCGCCAGTCGGTCCCGCAAACTCTTCGGCCGGATGTCCGTCCACTCCCGCTCGATGTACTCCAGGCACGAGGCGCGGTCGGCCTCACCGAAGACCACCCGCCAGCCGGCCGGCACATCAGCAAATGTCGGCCACAGGCTGTGCTGTTCCTCGTCGTTGATCAGCACGAGGAAAGATCCATTGTCGTCATCGAACGGGTTGGTGCTCATGGTGCTCCCAAAAGAATTGACGCTCAAGATAATTGGGCTTTGCGATTTCACTCGACCCGTGGGCGAATGCTACATGCTCTGACTATGTCCACAAATGGGCGTCAATAAACCTGCCCCGGCGCGCCGCGATCGAGCAACCCGTCCGAAATCACCGATACCGTAACAACTTTCGCAGCATTCTTTGCCTGATGAAGAAGGCCGTGCCGACTTCCCTGGACATGGCGCATTACTTTCATTTGCAATAGTTAGCTGAACTTGCCGAAACAGCCTCATGGCAGAGAAAGTTTTGCCCAGCGCCGCGCGGCAGGCAGTTTCAGTGGGTGGAAAGTTGAATCACCGCGGCTGAGCCGCGCATCAGACCATGGCGCGGCGGCCGGCCAGGGCCCGGCCCAGCGTCAGCTCGTCGGCGAACTCGAGGTCGCCACCCATCGGCAGACCCGACGCGATGCGCGTCACCGTCAGCCCCGGGATGTCCCGCAGCATGCGCACCAGGTACGTGGCCGTGGCCTCGCCCTCGGTGTTGGGGTCGGTCGCGATGATCACCTCGACGATGTCCACACCGTCGACCCGCTGGCCAATGCGGTTGAGCAGCTCGCGAATTCGCAATTGTTCCGGCCCGACACCGGACAGCGGATCCAGCGCGCCGCCCAGGACGTGATAGCGCCCGCGGAATTCGCGGGTGCGCTCCACCGCCTGGACGTCCTTGGGCTCCTCGACGACACACACCAGGGAACCGTCGCGGCGCGGGTCACTGCAGATGCGGCAGCGGTCGTCATCGGACACGTTGCCGCACACCGCACAGAACTTGACGCCGTCGCGCACCCGGTTCAGCACCGCGGTCAGCCGGTCGATGTCCGGCGGCTCCACCGACAGCAGGTGGAACGCGATGCGCTGGGCACTCTTCGGCCCGATGCCCGGCAGCTTGCCGAGCTCGTCGATCAAATCCTGTACGGGGCCTTCAAACACATCAGAACCCGGGCAGGCCCATGCCCTGCATGCCGCCGGCCAGCGGGCCGAGGCGCTGCTGCGCCATCAGCGTCACCTGCTCGGAGGCGTCACCCAGGGCACCCACGATGAGGTCCTGCAGCGTCTCGATGTCGTCGGGGTCGACGACCTTCGGGTCGATGGTGAGCGCGGTGATCTCACCGCTGCCCATCATGGTGACCTTGACCAGACCGCCACCGGCCTGACCGGTCACCGACGAGGTGGCCAGGGACTCCTGCGCCGCCATGAGCTGCTGCTGCATCTGCTGCGCCTGAGCGAGCAGCGCGGACATATCGGGCTGGCCACCGGGTTGCATGACGATCCCCTCAGTTTTCGATGATCGGGTGTGCGCGCCAGCCTAGTCGCCCGACGGATCACCGGGCGACCGACTGGCCGCGAAAAGAATCTCCGTGCGCCGAAAGGGCTAGCCTTCGACGACCTTCTTCAGGTTCCCCAGCACCTCGTCCTGAATCTTGCGCAGACCCAGCGGCGCGAAGGTCTTCTCGAAGAAGCCGCCGATACCGCCGGCGCCCTGCCACGCGGTCTTGACGGTGACGGTCGAGCCGGTGCCCGCCGGGGCGACGGTCCACGTGGTCACCATCGACGAGTTGGCGTCCTTCTCGATGACGCTCTTGCCGGCGACGTCGACCGTGGCCTTGACCTCACGCGAGCGCTTCTTGGTGGCCTGCAGCTTCCAGGTGGCGACGGTGCCGGCGCCCTGTCCGCCTTCGAGCACCTGGTAGCCGCTGTAGTTCGACGAGAGGATCTTCGGGCGCACCGTCTGGTAGTCGGCGACTGCCGCAAGCACCTTCTCCGGCTCGGCGAGAATCAACACGGTGCTGGACGCACTGACCTGTCCCATCAGGTAAAACTCCTGTTCATCTGGCTTCCCTTGCGGTCGCGAGGACCGCTGTCTCGGTTTAGCGTATATGTGTGACTGCTGTCACGACCGATGCGACGGCCGCCCACGAGGTGGCCGTTCAGCGACTCCTGGACAGCTATCGCGCCATCCCGCAGGGTGCGACGGTGCGGCTGGCGAAACCGACGTCGAACCTGTTCCGGGCACGTACGCGCACCAAGACCAAGGGGCTGGACGTCTCGGGGCTGGACGGTGTGCTGGCCGTCGACACCGAGTCACGCACCGCGGACGTTCAGGGCATGTGCACCTACGAGACGCTCGTCGCGGCGACACTGCCGTTCGGGTTGGCACCGCTGGTCGTACCGCAGCTCAAGACCATCACCCTCGGGGGCGCGGTCACCGGACTGGGCATCGAGTCGACGTCGTTCCGCAACGGCCTGCCGCATGAGTCCGTGCTGGAGCTCGACATCCTCACCGGCGCAGGCGAGCTGGTCACCGCCAGCCGCGACCGGCACCCCGACCTGTTCCATGCTTTCCCGAATTCCTATGGCACGCTGGGTTATTCGGTACGGCTGCGCATCGAGCTGGAACCGGTGCGCCCTTTCGTCAAGCTGCGGCACCTGCGTTTTCACCGGCTGACCGACCTGGTCGACGAGCTGCAGCGCATCCTCGACACCGGCGGCCACGACGGCGTGCCGGTGGACTACCTCGACGGCGTCGTGTTCGGGCCCGACGAAAGCTATCTGTGCCTCGGCATGAAGACCGGGACCGACGGCCCGGTCAGCGACTACACCGGCCGGCACATCTACTACCGCTCCATCCAGCACGACTCCGGCGAGCGCCACGACCGGCTCACCACGCAGGACTATCTCTGGCGCTGGGACACCGACTGGTTCTGGTGTTCGGCGGCCTTCGGCGCGCAACGCCCACTCATCCGGCGGCTGTGGCCCCGCCGGTACCGGCGCAGCAGCGTCTACTGGAAGCTCGTCGGCCTCGACCAGCGCTTCCACATCGCCGACCGGATCGAGCGCCGCAGCCTCCTGGCGCCGCGACAGCCGCTGCGCGAGCGCGTGGTGCAGGACGTCGAGGTGCCGGTCGAGCGCGTCGTCGACTTCCTCGACTGGTTCCTGGTGCATGTGCCCATCACCCCGATCTGGTTGTGCCCGTTACGGTTACGCGACGACACCCACTGGCCGCTGTATCCGCTCCAGCCCCACCGCAACTACGTCAACGTCGGGTTCTGGTCATCGGTCCCGGCTGGACCCGTCGCCGGTGAGACGAACCGGCTCATCGAGCACAAGGTCGACGACTGCGGCGGCCACAAATCCCTGTACTCCGAGTCGTTCTACTCGCGCGCGGACTTCGACAAGCGCTACGGCGGCGCGGAGTACCAGAAGGTCAAAGACGTTTACGACCCCGAATCGCGGCTACTAGGTCTCTATGCGAAGGCGGTACAGCGGCAATGACGACAACTGACGACCGGGGCACGGCCGACGGCAAGCTCACCTTGGCCGAGGTCCTGGAGAGCTTCTCGAGTGGTCGGCTCCCCCTGAAATTCGAGGCGTACGACGGGAGTTCGGCCGGCCCCGAAGACGCCGAACTGGGGCTGAGCCTGCTGACTCCGCGCGGCACCACCTACCTGGCGACCGCGCCGGGCGACCTGGGCCTCGCGCGCGCCTACGTCGCAGGCGATCTCGCGGCGCTCGGGGTGCATCCGGGCGACCCGTACGAGCTGCTCAAGGCGCTCGCCGACAAGGTGGAGTTCAAGCGTCCGCCGATCCGGGTACTGGCGAACATCGTGCGGTCCATCGGGTTCGAGCATCTGCTGCCCATCGCCCCACCGCCGCAGGAGGCCCTGCCGAAATGGCGACGGATGGCAGAAGGGCTGCGGCACAGCCGAATCCGGGACGCCGAGGCCATCCACCACCACTACGACGTGTCGAACGCCTTCTACGAACTGGTGCTCGGCCCGTCGATGACCTACACCTGCGCCTGCTATCCCCGGCCCGATGCCACGCTCGAGGAGGCCCAGGAGAACAAGTACCGGCTGGTGTTCGACAAGCTGCGGTTGCAGCCCGGCGATCGGCTGCTCGACGTCGGCTGCGGCTGGGGTGGCATGGTCCGGTACGCCGCCCGGCACGGTGTCCGGGCCACCGGCGTGACGCTGTCGGCGGAGCAGGCCGGCTGGGCACAGCGCGCCATCGCCGATGAGGGCCTGGCCGACCTCGCCCGCGTCGTGCACGGTGACTACCGCGACGTGCGGGAGGACGGCTTCGACGCGGTCTCCTCGATCGGCCTGACCGAGCACATCGGCGTCGCCAACTACCCGGCGTACTTCCGGTTCCTGCGGGACCGGCTCCGGACCGGCGGGCTGCTGCTCAACCACTGCATCACCCGGCCGCACAACCGGCCGGGGCACATCGGCGGATTCATCGACCGCTACGTCTTCCCCGACGGGGAACTGACCGGCTCAGGACGGATAATCGCCACCGCCCAGGACACCGGACTGGAGGTGCTGCACGAGGAGAACCTGCGCCACCACTACGCCCTGACACTGCGCGACTGGTGCGCCAACCTGGTCCGCAACTGGGACGACGCGGTCGCCGAGGTCGGCGTGGCCACAGCCAAGGTCTGGGGCATGTACATGGCCGGTTCCCGGGTGGGATTCGAGACCAATGTGGTTCAGCTGCACCAGGTTCTGGCCGTCAAACTCGACGAGCACGGGGCCGACGGCGGGCTGCCGTTACGCCCGTGGTGGACGCCCTGACTACTCCCCGATGGGTCGGGCGCCCAGCTCACTCTTGAGCAGTTCGAGCGCCACCTCTTCCGGGTCGCGCCGGGGCACGTCGGTGCCGCGGTCGTTGGCGGCGTCGGCCAGCATGTCCTCTTCTTCGGCGCGCTCCACGGCGGCCTGCTGCTCGGGCGTCGGGGCCGCCGGTCGCGGGGCGGCCGGAGCCGCACTGGCCGCACCCGCGGGCGCCGCACCGGCGTCGCAGCGCACCCGCCAGTTCACGCCCAGCGCGTCCTTGAGCGCCTCGCGGATGACGTCCGCGTTGTGCTGCTCGGACAGCCGTTTCGCCAACGGCGGCGCGGGGTGAGCCAGGATGAGGGTGTCGCCCTCGATGCCGCGGACCGTCGCCTCCATGAGCATGGCTTCCAGGGAGCGGCTGCGCATGCGGACCTTCTCGCGCACCGTCGTCCACATGGCCCGCACCGCGGCGGCATCGGGCTCACCGGGTGTCGCGGCGGCCGGCTGCACGGGCGCCGGGGCGTCCGGTGCGGGAGCCGGCGGGGCGACTGGTTCAGGTGATGTTTCACGTTGAACCGGCGCAGATTCGGGGGCCGGGCGGGGCTCGGGCCGTGACACCGGGGGTGCGGGCTGCGCGGGTGGCGGCTCGGCCGACGTGGCCGAACCCGACTGCGGCGCTTGACTTCTCCGCGTGAACTGCCGGTTGCCCGCCGCCGACGACGGGGCCGCAGGAGCCGGGGGTGTCTCCGCGTACGACTCGGCGACCGGTGCCGATGGGGCTGCGACCGGGGCCGCCACCGGAGCCGGACGCGGTGCGCTGACGGCACTCACGGCGCTCTCGGAGGCCGGAATCGAGACGTTCATCCGGGTCTCGATGCGCTCGATGCGTTGCAGCAGAGCGGCTTCGGTGTCACTGGCCGACGGCAGCAGCAGCCGGGCACACACCACTTCGAGCAACAGTCGCGGTGCGGTCGCGCCGCGCATCTCCCCCAGCCCGGCGTGCATCACCTCGGCGTAGCGGGTCAGCGTCGCGGTGCCGATCTGGGCGGCCTGGTCCCGCATGCGCTCCATGACGTCGTCCGGCGCGTCGACCACACCACGGGCCGCGGCGTCCGGAACCACTTGCAGGACAATCAGATCCCGGAACCGCTCCAGCAGGTCGGTGCCGAAGCGGCGCGGGTCGTGCCCGGCGTCGATCACCGACTCCACGGCGCCGAAGAGCGCCGCGCCGTCGCCGGCGGCCAGCGCGTCGACGGCCCGGTCGATCAGTGCGAGGTCGGTGGCGCCCAGCAGCGACAGCGCCCGCTGGTAGACGACGCGGTTCTGCTCGGCGCCGGCCAGCAGCTGGTCGAGCACCGACAACGTGTCACGTGGCGAACCACCGCCGGCGCGGATGACCAAGGGGTACACCGCGTCGTCGACGCCGACGTCCTCCTGGGCGCAGATCTTCTCCAGCAGGCCACGCATGGTCTTCGGCGGCAGCAGCCGGAACGGGTAGTGGTGGGTACGCGACCGGATGGTCGGCAGCACCTTCTCGGGCTCGGTGGTGGCGAACACGAAGATCAGGTGCTCCGGCGGCTCCTCGACGATCTTGAGCAACGCGTTGAAACCGGCATTGGTCACCATGTGCGCTTCGTCGATGATGAAGATGCGGTACCGCGACTGTGCCGGTGCGTAGAACGCGCGGTCCCGGAGCTCACGGGTGTCGTCGACACCACCATGGCTGGCGGCGTCGAGTTCGACGACGTCGATGTTGCCCGGCCCGTTCGGCGCCAGCGCCACGCACGAATGGCACTCGCCGCACGGATTGGCCGTCGGCCCCTGCTCACAGTTCAGCGAGCGGGCCAGGATGCGCGCCGACGACGTCTTGCCACAACCGCGCGGCCCGGAGAACAGGTAGGCGTGGTTGATGCGGCCCGATTCCAGCGCGTTGCACAGCGGCTCGGTGACATGCTCCTGCCCGACAACCTCAGCGAAACTTGCCGGTCGGTACTTGCGGTAAAGAGCCACGGGAGAAGGCTACCGAGCGGGTCCGACTCGTGCTCTGGTGGATTCGCCATTCCACGAAGCTGACGTGGTGGCGGAAAATCAGGCCGCAAATCGCCGTGCAGTCAGGCTCGGCGAACGCGACCACCACGACTCGATTGACCCTGCATCTACGCACCCCGCTACTCGCACAACTGCGCCCTCAGTACAGAGTCAGCGTGGGGACGGCAGTGACACCCGTTGATCCTGACGCCACGGCGCACCGCTCTCGCACGAATGCGCCCTGGGTACAGGGTCAACGCATACAGCGCGCGGCAGGACCTCAGCCCTTCAGCAGCGCCTCGGTCGCGGCCAGCAGCGCGCACGTCGCCAAGCCGTCGATGGCGAGGCGCAGGTCCGGCAGCGGCGGGAACGAAGGCGCGATCCGGATGTTTTTGTCCTCCGGGTCCTTCTTGTACGGGAACGACGCGCCTGCCGCCGTCACCGCGATGCCGGCGTCCTTGGCCAGCGCCACGGTCCGCTTCGCGGTGCCCGGCCACACGTCGAGGCTGACGAAGTAGCCGCCCTTGGGGTCGGTCCACGATGCGATCTTCGACGCGCTGAGCCGGTCGTCGAGAATCTCCGCGACCGCCGCGAACTTGGGCGCCATCAGCGCCTGGTGCCGCTGCATGTGCAGCCGCACGCCGTCGGCGTCACCGAAGAACCGGAGGTGCCGCAGCTGGTTGACCTTGTCCGGGCCGATGGTCTTCTTCTCGGCGTGCTGCAGGTACCAGGCGATGTTGCCCAGCGAGCCACCGAAGAAGCTGACGCCGGCGCCGGCGAAGGTGATCTTGGACGTCGAGGCGAAGACGTACGGCCGGTTCGGGTTGCCCGCGGTGGCGGCCAGGCCGACGACGTCGACGTTCTGGACCGACTCGTGCGTCAGCGTGTGCACGGCGTAGGCGTTGTCCCAGAACAGCCGGAAGTCCGGTGCCGCCGTCTGCATCTGCACCAGCCGGCGAGTGGCCTCCCACGAGTAGGTGACGCCGGTCGGGTTACCGAAGACCGGCACGCACCACATGCCCTTGATCGCCGGGTCGGCGGCCACCAGCTCCTCGATGAGGTCGACGTCGGGGCCGTCCTCCAGCATCGGGACCGGGATCATCTCGATGCCGAAGCTCTCGGTGATCGCGAAGTGCCGGTCGTAGCCGGGCGACGGGCACAAGAACTTCAGAATGGGTTCTTGCACCCAGGGGCGCGGCGAATCAACGCCGCCGTGCAGCAGCGAGAACACGATGACGTCGTGCATCAACTCGAGGCTGGCGTTGTTGCCGGCGATCAGGTTCTGCACGGGCAGGCCGAGCAGTTCACCGAAGATGGCCCGCAGCTCGGGCAGGCCGTGCAGGCCGCCGTAGTTGCGGGTATCGGTGCCGTTGCCGTCCAGGTAGGAACCGGGGGTGTCTCCCGGCAGGCTCAGCATGGCGTTCGACAGGTCGAGCTGTTCTGCCGACGGCTTGCCGCGAGTCAGGTCGAGGGCCAGGTTGCGGGCCTGCAGTTCGGCGTAATTGCGCTGTTGCAGATCGTGCTGGGCCTGCAATTCGTCACGGCCGAGGGACAGAAACGACACGGCGCGCCTCTCGCATCAGATCGCGAAAACATAGGGGACCCCGCGCACCCGCCAGAGCCCGTTGACCCTTGCTGCCTTCCGGCCCTGGGGGAGTTCACAGGATGGACGCCGCGCGGGGTCCGGCCACGAGTGTAGTACCCACCCAGTGGCACACGAGTAGGGCGTCGGATCCGGGTCGGGTACCCTTGTCGACGGAGGATTCGCCTAGTGGCCTATGGCGCTCGCCTGGAACGCGGGTTGGGTTAACAGCCCTCAGGGGTTCAAATCCCCTATCCTCCGCACTCGGTCCGGGGTGCGACCAGCTGATCAGCCGGTCGCACCCCGGCCCACTATCAGAGCGAAAAACCCTCGAGGAGCAGTATGCGGCGGCCGGTAGCGATCATTTGGCACGCGTCGTTCCTCATCCTCGCCGGGCTGCTGTACTTCTTCTTCGCGCTGCCCCGGTGGAACGAGCTGACCGGCGACTGGTCGCACACCCTCGGCACCGCGATGCGCATCGTCTGCGGTCTGATCGTCGCGTTGTCGGCGCTGCCGGTCCTGTTCACCCGCCAGCGCACCGCCCTGCCGGAGTACGGCACCCCGCAGCTGGCGCTGACCCTGCGGACCTGGTCGATCGTCCTGCACATCGTCGCGGGCGTCCTGATCATCGGTGCCGCGATCAGCGAGATCTGGTTGACCCTGGATCAGGCCGGCACCTGGCTCTTCGGTATCTACGGCGGCGCGGCCGGCCTGGCCCTGCTCGCCGCCCTGGCGTTCTACCTGGCCTTCGTCGCCGAGTTGCCGCCTCCGCCGCCGGCGCCGCTGAAGGTCAACGACAGCAAGCGCCGCGGCCGCCGCAAGGCCGACAAGGGCGCCGATGAGGCCCCGGCCGTCGCCGCTGAAGTCGCGGAAGCCGGCGATGAGAGCGAGACTGACACCGAAGCCGAGGCCGAAGAAGAGGCCACGGACAAGGCCGACGACGACGCGGCCGAGACCACCGAAGCCGACGACGCTGGTAACGCCGACGCCGCAGAATCCGATGAAGCGGCCAAGACGTCCGGCGAAGAGACCGCCGACACCAACGAGGACGAGGCGGAAGAAACGGCCACTGACGACGCCCCCGCCGGTAAGCTGCGCAACCGCCGCTCCGGCAAAGGCTCCGGCTTGTTCGGGCGCGGAGCCTAAGGGCCATTCGCAGGGCCATCACCTCGCAGTCCGGAGGACAGCACATGGGCGGGTTCCGCTTCTGCCGTCGGCTCGGCACCGCGGCCACCGCGGCGGCCGTTGCCGTGGCCACCATCAGCCTCGCCCCCGTCACCCACGCTGACCCGTCCGCGGCCGCAGCCGTCGTCGAACCCGCGACCGCGCGCGTCGACACCGTCATCAACTACCAGCACGCCATCGGTGCTGGCACCGGCTTCGTCCTCGACGCCGGCGGCGCGCTGCTGACCAACTTCCACGTCGTACAGGGCGCCGACAAGGTGACCGCGACCATCGGTGGGCGGCCATATCGCGCTGACCTGGTCGGCTACGACCGGCACCGCGACATCGCGGTGCTGCAGCTGCGCGGCGCGGCCGACCTGCCGGTCGCCCCGCTGGGCGACTCGTCGGCGGTGGCCGTCGGCGACGAGGTCGTCGCACTGGGCAACGCCGACGGCAGCGGCAACTCACTGACCCACGAGGCCGGTCACGTCATCGGGCTGAACCGCACCATCACCGCCAAGGACGAGTTGACGGGCAGTTCCGAGCAGGTGACGGGCCTGATCCAGTTCGCCGCCCCGGTCCGCGCCGGCGATTCGGGTGGCCCGCTGGTCTCCGCGGACGGCCGGGTGGTCGGGATGACGGTCGCGGCGACGCTGAACTTCCACATGGGCCCGGGCGGCGAGGGCTTCGCGATCCCGATCAACGAGGCGCTGGCGACGGCCGCGCAGATCCGGGCCGGCGCGGCGTCGAACAACATCCACATCGGGCAGCCCACGCTGCTCGGCGTCGGCGTCGGCGGCACCGACGAGCACTCGCAGCTGCCCGGTGTGCTCATCCGCGACGTGATCAGCGGCGGCCCCGCGCAAATCGCCGGGATGGTCCCGGGTGACGTGCTGGTGAGCATCGACGCCGTCACGGTGAGCTCGGCGAGTGCGCTCACCAGCGTGCTGGACCGGCACTACCCCGGCGACGTCGTCGAGCTGTTCTGGATCGACCGCGCGGGCCAGCAGCACACCGCCAAGGCCGTGCTGACGTCCTGACACGTAACTTTCTGGCAAAAAAATCTACTAGTCCGTCAAAGTAGCTGGATACCGGCACTAAGCGGGTACCGCGCGTGAAGGCTATTTGCCACCGCCCCGCGACGTGCCGTAATGCCGTTTTGCTGGCTGCCGAAGGCCTTGGCGCGGGCATTTTCCCGAGTTAGATTGACGACACATTCAGTTGCAAATGAGCCTTCGGTCACAGCTGTTCACGCGGCGGTTACCCGGTCAAAGGGAGTAGCCCAGTGGTCCACCTCTATGTGGAGGCGTACACAGCGATCTGGGCTGTGGTGACCCTGGCGACGTATCTCCTCGGCCGCAGGTTCAGCAACGACGAGCAACCCGACCACCAGGTCCTCACCAGCGTGCTGGCCGGAGCCATGTGGCCCGTCGTCGTGGTGGGGCTGCTGGAGGCCTTCACCGTCGCGCTGATGTCCGGCAGTCACGCGTGGCGCGACCCGGCGCCGGTGGAGCCGGCCTGCGTCGCTCCTGTCGCGCCGCTGCCGTAAAACTCAAGCCACGCCCCGCAGATGGGACGCCGACGCCCCGATGGTGGCCTCGTCATCGCCGATCATGGTGTGCAGCAAGGCCCTCTGCTCGCGCAGCCCGCGGTCTGCGGCGCGGTCCGAGCCTCCCGGAAGCACCAGCGCCGCGATGCTGCGGACGCCGTTGACGGGGATGCGGAGCACCGGATACCACGGCGGCATGTAGGCCGGGAGCCCCAGCGTGCGCATCACTCGCGGGCCCAGGAACGCCGTCGTGACCGACAGGTGCTGGGCCCAGGCCAACCGCCGGCGAAGACCTGCCGCGCCGCGGTAATGCCAGCTCAGCGGATCGCGCGCCATGGGGACCGACAGCTGCTGGGTGGTCTCGTCGGAGACTGCCAGCGCCGTTGACGTCTGGTACAGGATGCGGACGCTGTCCCGGAACGACCGCGGCAACCATTCGTCCTGCACCCCCATCAGCCAGCCCACGTACCGGGTGAGGTGGGCCACACTGCTCAACTCGGTCGGCGTGAACACGATGCCCATGCCCAGGCCGCCGATCGTCGGCGCGATCAGGGCGCCGACCAGCGTGGCCGCCATGTCGGTCTGATTGACCGGCACACCCCACTGCTCGGTTCGCCAGTCCGGCATCGCCTGCACATGCTTGCGCACCATCGCGTGCACGAAGCGGACCCGGACCGTGGACCGGTAGCCGGAGCCGAACTTGTCGAGCCCGCCGGCGTCGATCACGTCGAGCGCCCACTGCATGGTCTCGGCGAACCGCTGGTTGGACCCCTTTTCCAGGGCACCGGTGCGCAACAGGGTCTGGTTGAACCCGGAGAACTGGTAGCCGCCCAGCAGGGCCACATCCCGGGCGATGTACATGCCGTCGGCCCCGCTGCGGCGCAGGGTCCGCGCTCCGATCCGCAGCGCTTCGGGATCGACCCAGTCGGGCGTGGCCTCGATCGATTCGAAGAACCGCCGCAGTGGCTCCGGCGCCTCCGGAACGGAGGCGATGCCCTCGGCGAGCGCGCGGTCGAACAGCGGCCGCAGCTGCTTGGTTCCCGCCTCCGACATCCAGGCGACCAGGGCGTCCATGGGCTCGTCCCCGACGTTCAGGCGCTCGCCCAGGCGCTGCCACTGCGCCGCATCGGGCTTCCCGATGGCCAGCATGGTGGCGAATGAACTGATCGCCGCGGGCACCGGTTGCGGCCGGTCGGGATGACGTGCCGGGATCGGCAGGGACATCGTGCGCACTCCTTGTCACCGTTGACAACGTATGTAGTCAAAAATAGGCGGTGCCCGGGGTCTCGTCAATGGCAATCGGGACGCGAGCGCATAGGCTGGCCCTCATGTGGCGGGGACAACATTCCAGGCATCAGCGTCGGAGCACAGTGGCGGCCGCGATCGCGGCACTCGGGATCGGCGTCGCTCTCGGCGGAGCACCGGTCGCGGCAGCGGCCGACGCACCCGACCAGGTGGCCATGACGGCCATCGACGACATCGCCGCGGGCAACTACGCCGCCGTCACCGCGCGGTTCGATCCGGAGCTGCAGAAACGGTTGTCCCCCAAGGCATTACAGCAGGTATGGGACGGCTACCAGCGCACGTTCGGGGCGTACCAGTCGCACGGCGGCCCCGAGGACACCGCGCGCGGCGACCTCACCGTGGTGAACGTCCCGCTGCAGATGGACCGCATGCCCGGCCAGTTCCGGGTGAAGATCCATCCCGATGGCACCATCGCGGGCGTGTACTTCCTGCGCGAAGGTGTGCCGGTCCCCTGACCGTCACGCCCGCCGGGGGTCGATCAACGTGACTCCCACCGGGCTGGCGGCGCCGAACTCCGGCAGCAGGCGCGCGCCTTCGGCGAGCCCCACCACCCGCTCGACCAACGCCTGCGGGCGCAGCTTGCCCGCCGCGACCTGGTCGAGCATCTCGGGGTAGTCCGCGCTGGCCATGCCATGCGACCCCAAAACATCCAATTCCCAAGCGATTACGCGATCCATGGGCACCTGCGGATGCCCGTCGACGTTGGGCAGCAGGCCCACCTGCACATGGCGTCCCTGCCGGCGCAGGCTGTGGATCGCATCGGCGCACGTCCCCGCGGTGCCCACCGCGTCGACCGCGACATGGCTACCGCCGCCGGTGATCTCGTGCACCGCTGGCGCCACCTCGGCGCCGTTGGCGAGGACGGTCTCGGCGGCACCGAGGCTGCGCGCGAGTTCCAGTGCCGCCGGCGTGCGGTCGACGGCGATGACGTTGGCACCGGCCGCGGCCGCCACCTGGACAGCGCTGAGGCCCACACCCCCGACACCGATCACCGTGACCCACTCGCCGGGCTTGACGTCGGCACGGGCCCGCAGCGCGCGGTAGGCGGTGGCGAAGCGGCAACCCAGCGCGGCCGCCGCGGCGTCGTCGATATCTTCCGACACCGCAACGAGATTCGTGTCCGCCGCGTGCAGCGCCACGTACTCACCGAACGAGCCCCAGTGGGTGAAACCCGGCTGGGTCTGGTCCGGGCACACCTGCGCCTGGCCGCCGGCACACCATTCGCAGGTGCCGCACCCGCACACGAACGGTGTGGTGACGCGGTCACCGACCCGCCAGCGCCGGACGTCGGTGCCGACCGCGACCACTTCTCCGACCAGTTCATGTCCGGGCACATGCGGGAGGGCGACGCCGTCGTCGTGCCCGGCCCAGGCGTGCCAGTCGCTGCGGCACAACCCGGTTGCGTGCACCTGCACCACGACGCCGCCGGGCGACGGCGTCGGGTCGGCCACCGACCTGACGTCCACGGGGCCACCGAACTGCTCGAAGATCACCGCGCGCATCAGGTCATCGTTGCACGCCCCGGACGCGCCGGAGGCACCGCTGCGAGCAACGCGCGCGTGTACTCGTGTTCCGGATGCGCGAACAACTCGGCGGCAGAGCGGTATTCCACCGATTCGCCGCCGCGCAGCACCAGGACGTCGTGGCTCATCCGCTCGATCACGGCCAGGTCGTGGCCGATGAACAGGTAGGTCAGGCCACGGTCCTGCTGCAGCCGGGTCAGCAGGTCCAGCACCTTGGCCTGCACCGAGACATCGAGTGACGCGGTCGCTTCGTCGAGGATCAACAGCTCGGGCGCCACGGCCAGCGCCCGGGCGATGTTGACGCGCTGCCGCTCGCCGCCCGACAGTTCGTGCGGATACCGTGCCGCGTAGTCCGCCGGGAGCTCGACGGAGTCCAGCAGCTCACGCACCTGCGCCCGTCGGTCCCTGGCCGCACCCGCCAAGGGCTCGGCGATCGAAAGACCCACCGGGATACGCGGATTGAGCGACGAGAACGAATCCTGGAAGACCAGAGCGATCCGGCGGCGTACCGCCTTGCGGTCACGGCGCTTGACCGTCAGCACGTCGGTGCCGTCGAGGAGTGCGCGACCGCCGTCGGGCGCGACGAGACCGGTCAGCGCGGCCGCCACGGTCGACTTTCCCGAACCCGACTCGCCCACCAGCCCGAGGGTCGTCCCCCGGCGGATGCGGAACGACACGTCCTTGACCGCGTGGACCACCATCCGGCCCGTCGGCGTGCTCACGGGAAACCTGACGTCCAGATGGGAGACGTCCAGCAGTGTCGGGGTGTCCGGGACGTCGCGGGCGGGGTGTCCCAAAACCGGCCTGGCATCGAGCAATTCGCGGGTGTAGGCCTGCTGCGGCGCATCGAATATCGCGTCGACCGGTGCCTGTTCGACGGCCGCACCGCCGCGCAGCACGGTGACGGTGTCGGCGACCTCGCCGATCACCCCGAGGTCGTGACTGATCCACACCACGGCGGTACCGAACCCGCGCTGCAGTTCCCGCACCAGCTCGATGATCTGGGCCTGTGTCGTGACGTCGAGGGCCGTCGTCGGCTCGTCGGCGATCAGCAGTTCGGGGTCGCAGGCCAGGGCGATCGCGATCATCACCCGCTGACGCTGGCCGCCCGAGAGCTGATGCGGATAGCTGCGCAGCCGCCGTTGCGGGTCGGGCAGGCCCACGGCCTCCAGCAGTTCCAGGGCGCGCACCGCGGCGTGCCGGCGGGTCACCTGCTTGTGTGTTTCAAGAGATTCGGTGATCTGCCGTTCGATGGTCAGCAGCGGGTTCAGCGAGGTTCCGGGATCCTGGAAGACGAACCCGATCCGGCCACCGTGCACGCGCCGCAACGTCCGCGCCGGGGCGCCGACGAGTTCCTGTTGTCCGGCAAGGACACTCGAGCCGGTCACGAGCGCGCCGGGCGCGTCGAGCAGCCCGGTCGCGGCCAGCACCGTCGTCGACTTGCCCGAACCGGACTCGCCGACGATGCCGAGCGTCTGCTCGGGCTCGACCGCCAGTGAGACGCCGCGCACGATGTCGCGACGCCCGATCCGGACGGCCAGATTGTCGACCGACAGCACGCTCATGATCGCCGCCGCGCCTCGATCATGGTGCGCTGCTTGGGATCCAGGACGTCACGCAGCCCGTCACCGAGCAGGTTGCACGCCAGCACGATGACGACGATCGCCGCGCCGGGGAACACCGCCATCCACCAGGCCAGGCTGACGAAGCCCTGCGAATCGAAGATCATCCGGCCCAGTGACGGCTGCGGCGGCTGGATGCCCAGGCCGAGGAAGGACAGCGCGGCCTCGGACAGGATGGCGAACGCCAGTGACAGCGAGGTCTGGACGATGAGCGGACCGGTGATGTTGGGCAGGACGTGCCGGCGCAGGATGTAGGCCGTCCCGGTCCCCATGGTGCGCGACACCGCCACGTACGGCTCCTCCCGCACCGCCAGGGTGCTGGCCCGTGCCACCCGCGCGAAGATCGGCACGTAGACGATGCCGATCGCGGCGATCGTCGTGCCCAAGCCCGGCCCCAGCACCGCGACGATCGCCATGGCCAACAACAGCACCGGGAACGCGAACATCACGTCGACGACCCGCATCACCACGGTGTCCAGCCAGCCGCCGCGGTACCCGGCCATGACGCCCAGCGCTGTGCCGACCACCGCCGCGCACGCCACGCTGACCACCGCGACCGTCATCGACGCCTGCAGGCCCGTCAGCACGCGGGACAACACATCGCGGCCGAGTTCGTCGGTGCCGAACCAGTGCGCACCGCTCGGCGGCCGCAGCGCCTGCGGTACGTCGACATCGTTGATGCCGTACGGCGCGAGCCGGCCGGCACCCACGGCGACGACCACGGCAGCGGCCACGACGGCGGCGCTGACCACCGTGACGGGATTCGTGGGCAGCCTCATGACAGCCGAATCCGCGGATCGACAACTGCGTACAGCACATCCACCACCAGGTTGACGGCCAGGAACAGGACCGCGATGAGCAGCACCGCGCCCTGGATCACGGGATAGTCGCGCGCGGCCACCGACAGGTAGACCAGCCGGCCCAGGCCCGGCCACGCGAACACCACCTCGACCACGATGACACCGCCGAGGATCGTCGCCAGCTGGATACCGGTGATGGTGAGGATGGGAACCAGGGCATTGCGCACGACGTGCCGCAACGTGACCACCCGCGGCGGCAGGCCTTTCGAGCGCGCGGTGCGGACGTAGCCCATGGCGGACACATCCAGCACCGCGGAGCGGACGTAACGCGTCATGATCGCCGCGGCCACCAGACCCACGGTCAGGCCCGGCAGGATCACGTGGCGCAACCAGCCCGTCGGATCGTCGAACAGCGGCCGGTAGCCCGATGTCGGCAGCCAGCCCAGTGTCGTGGAGAACAGCGAGATGAGCAGGATGCCCAGCCAGAAGTCCGGCACGGACACCCCGAATTGGCTTGTGACCCGGACGATCACGTCGCTGAGCCGGCCCTCGTGCGACGCCGCGTAGATGCCGGCGGGCAGCGCGATGGCCAGAGCCAGGACGATGCCGACCACGGCCAGCGAGACGGTGGCGGGCAACCGCTCGGCCAGCACCTGGGCCACCGGGTCGCCGCTGCGGAAGCTGACGCCGAGATTGCCCGTCGCGGCATGGCCGAGGTAGCCGAGGAACTGGGCAGGCAGTGGCCGATCCAGACCGCTCGCGTGACGGAGGGCGTCGTACGCCTCGGGTGTGTACCGCGTCCCCAGGGCGATGCGCACCGGGTCACCGGGAACCAGGTGAGCCAGGGCGAACACCACGATGAGGACGCCCACCAGGACCACAAGTGAGTAGGCGAGCCGACGGGCCAGGAACCGCAGGATGGTCATGGCCGGTCACCGCCGAGTACCGCGTCCCGGAACCGAATTGCCTTGTCGCGCCTGGCCTCATAGCCGGTGAGCCGCGGTGACCAGGCCTGGACCACCGCGGGGTTGTACAGGTAGAGGTAGCTCACCTGGTCCGCGATGAGCGTCGCCGCCCGCGCGTAATCCTGGTGCCGCACTTGCTGATTGGTCTCGGTACGACCGGCGTCCAGCAGTGCGTCGACGCGCGGGTCCGAGAATTTCTGGGCATTGCTCGCACCGCCGGTGTGATGCTGCGCGTAGTAGAAGTCGTCGGGGTCGATGTTGCCGAGCCAGCCCATCATCAGCATGTCGAAGTGACCGCTGTGCTGCTCGTCGAGCCACGTCCCGAAGTCGACGGTGCGGATGGTGACCCGGATGCCCAGCGGCGCGAGGTTGTCGGCGATCACCTGGGCGGCGGTCACCGTCTGCGGGTACTCGCTGGTGACCAACAGGTCCATGGCGGTCGGCGCCGAGCCGGCCTGCCGCAGCAGCGATTTGGCGTGGTCGATGTCGTAGCGGTACTTGTCGTAGGGCGTGTACCACGGGTTGCCCTGCGGGATCGCGAGCTGATTGGCCTGCGCCGCACCGTAACTGGTGGCCTGCACGATCGACGCCCGGTCGATCGCGTAGGCGATGGCCTGCCGCACCCGGACGTCCTGCCACGCCGGCCGGGCTTCGTTGAGGGCCAGGTACCAGTAATCGTTGCTCGGCGTCACCGCGAGGTGGATCGAATCATCGCCGCGCAACTGGGCGACCCGCTGCGGTGGCACCGCGTCGGTCCAGTCGATCTCACCGGCCTGCAGCGCCGACAGCGCCGTCGACGGCTCACTGATGAAGCGGAACGTCACGCCCGGAATGCGCGGGGCGCCGGCCCAGTAATGCGGATTTGCGCGCAGCGTGATTGCATCACCGCCGCGCTGGCTGACGAAGGCGAACGGCCCGGTGCCGATCGGGTGGCCGGCGATCTGCCCGTCCTCGACGTTGCGGCGCTGCACGATCGCCACACCCTTGAACCCGCCGAGGTTGGTCAGCAGATTGGGGGTCGGGTGGGACACCGTGATCCGGACCGTGTGGTCGTCGGCCGCGGTGACGTCGGTGACGGCACTGAGCTTGTCGGCGTTGGCGAGCTTGCCGTCGATGATCCGGCGGTAGGAGTAGACGACGTCGGCGGCGGTGAGCGGGCTGCCGTCGTGGAACGTCACCCCGGGCCGCAGGTGGAACGTCCATGCCAGCTGATCAGGCGAGACGTCCCACGACTGCGCGAGGGCGGGCCGCATGGTCAGGTTGGCGTCCGGCTCCACGAGGGTGTCGAAGACGTTCTCCAGAACCTCGAACGAGAAGTACGCGCTGGTCTTCTGCGGGTCGAGTTGGTCGGGCTCGCCGGAGATCGCCGCGATCAGGTATCCCGCATCCCGACCCAGGTCAACGCGCTGTGCGGGCGCGCACGACGTCGCGAGGAGGACGGAAACGACAGCGAGCACGGCTGCAACCAGTCGCATGTCCGTCACTTCCGTACCGGGGCCGGCATGAAGCGGAGGCCGGCGCACTCCTGCGGCCCCTATACCCGGCGGCGCACCGGTTCACACCTGGAACAGCGATATGTGCAGTTCAGGGTGCGGAGGGATATCGAACTGAGCTACGATGCCCGCGGACGTTTTCTTCCTAACGTCCTGCTCTACATGAGAGAAGTTGGTATATGCCACAGGGAACTGTGAAATGGTTCAACAGTGAGAAGGGCTTCGGCTTCATCACTCCCGACGACGGCTCCAAGGATCTGTTCGTCCATTACTCGGAGATCAAGAGCAACGGTTTCCGCACCCTCGACGAGGGCCAGCGGGTCGAGTTCGAGGTCGGTCAGGGCAGCAAGGGCCCGGCTGCGACCGGAGTCACCGCGGTCTAACTGAGCCCGAAAGCTCAGTCGGCTGGTGCGGACCGCTTCGCACCAGCCACAATTCTTTTCACACTGTCGCGCGGATGCGCAGGTCTGTGACCTGGGCATCCGCGCGACGGCGTCTCTACCGGAGTTTTCCGGTCAGGAACAGCTGTCGCCCCGGGCTGCCCTAGAGCCACCCGAGCGCACGTGCGCCGTTGTGCAGCACCATCGCGCCGATGACGACCATCACCACCGCCATCAGTGCGGCGTTGTTCTTCTCCATCCAATCTTTGAGCCGCCGCATCGTGTCGTCGAGCCGGGCGCCGGCGATGGCATAGGCCACCGTCGGGATCGCCACTGTCGACGCGGCGACGATCACGAAGAAGGCCGCGGCCAGCCAGTCACCCTCGAGGCCGAGCCCCGCGGTGCCGATCGCCAATCCGGCTGGCACACAGATCAATACGACGTCAGGGCGCACCGCGACCAGCGCCCCACCCATCGCCGCCGCGCGGGCCGGGGTGAGGGTCGCGATCTTCTTCATCCAGCCCGGCGAATCGGTGCTGTCGTGCCGGGTGAACCAGCGATAGATACCGAAGACGATGAGCGCGGCGCCCAGCACCACCCGCAGCCACGACGCCCACTCGGGCGGCGACTTGTGGCCGTGGTGCGCGCCACCGAGCAGGTGTGAGGCCTGGACGCAGACGGCCGTCACCACTGCCAGGCCGACGGCCCAGCCGGCGAGGAAAGCCAGTCCCGTCGGCCGGGGTCGCGGCGCCTGCAGGACCAACACCGCCGGGATGACGGTGATGGGCGACAGCGCCACCACCAGTCCGAGCGGAACGAGCCCGGTCAACACGGTGCCCCAACTTCCAGTCATGGGCAGCAATCTACCCAGTGGATCGGCCCGGAGCCGCCGCGATCGTCAATATGCGCCAATGTACGATCTCAGCGAACTTGTTCGGCGATTTCTGGCTACCAAACGGTGCCTACCGGTAGGTTGCCAGTAACTAGGCGATATTCATACTGAGGAGGTGGCATCGTGCGAAACCAGCAAAATATTTCACCTGGCGTCAGCGACTCATCAGGACACCAGGTGAATACCCGTTCGTGGCATGGAAAGCCCCTCCGGTACCTCGCCGCGCTGGCACTGCTGGTCTCGGCAACGGCGCTCGGCTGCGGCACCGATGATCTCCAGGCACTGCCCAGCCCGCAGGGCGCGGCGCACACGTGTTCCCCGTGATCACGCGGTCCTAGGAGTCCTTGAGGTCCCGGTCCTTGCTCGGCTGCACCCGCTTGGGTTCGCCAGGCATCTTGGGATAGTTCGGCGGATACGGCAGATCACCCAGTCCCCGGTCCTCGTCGGCCTGCATCATGTCGAGCAACGGCTCCAGGGAATGCGCCACGTCGTCGATATCGGCCCACGGATCATCGCGCTGCGCAAGCAGTTTCGGCACGGTGGCCATGGTGTAGTCGTCGGGGTCGGCATCGGCGAGCTCCGCCCACGACAGTGGCGTCGACACCGTCGCGATCGGTGTCTTGCGCACCGAGTACGCCGAGGCGAAGGTCCGGTCCCGGGCATTCTGGTTGTAGTCGATGAACAGCCGCTCGCCGCGCTCTTCCTTCCACCACGACGTCGTCACCGCATCGGGCGCGCGCCGCTCCACTTCGCGGGCCAGCGCGATGCCGGCCCGCCGCACGGCGATGAAGTCCCACTCCGGCTTGATCCGGACGAAGACGTGGACGCCGCGGCCGCCCGACGTCTTCGGATAACCGGTCAGGCCGAGTTCGTCGAGGATCGGTTTGAGCACCCCGGTCGCGATCTCCCGGGCTTCTTTGAACCCGGTCCCCGGCTGCGGATCGAGGTCGATGCGCAGCTCGTCGGGGTGTTCGACGTCCGGACAGCGCACCTGCCACGGGTGCAGCGTGATGGTGCCCATCTGCGCGGCCCAGATGATGGCCGACGGATGCGTGACCTTGAGCGCATCGGCGGTGCGGCCCGAGGGGAAGGTCACCGTGCAGGTCTTCAGATAGTCAGGATGCTTCACCGGCACCCGCTTCTGGTAGATCTCCTCACCTTCGATGCCGTCCGGGAAGCGTTGCAGATGAGTGGGCCGGTCCCGCAGCAGTGCCACCATCCGGTCGGCGACCGCCAGGTAGTAGTCGACCATGGTGCGCTTGGTGCCCTTGCTCCCGAGCTGCGGGAAGTACACCTTGTCCGGGTTGGTGAACCGGACGCCGACGCCGTCGACGTCGAGTTCTTCTGCGGTGCTTGCCATCACGAGTTCTCCAGGACGTCATAGAGGTCATAGTTGAGCGGCACGTCGAGCTGGTCGAAGGTACAGCTCTCCGGATCCCGGTCCGGGCGCCAGCGCCGGAACTTCACCGTGTGCCGGAACCGTCTGCCATGCACGCTGTTTCCCTCCATCTGGTCGTATGCCACCTCGCATACCCGCTCCGGACGAATCGGAATCCAGGTCTTGTCGGCGGCCGAATTCCAGCGGCTCGGTTCACCGTCTTGCGCGTCACCGGTGCGCAGCGGCTCGAGTTCCGCCAGCAGCGCGATGCGGTCCTTGACGGTGAAAGACGCTGCGCCACCGACCATATGGAGATCGCCACCGTCGGTGTAGAGCCCGAGCAGGATGGAACCGATGCCCTCACCACTCTTGTGGATGCGATAGCCGATGGCCACGCAATCGGCGTCGCGGGCGTGCTTGACCTTGATCATCTCCCGCTTGCCCGGCAGGTAGGCGCCGTCGAGACGCTTGGCGATCACGCCGTCCAGTCCCGCGCCCTCGAACGTCGTCAGCCAGTGCGCGCCCAGTTCGGGATCCTCGGTGGTCCGCGTGACGTGACACCACTGCTTCTCACTCACCAGGTCCTGCAAGGCGGTGCGGCGGACGCGGAACGGCTCGGCCAGCAGACTGCGGTCGCCGTCGGCCAGTGCGTCGAAGCCGATGAAGTGCGCCGGCGTCTGTTCCGCGAGCATCCGCACCCGGCTGGCCGCGGGATGGATGCGCTGGCTCAGCGATTCCCAATCGAGCCGGATGCGGCCGTTGATCTCACGCGGCACCACCACCTCGCCGTCGAGCACACAGCGCGGCGCGATCTCGTCCCGCAGCGCCGCAAGCAACTCCGGGAAGTACCTTCCCAGCTCTTTTCCGTTGCGCGACTGGAGCACCACTTCGTCGCCGTCGCGGAACACCAGGGCGCGGAACCCGTCCCATTTCGGCTCGTAGGACCACAGCCCGGCCTCGTCCGGCACCTTCACGGCGGCCTTGGCCAGCATCGGGTCTATCGGTGGCTGCACGGGTAAGTCCACACTCTCCATACTCACGTAGACCGGCGCGGGTGGGCAATCTCATCGCGCGGCGCGTTAGATTGCGGTCGTGTCCCAATCCCCCGCCGGCCGGTTCGCGCCGAGCCCGTCTGCCGATCTGCACATCGGCAACGTGCGGACCGCGGTGCTGGCGTGGTTGTTCGCGCGGTCGACGGGCCGGCGGTTCCTCGTCCGAGTCGAGGATCTGGACGACCGCACCTTCCCCGATGTGGCGCAGCGGCAATTGGACGACCTGGCGGCCGTCGGACTGACGTGGGACGAGCCGCCCGAATACCAGGCCACCCATGAGGGCCGGTATCTCGCCGTCGTCGATGACCTCACCGCGCGCGGCCTGACGTTCGAATGTTTCTGCAGCAGAAAGGACATCCTGCAGGCGCCGCGCGCTCCGCATGCGCCCGAAGGCGCGTACCCGGGCACCTGCCGCAACCTCAGCGACGACGAGCGTGCCCAGCGCCGCGCGGCCGGACGACCGCCGGCCATCCGATTACGTTCGGACACACACGAATACACCGTCACCGACCTGCTGCACGGCACCTACACCGGCGTCGTCGACGACTTCGTGCTGCGCCGCGGCGACAACGTCCCGGCCTACAACCTGGCCGTCGTGGTGGACGACGCCGCCCAGGGCATCGACCAGGTGGTCCGCGGCGACGACCTGCTGCCGTCATCGCCGCGACAGGCGTATCTGGCTGCACTGCTGGGCTATTCGCAGCCCGTCTACGCGCACGTTCCGTTGGTTCTCAACGCCGAGGGCAAGCGGCTGGCCAAACGCGATGGCGCGGTGACGGTTTCGGAGATCGGCACGGAGGCGGCGTTGGCACAGATCGCGACGTCGCTGGGCTACACCGCAACGACGCTCGACGGCATGCTGGCGCAGTTCGACCCGGCCAGGCTGCCACGCGAGCCGTGGATCTTCACGGCTACCCGCCGAGAATGAGCTTGTGTGCCAATATCGAAGCGGATGTGACACATGAGCTCAGTTTCGGCCCGGGCCTACACCCGCCGCGGCACTCCGAAGACCTGGGCCAGCAAGAACCCGCGTACCGATGCCGGGATGTTCGTCATGAGCGCGGCCTGCAACTTGGGTCCCAGCCCGACGATGTACCGCGGCCTGGGCCGCCGGGCGGTGAGCGCTTCCTCCACCACCGCAACGACTTTCGCCGGGTCGACGGCCATCTTCTGCGACAGCGGCACCGTCTTCTTGAAGCCGGCGATATGCCGGCTGTACAGCGCGTGATGCGCGGGCGAGACTCCCGACTCCAGTTCGGCGACCATGTCGTCGGCCTTGCGCCACATGTCCGTATCGGTCTGAGCGGGCTCCACGACCACGACCGGAACACCCCACGGCCGCATCTCGATGCGCAGCGCTTCGGCACCGGCCTCCAGTGCGAACTTGGACGCCGCGTAGGCACCCACCATCGGTGTCGACAGCTGGCCGTTGACGCTGGAGATGAACACCACGCGGCCTCGGGACTCCCGCAACTTGGGCAGCACCGCCGCCGTCACGGCGAACTGACCGACCACGTTGACGTCCAACTGCTTCCGCCAGTCCGCGGGGGTCAGCGTCTCGACGGGACCGGCGACCACGATGCCGGCGTTGTTCACCACGGCGTCCAGCCGGTCCGGCAACGCCGCCGACAGCGCCGCGACATCCTCGTCGGAGGTGACATCGAGGATCACCGCCGAAATCCGTTGCGGTGCCAGCGCCACGACCGCGGCGGCGTCGGCCTTGGTGCGGACTCCGGCGATGACATCCCACCCGGTGGCGGCGAGGTGCTGGGTGATGGCCAGCCCGATACCGCGGCCGGCACCGGTGACGAGAACTGAAGGCATGTTCGCGAGGGTAATGGCCGGGATCAGACGGTGACCGGCAGGGTCGCCAGGCCCCGCAGCGTCAGGTTGGGCTTGTAAACCGATTCACCCGCCAACTGCGCGTCGGGGAATCGTGCCGCCAGCGCCGACAGCGCCACAGACGCCTCCAACCGGGCCAGCGGCGCGCCGAGACAGAAGTGCGGGCCCTTGCCGAAGGCCAGGTGCTTGATCACGCCGCGGTCCGGGTCGAATTCGCCGGGCCGGTCGTACATGCGCGGATCCCGTTGTGCGGCAGCCAGAAGCAGCATCATGATGTCGCCCTTGGGCACCGCCACGCCACCGATCTCGATGTCCTCGACGGCGACGCGGCTGGTCAGTTGCACCGGCGGATCGAACCTCAACGTCTCCTCGACGATCGTGGACGCTCGCGACGGATCGGCTGCCAGCGCCGCCCAGTGCCGCGGGTTGCGCAGCATCGCCAGCGCGGCGTTGGCGATCAGGTTCACTGTCGTCTCGTGCCCCGCGATCAGCAGCAGATTGCAGGTCGCCACGATCTCTTCGGAAGTGAGTTGGTCGCCGTCCTCCTCAGCGGCGATCAGCGCGGAGATCAGGTCCTCCCCCGGCGAGCTGCGCCGCTCCTCGATGAGCTCCCGCAGATACCCGCGCAGCCACAGACCGGCCTCCATGAGGTCCGTGTTGTCCTCCGCCGGCTCGTCACCCGCTGCCACGAAGGGGTCCAGCCCACCTGCCAGCAGCGCCGACGCCCGGCTGAACAGCGGCTCGTCCGCCATCGGCACACCGAGCAGCCGGCAGATCACCGCCACCGGCAGCGGATAGGCCAGGTCGGCCACCACATCCATCGTGCCCGTCACGCCGTCGAGCAGCCCGTCGACCATGGTCACGATGTCGGCCTCGAGGGCCTTGATCACCTTGGGCGCGAACGCCTTCTGCGCCAACCCGCGCAGCCGGGTGTGATCCGGCGGATCGAGGAACAGGAAGCCCGGCTCACCGAACGGGCGGGCCGGCCGCTGCCCTGCGGCGATCTGCTTCTGCGTCACCGTCGACTTCAACCGGTCGTTGGCCGATGCCGGGTGCCGCAGCACCTCGTCACACTCGGCGAAACCGGGAAACACGACCAGGTTCGCGTCGGGCAGCGCCAGCGGCCCGGCCTCGAGGAATCGTTCGTACAGCGGGTACGGGTCAGCCCGGTTGCCCGGATCCATCAACCCGAGAAGCAGCGTTTGCGGGTCGATCACTCCAGGTGCACCAGTCATACCGCCAATTGTGCACAGCCCGGGATCGTCGCAGGTGGCCAGCTATCGGGACCCGTAATAGCGCCCCAGCACGTGGTCCCGCAGCTCGTCGAACTCACCGGCGATGATCGCAGCGCGGATCTGGTCGACGAGCCGGATGATGAAGCGCTCGTTGTGGATGGTGCCCAGCGTGGACGCCAGAATCTCCTTGGCCTTGAACAGATGATGCAGATACGCCCGGGTGTAGTTGGCGCACGTGTAGCAATCGCATTCGGCGTCAATGGGATTGAAGTCGCGCTTGAACCGGGCGTTGGTGATGTTGAAGCGACCGGTCGCCGAGTACATCGCGGCGTTGCGGGCGACCCGCGACGGCGACACACAGTCGAAGGTGTCGGCGCCGGCTTCGATGGCGGCGAACAGATCATCGGGCTCACTGATGCCGAGCAGATGCCGTGGTTTGTCGGCGGGCAGTTCGTCGGTGACCCAGCCGACGATGGTCGCCAGGTTCTGTTTCTCGAGGGCGCCACCGATGCCGTAGCCGTCGAAGCCGTGCCCGTCCTCGTCGACGATGCCGACGAGCCCCTTGGTGGCCTGCCGGCGCAGGTCCTCGTACTGCGCGCCCTGCACCACCCCGAACAGCGCCTGCGCCGGCTTGCCCGCGCGTTCGATGCTGAGGCGGCGGTGTTCGGCCAGGCACCGCACCGCCCACCGGTGGGTCCGTTCCACCGAACGTTCTTGATAGGCACGGGTGTTCACCAGGGTCGTCAACTCGTCGAAGGCGAAGATGATGTCGGCGCCCAGCTGATGCTGAATGCCGATCGACACCTCGGGCGTGAACCGATGCTTGTCACCGTTGAGGTGCGAGCGGAACGTCACCCCGTCCTCGTCGACGTGGGCCAGCCGCTCTTTTCCCTCGGCGATGATGTCGTCGGCCTGCAACCGGGCCGTGTCCATGGCCAGTACCTTCTTGAAGCCCACCCCGAGCGACATCACCTGAAAGCCGCCGCTGTCGGTGAACGTCGGCCCGGGCCAGTTCATGAAAGCACCGAGCCCGCCCGCCTCGTCCACCACATCAGGCCCCGGCTGCAGGTACAGGTGGTAGGCATTGGACAGAAGCGCCTGCGCCCCAAGTGATTTCATGGTCTCCGGCAGAACGCCCTTGACCGTCGCCGCGGTACCGACGGCGATGAACGCCGGGGTCTGGATGTCACCGTGCGGCGTGTGGATCACCCCGGCCCGGCCACGCCGTTCCGGCAGCTGCGCGGTGACTTCGAAGAACTGCTGACTCACCGGTGTATTCAATCAATTCCCCGACCCGACACCCGAATGCCGGCTAACTACGCGGAAACAAACAGGTCAGGACGGTTACAGGGATTTTCTGTGAATTTGGTGAAAGGCCCGTTGGCGAACCCCATAATGCACTGGATGACCCGCCGTCCGGACGGTTCGCACTAATTAGGAGCACAAGTTATGAAGCGTGGTTTGGTTGTCGCGGTCGCTGGTGCCGCGGTTCTGGCCGCCGGCCTGACCGGCTGTTCCAAGGACGACAAGAAGTCGTCCGGCTCGTCGGCCACCGCGTCGGCCTCGGCGTCGTCGGCTGCGGGTAACTCCACCGCAGGCTCCGGCACCGCAAAGGTCAGCATCGACGGCAAGGCCCAGGACGTTCAGGGCCAGATCGGCTGCACCACGGCGGCCGGCAACGTGGTCATCGCCATCGGCAACGCCTCGGGCGGCCTGGGCGTCACCCTGACCGACGCCGACCCGCCCGTCGTCAAGACCGTCGGCCTGGGCGCGGTCAACGGCGTGACGCTGGGCTACACCGACGGTGTCCCCGGCGGCGAGGCCAAGGCCACCAAGGACGGCAAGACCTACAAGGTCAGCGGCACCGCCACCGGCGTCGACATGGCCAACCCGATGGAGCCCACCAAGAAGCCCTTCGAGATCGAGGTGACCTGCCCCTAGCAGGTACTCACGACAGACACGGGTGGTGTTCCGGATTGCCGGAACACCACCCGTTCTGCGTTGCAGGAGAAGTTGCAAATTCCCGCCTAAAGGCCTGGTCGCGGGAGTACCGTCCGGTTCACGCCTAGCCGGGGGAACGCCGATGTCAGTGCAGAAGTGGCCAACCAGAAGTCCCGCCGTCCGCGGTGTGCCGCGCGTATTCCTGTTGCTGGCGCTGTGCTGTGCACTGCTCGTGAGTCCGGCCACCAACATCACGTCGAGCTTCGTCGTCGGCCTGATGAACACCGTGATCGGCATCGGTGGCCGGGGCGATCCGACGTCGGCCAACATCCCGGCCAAGCTCAACCACACCGTCGTGCCGCCCGGCTACGCCTACCTGCCCATCAACTACCCGGCGTCGATCCAGCTGTCGCCGAGCACGACGGTCTCCGGGCCGAAGGTGTACGACGCCATCACGTCCCGGCCTGGCGAGCAGCTGATCGTCGCCGGCTATTCGGAAGGCAGTCTGGGCGCCGAGTGGGCCAAACGTCGGCTGCTGGCCAATGGCACCGGCCCCGCGCCATCGCAATTGTCGTTCGTGATGATCGGCTCGCCGTTCGCCGGCAACGGCGGCATCTTCGAGCGGTTCCCCGGCATGAATGTGCCCTTCATCGTCAACAATCAGGGCCCGTCCGCACCGTCGCCCTACGACACCACGTTCTATACGCGTGAGTACGACCCGTACGCCGACTTCCCGGCCTATTTCAATCCACTCTCGTTGGCCAACAGCCTGCTCGGCGTGATGTACGCACACCCCGATGCGTACTACGACTCGTACATCCCCGGCACCACGCCCGCCATCATCACCGTCGTGCCCGACAACGGCGCCGGCGGCACGGACACCTACGTGTTCATCAGGACTCCCGATCTGCCGCTGCTGGTGCCGCTGCGCATCGGCGCCGGAGCCATCGGATTGACACCGTTGGTCAAACCGCTGCTGGACGCTGTCGAGCCGCTGCTGCGGGTGCTGGTCGACATGGGCTACACCGACCGCGACAACCTGAATCCGGCCAAGAAGACACCGTTCTCGTTGTTCACGCCGCTGTCGAAGATCGTCGAGACGCTGAACGCGATACCCGGTGCCCTGCAGGAAGGCGCCAACAACTTCGTCGACGACATCCGGGCCGAACTGCACCTGCCGCCCCTGGCGGCGACACCAGCGGTCACTCCCCCGGTGACCACTCTGGATGTCTCCGCCAAGAAGACCGCGACTCTGGCGCCCGTGGCGGCGACGGTCGAGGACAAGCCCGCGGCGGGCACGAAGGTCGACGACACCGACACCAAGACCGACGTGAAGACCGACCCGAAGACCGACGTCAAGGCGGACCCGAAGGCCGACGCCAAGAGCCAGCCGGCGCAATCGCCCGCCGCGACGCCGGCCACCGACACCGATCAGAAGTCGGCCGACGCCACCGAGCCAGAGACGAAATCGACCAAGCCCCAAGCAGATCCGGACACGCCACCGGCCAAGTCGACGAAGCCGAAGACCGATCCCGACGCACCGCCGGTGAAGGTCACCAAGCCGAAGAAAAAGAAGAACGCGCCCACCGCGGACGCCGACACCCCGAAAGATGCCCCGAAGACCGGGCCGAAGACGGGTGCCACGGCCGCAGCGAAGGACACCCCCAAGACCGAGCCCAGCCCAGCCGCGGCCTGAGCCGCCGTCAGGACGTCGGTTCGGGCCGCGTGATGCGCCAACCGAGTTCGGCCCGCGACCGGATCCCCAACTTCCGGTAAATCCGGGACAAGTGCACCTCCACCGTCTTGGCACTGACGAACAACTTCGCCGCCACCTCACGATTACTCATCCCCGACGCCACCAACTCGGCAATCCGACGCTCCGAAGCCGTCAGCACCGCACCCCGATCAGACCGCTCATCGATCCGACCCAACGCACGCCGCGCCTGCTCCGCCCACAACGGCGTACCCAACCCCTCGAACGCCGCCAACGCCTCCTGCAACGTCACCACCGCCACCGCCCGCCGACGCTGACGACGCTGCAACTGCCCCAACACCAACACCGTGCGCGCCCGCTCAAACGGCATCGACAACCCGTCATGCTCGACCAACGCACACTCAGCGACCGCAACCGCCTCATCCACACGGCCCAGCGCACCCAACACCAGAGCCCGGCACCGCCCACCGACCGCCAACATCCACCCACGGCCCAACCGCCGGCCATTGGCCTCCAAAGCCACCACCAACGACTCGGCCTCAGCCAATCGACCCAACCCCACCAACGCCTCCACCGCATCAGGCACCCACTCGGCGACGTAAATCTCCGTCGCCTCGGGCCGCTGCGCGAAGGTCGACAACAACGGCTCGAGCGCGGCCAGCGCGGCGTCGTAGTTGCCCAGCGAGAGGTCCAGGAAGCCGAGGGCCATGATCGCCCATCCGGTCAAGATGAAGCACTCGGACAGGGGCACGGTGGCAAGGACGTCGCGGACCGCGTCACGCGCGGTGTCCTCCCTCCCCGCATACGCGGCGCACCGCGCGCGCATGACCAGGGCCGCGGTGTGGTGGAAGCCGCCGAGATGCACGGCGCGTTCCATGGCGTCGTCTGCCAGCAGCGTGGCGGCGGCAAGGTCCCCGCGCCAGATCTCGTTGTGGACGGCGTTGATCGCGACAAAGTTCTGGTCGGTCTCCACTCCGCCGTCGATGCACTGCTGCCTGATGGCGCGGAACTCGGCGCGTGCCGCATCGAGTTTCCCGGTGCACGACCACAAGGTGGCCCTGTGCATGCGGGGCAGGAAGAATGCCGACGTGGCCGCGTCTCCGTCGTCCAAATCGATTGCCCGCTGCAGACTTTCCTCGTCGACGCCCTCGCCCAGCCAGAATCGCACCAAGGTCCGCATGCTCAGCGCCTGACTCAGCAACCCGGGCTGCCCGAGCCGGGTTGCACAATCGGTGGCTTCGTCGATTCGGCGTGCCGCGAGCGCGTGCTGGTCGATGTTGTAGAGCGCAAACGACATCGGCACCAAGATCTGCACCCGCGCCGCCAGATCGGCTGCGGCCTCATCGAGAGCACACTCGAGCAGTCGAGCTGCCCCGCTGTGACTTCGATCAACGATCTCGATGGCGCCGAGCAAGCTGAATGCTTGCGCCCGAACCGGTCCCGGGACAGCTTCTCCCACCGTCCGATTGAGCAGCGCTCGGGCGCGGTCGGCGTCGCCGGCGTTGTAGTGGTGGCTCGCCTGGCGGATCCGGCGCTCGGGGGTGTCGCCGCCGAGTCCGGCTGCCAGATCGAGCAATTCGGCCGCGGCGGCCGGGGCACCCCGGATGAGCGCTCTCTCCGCGGCGATGTCCAGGGCCTCCAGCGTGTGCGGATCGCCCCGCGTGACCGAGAGCGCGAGATGACGGGCGTGCAGCTCCGGATCGTCGATGGCCGCAGCCAGCCGGCGATGCGTCGCACGCCGTTGCGCCGGGGTCGCGGCAGCATAGACCCCGGCCGCCAACAGTGGGTGCGTGAAGCGAATTCGCTGCCCCTCGATCCCGACGATCCCATTGGCCTCGGCGTCCTCCAACAGCGCCACGACGCCGTCCGCCGGCAAATCCGTCACGCGGGCAACAAGTTCCACCGACGGGGTGGCAGCACACGCCACCACCAACAACGCCTCGCGCGCGTCAGCGCCGACGCTGCCGATCCTGTCCTGGACCAACTCGGCGAGCGAGCCCGGCCATGACATCTCGCCTGTCGACGTCGGAGTACCGATCGTGCGGGCCAGTTCGAGCGCATAGAACGGGTTGCCACCGGAAATCTCGTGAATCCGGACCATGGTGGGCCGGGGCAGACTCAGCCCCAGCCGCTCGGCGAGCAGACCGTGCAATTTCCCAAGGCTCAAGGGCGACAACTGGATCCGGGTGATCGCGTCCGCTCTCGGCAGCTGCAGCCACGACACCGGGGCACCGCGTAGAGGTTCGGTGCGGACCGTACCGACCACGGCGACCCGGCCCACCAGTCGCCGCGCGGCGAAAGCCACCACCTGCCGGCTCGAGGTGTCCAGCCATTGCAGATCGTCGATCGCGATGATCACCGGCGACTCATCAGCCAGCCGCTCGATCACCGACAGGAAGCCGGCCGCCACCGCCCGCGGATCCGTCGCCTCATCATCGTCACCCGCCCCGCGCAACAACACCCGGTCCATCGCGATCCGCTGCGGGGCAGGCAAATCCGTCAACACTGCGGTCTCGACGGCGCCCAACAGATCGGCAAGCGCGGCGTAGGCCAACACCGACTCGGCCGCAGCCGTACGCGCTGACAACACCCGGACGCCCGAGGTGCGTGCCTGATCGATCACCGACAACCACAGCGTCGTCTTCCCGATGCCGGCCTCACCCTCCAGAAGCAAGGCGGCGGGCCACCGTGACGAGGCCAGGAACTCGCCGATCACTCGCGGCTCGTCCAGGCGATTTCCCAGCACACCGCGATTATGCGCTGTGAAATTCCTTGGGGATACCCCTACGGAAACTATGCGTCAGCCCGGAAACTCGATGTCTTTCGCCACACTGAGACGCTGCGCGGGAAACCCGGCCCGGTCACATGTCCGGGTGACGATGTCGGCGGAGTCGGCCACGAAAATCCCGAAAGCCACCTCGTCGTTGGGCACCGAAATCACGGTTGCGACGCGTACCGATGCCTCGGTGGTGGACAGCGACAGGGCTGCCGCAGCAAGCGTCGCGGCCGCTTCAGCAAGCATCGGCCCGATGAAACTCGGGTGGTACCACTCGACGAGGTAGCACGGCTCCACCGGAAGCATGAACGCAACGTATGACATGGACCGCGCGAGCGATATAAGGGTTCTCCCTAACTCTTCGTCAGCGGGTCTATTCCTGCGGCCGAGCAATGCGCCAGCCCAGCTCTGCCCGCGACCGGATACCCAGTTTCCGGTAGATCCGCGACAGGTGGACCTCCACCGTCTTCGCGCTCACGAACAATGCCGCGCCGACCTCACGGTTGCTCATCCCCGACGCCACCAACTCGGCAACTTCGTGTTCGGACGCCGTCAGCACTTCATCGGGGTGCGCCCGCGGATCGATGCGACCGGCGGCTCGACGGGCCTGTTCGACCCATAATGTGGCACCGAGCTTCTCGAAGTCCGCGGCAGCCTGCTGGAGGGTCTCCAGCGCCGCGGCCCGATGCCGCTGACGACGCTGCAGCTGTCCCAGGACCAGCAAGGTCCGCGCCCGCTCGAACGGCATCGGCAACCGGTCATGCTCGACGAGCGCACGCCGAACCGTCTCGCTCGCGCCTGCCAGATCACCCTCGTCGGCCAGGAACAACGCCCGACAACGTCCACCGCAGGCCAGCATCCACGGCCGGTCCAGCCTTCGCCCGTTGCTCTCCAGCGCGTCGATCAACGGCCCGGCTTCGCGGCGCCGCCCCACTTGGATCAATGCCTCGACGGCGTCCGGCAGGAACGGCGTGACATAGATTTCCGTGGCCTGTGGCATGGCCGGCACCGATGGCAGCAGAGGTTGGAGCGTGGCCACCGCGTTGTCGTAATTGCCCAGCGAGACCTCCAAGAAGCCCAGTGTGGTCCGCGGCCACACAGCGACCAACGCGGAATCACAACCCAGGGCGAGGTCCAGCGCCGCCAGGGCGTCATTTCGAGCCCGATGCTCTTTGCCCGTGTGCGCGGCCACTGCTGCCCGCAACATGAGCCCCACAGCGTGAGGTATGTCGCGGTCGAGTTCGTGGGCACGTTGCGTCGCCTCGTCGGCAATCTGTGCCGCCTGGGCGAAACGGCCCTGCCAGATCGCGTTGAGACCACGGTGGAAGTCGACGAATGTCAGTCGGCCTTCCTCGCCACGGTCGAGGTACTCGCGCCGGATGGCCGAGAGCTGGTCGCCGGCAGCACCGAGCCGGCCGGACCCGGCCAGCAGCTGGGCCCGCAGCACCTCGGGATTCATCAGCGAAGCGCGCGCCGACTCCGGGTCCGACAGTTCCAGCACCCGACTCATCGCCGCATCATCGACACCGTGCCCGGACAGGAAGCCCACCAGGACCTTCATGGCCAGCGCGATGCTGCGCAGTGGCGACACATCCAGCCGATCAGCGGCGGCCACCGCTTCCGTGGCCCACTCGGCGGCACGCTCGACGCGGCCGAGATTGAGTTCGGCGAAGGCCAGTGGCACCAAGGTTTCGACGCGCAACACCTGATCGTTCGCGATGGCGTGGAGTGCCTCGCGGAACAGGTCCACGGCGTGCCGCGTGCTGCCGTCCTGCAGCGTGAACAACCCCAGCAGGAACAGGGCCCTGGCACGGACATCTCCGGGCGGCCCCGACGCAATGACGTCACCGAGAACGCTGCGCGCCCGGTCGGCATCACCGGCACTGAAGTGCAAGGCTCCCAACATCATTCGCCGCTGCAGGGTGTCGCCACCGAGATCGACCGCCAGCTCGACGAATTCCGCGGCCGCGGCCGGGGCACCTCGGCGATGCGCAGCGACCGCGGCCACGTCCAGCGCGCTCAGCATCTCGGCGTCGCCGGGTGCGCCGGACAGCGCCAGATGCCTGGCCTTCAGCTCGGCGTGGTCGACGAGAGTCGCCAGACGACAGTGCATTTCACGTCTCGCGGCGGGGGACGCGGCACGGTAGACCCCGTGCGCCAGCAGCGGATGACTGAACCGGACACGGGCGCCGTCCACTGCAATGATGCCGCGGGCCTCGGCATCGGCAAGCCTGGCGAAGACGTCGTCGGCGTCGACTCCGATCGCCCGCCCGACCAGTTCCGCGGTCGGGGTGCCCAGGCACGAGACCGCCAGGAGCGCCTCACGCACGTCGGGCTCGAGCCCGTCGACCCGCTGCCGCACCAACTCGGTCAAGGACGGCGGCAGCGCGCCGGACTGCAGGTTTTCGGCGGGGCCACGGGCGAATTCGATGGCATAGAACGGATTTCCGCCGGACACTTCGTGGATCCGCAGCATCGTCGGCCGGGAGAACGAGCGCCGCAGCCGATGTGACAGCACCGCGTGCAAGGCACCGATGCTCAACGGCCCCAACCGAATCCGTTGCAGCGCCTCGGGCCGGCGCAGTTGTAGCCACAGTGCCGGGTCCGCGCCGACGGCCGTCCGGACGGTGCCGATCACCTTGACGGGCCCACTGAGCCGGCGCGCGACGAACGCGATCGCATGGATGCTCGAGGTGTCGAGCCACTGGGCGTCATCGAGCGCGAGCAGAACCGGCGCGCGTTCGGCCAGCCGCATGATGACCGCGAGCAAGGCGGCCGCCACGGCCCGCGGATCGGTGCCGGCACCGTCGTCGGCGGCGCGAAGCAGAATGCGATCGAGAGCGCGGCGCTGCGGAACCGGCAAGAAGTCCAGTGTCGCCGGTTCGATATCGGCGAGCAGATCTGCGAGCGCCGCGTACGCAAGGGCTGATTCGGTGTCCGCGGCGCGGGCGAACAACACGGTGAATCCCAGTTCGCGGGCCCGGTCGACCGCCGACAGCAGCACCGTTGTCTTGCCGATCCCGGCTTCACCGTCGACCAGCAACGCCCCGGGCTCCGCGCCACCGAGAAAACTGCCGACGAGCTCGGCTTCGGCCGGACGGCCCAGCAACTCGGACGGCATTCTTTCGGCCTATCTGCCGACAGTCAGTGGGCAAATCCAACAAACGCCATGACCATGCACTTCATCCATCACAGTAACGCCCAGCCGTGGGTTTTCTGGCACACCGGAGATTATGCGCTGTGAAGTCGCTTGGGAATAGCCCTGAAGCGCAGTGCGCACAGATCGCGATCCCCCGCTAATCGCGATCTGTCCGCACGCTCGGCGCCGCCGAGCCACTCTCAGCGCTCACCCAGCCAACACTTTACATACCATTGGTCTTGAATTACGATTTCCGCAGCACCTGTCCATTTATGGGGGGATCACGTCGCGAAAGGCGCCAGACGTGACCGCAACACATCTCAGGGAGCGTCGGCCGTGGTCACGGTCGAGGACTTCTCACGCGTAGTCTCCTCGATCTACGATTCCGCGGTCCAGCCAGAGCGATGGACCGCGACAATGGCCCAACTCCACACCATGTTCGAGGCAACCGGTGGGGCTGCCCTCGTCTTGGCCGATGGCGTGAGCCGCGCACCCCAGAGCGTCACCATCCCAACCGACGCCCTGGCCGAGTACGCCGAGTACTACCGCCACATCGACTACCTCCTCGAGGCGGTCGAGAACGGGCCAGTCGGGTATGTGCACAGCTGCCAGGAACTCGCCGAGCTGCAGCCGAAGGCAGAGTTCCTCATGGACTGGATGCGGCCGCACCGACTCGACGACGGGCTGTTCGTCCGCCTGACCGATGGACCGCAGCCTGCCACCTGGCTCGTCGCCACCGAGAAACGTTCCGACCCGTTCGACACCCCGGACCGCGTCCACCTCACAGAGGCACTGGTCCCCCACTTCCAGCGCGCATTGCGCATCCAGCACGACCTCAGCGCGGCCACCCATCAAATCCGGAACATCTCGTCGGCGATGGACAACGTCACGCGCATCGGGATGGCCGTCGTGGACTGCACGTTGTCGGTGCGATACCTGAACACCGCGGCCGAGAACATCGTCCGCCGGCACGACGGATTGACCATCCGGGAAGGCTCGTTCGAGTTCGCGCACCCGCCCGCCGACGCAGCGCTGCGCCACGGCATCAACGCCGCACTCGGGCAGACCGGATCGGTGGTGCGGGGCGGCACCTCGCTGTTGTGCCCGCGCCCATCGGGCCTGCGCCCGTACGTGATTCACGTGCTGCCGTTCCAGCACGTGACGGCTCCGCTCGCCGAATCGCGGGCGCTGGTGCTCATCCTCGATCCCGAGCGACACCCGGAACCGGACACCGAGATGCTGCGCCGCCTGTACGGGTTGACGACGGCCGAAGCGGCAGTGGCCATCAGGCTGATACAGGGCGACGGCATCAAGCCCATCGCCGAGAGCATGTGCCTGTCTGCCGGCACTGTCCGAACCCACGTGCAACACATCTTCGACAAGACGGGCACCCACCGCCAGGCCGAGCTCGTGCGCACGCTGCTCGCCATATCCCTGTAGTGCGCCAAGGAAATACGCCAATCGACTGATTGCACCGGCGGGCCCGATGCCGGAGCCTTTTTCCAAGGAACAAGGAGGCCTCATGGGCAACGACACCACCGGACCTGGAATCCAGCGCTGCGACGTCTGCATCGTCGGGGCCGGAATCGCCGGTCTGAACGCCCTTTTCACCACCTCCCAGTACCTGTCGCCGGGTCAGCGGGTGATCCTGCTGGACCGTCGGCACCGACCGGGCGGCATGTGGGTCGACACCTACGACTACGTGCGCCTGCACCAGCCACACCCGTTCTTCACCGTCGGGAACATCGGGTGGACACTGGGCGCCGAACCGTCGCACCTGGCCACCAAACACGAAGTGCTGGCGCACTTCGACCATTGCCTCGACGTGCTGCGCCGGCGCATCGCGGTGGACGAATATTACGGCTGGACAATGCAATCCGATGCCGAGGCCGACGGCGTGGTCCGCATCCAATGTGCTTCCGACGACGGCCGGAGCATGGTCATCGAAGCCAAGCATCTGATCAAGGCCACCGCAGCCGACGTCGAACCGAACGACCCGCTGCCGGTGTCCAGCACCAGCGTCCACTCGGTGTCACCGAACTACTGCGACATGCGCGGCGGTGACATCGACGCCAGCGGCGCGCCGGTGTGGGTGATCGGCAGCGGCAAGACCGCGATGGACACCGCGTACGCACTGATCACCCGTCACCCCGGACGCGAGGTGAATCTGCTGGCCGGTTCGGGAACCTACTTCGCGCACCGCGACCGCCTGTTCCCGACCGGCGGCAAGCGATGGTGGGGTGGACTGACGTTCAATGCCTTGGTCGACGACCTGACGCGGCTGTTCGACGGCACCAACGAAGAAGAAGTGGCCCGCCGCTGGCGGGAACGCTGCGGGGTGTGGGTGACGCCCGAGACCGGCAATTTCCTGCTCGGGTTGTTGTCGACGGCGGAGCGCGACGCCATCGCCGCCGGTCTGGCCGACATTGTCATGGACCATTTCGTGGATGCCGTCGATCGCGACGGGCGGACCGAACTGCAGTTGCGCAGCGGCGCCGTCCGGGAGATCGATCCGGACAGCTGGATCGTCAACTGCACCGGGTACCTGCTGAAGCGTTCGGGGCCGTACGAGCCCTACGCGTCGCCCAGCGGCCGGGTGCTGTCATTGAACAGCAGGGCGGCGACACTGCATCTGACGACGTTCATGGGCTACTTCCTGCCCCATCTGATGTTCACCGGCCAACTCACCGAGGTGCCGCTCTACGAGCTCGACATGATCGACCTGCGGCGCAAGTGCAACGCGGTGTTCCCCCACACCTTGATGACGCTGGCGCTGCACAATCTCAGCCTCTTGACGGATGCTTTGCCCGCCAAGGTTTTTCAGGACTGCGGGCTGGACTTCGCGAAGTGGTATCCGATGCCACGTCAGCTCGTCGGGACGGCCCAGTTCCTGGCAACCCACCGCCGTCGGCGTCCGCACCTGCAGCGCACCCTGGATACCGTCGCGCGGCGGTTCGACGTCCACTGCGCCCCGCTCGAGAGGAACAGCGCACGCCTACTCAGCCAGTGACAGCTCCGGCGGCGGGACCCGCAGACCGCGGGTGAGGACCAGTAGGTACACCACGCCGATCGCCATCCAGATCACCCCGAGAGTCAGTGCCGCACTGCCGAGTTGGGTGAGCAGGTAGACGTCGACGATCGCGCCGATCAACGGAATCGCCACGTACGTCAAGGGATTCAGTCGCTTCTCGTGGCGATGCCGGACAAAGTAGCCGATCACCGACAGGTTCACGAGCGTGAAGGCGGTGAAGGCGCCGAAGTTGATGAACGACGTCGACGTCGCGACGCTGAGGAACACCGCCCCCAGGCCGATCAGCCCGCACAGCACGATGTTGAAGACGGGCGTGAAGAACCGGGGCGACAGCTTGCCGAAGAACTTCTTGGGCAACACCGAGTCTCGGCCCATCGCGTACAGCAGCCGGGACACGCTGGCCTGCGCGGCCAGGCCCGAGGTGAACTGGCCGATGATCAGACCGGTCACGAAGAACGCGGCGAACAGCGCCCCGCCGATGGTCCGGGCGGTGTCGGCGGCGAGCGAATCGGCATTCGTGAACGTGCCGCCAGGCTGGACGAGCGTCAGGACGTAGGCGACCGCGACGAAGACCACGCCGCCGATGAGCGCGACGAGCATGATGGCGCGCGGGATGTTGCGCTGCGGATTCTTGGTGTCCTCGGTGAGCGTGCTAACGGCGTCGAACCCGAGGAACGAGTACGCCGCGATGGCCGCGCCCGCGGCGATCGCGGAGAAACCGCCGGTGCCGCTGAACGGTGTGCCGGACAGCAGCGAGCCGGCGCCGTGGTGAGAGACCATGTGGGCCACCGCGAAACCGACGAACAGGGCGATCACCAGGAACTGCAGGGCCATCAGGACCAGATTGGCCTTGTCGGCCACCTTGAGTCCGAGGATGTTCAGCGCGGTCGTCAGAACGATGAAGAGCACGATCCACACCCACGCCGGTACCGACGGGAATTCACCGGTCAGGTACGCGGCGCCGATCAACCAGATGACCAGCGGCAGGAACAGGTAGTCGAGCAGGATCGTCCAGCCGACCAGGAACCCGAGCCGCGAATCCAGCGCCTTGCGGACGTAGGTGTACGACGAGCCCGCGACCGGATAGTGCACCGACATCTTCGCGTAGCTCGCGGCGGTGAACAGCATGGCCACGGTGGCCAGCAGATAGGAACCCGCGCTGGCGCCCGCGGACGCCTCGGCGATCACGCCGAAGATGCCCAGGACGATGATCGGCGCCATGTAGGCGAGGCCGAACAGCGTCACGCCACCCAGGCCGAGGGTGGCGTTGAGGTGGCCGGCCTCGCCGGTCTGCTGCGCGGTTTCGGTCATGAGCGTCCTTCGGGGTTGACGGTCTGCGGCTGCCACCGCTGGTGCACGAGCTGGCCGCCGTAGACGGGCAGTTCGATGGGGTCGTCATCGGCGTGCAGCTGTTCCCACACCCGGTTGACCCCGGCGGTGCCATGGGTCCGCACCGCCGTCACCCGGTCGAGGTCGATCGTCAGATACGTGACCTCCGGCTCGGCGTGGGCCGCCTCAGCAAGTACCTCACCCTCGGGTCCGACGTAGATGCTCTGCCCGCGCCCGAGTGGCCCGGCGGCGTTGACGCTGAGGTAGTAGACCTGGTTCGTAATCGCGTTGGCGCGGGCCAGGACGAGTTCCTGCGCGCGGTCGTCGGACGTCGTCTTGACGATGTTGAACACGACCTCCGCGCCGAGCCACGCGATCTGCCGGGTCGCCTCCGGGAACCAGCTGTCATAACAGATGTTGACGCCCATCCGGCCGACACCGGGTACATCGAAGGTCGTGAAACCAGCGCCGGATGCCCACGGTTCGTGCGGGCGCCACGGGAACACCTTGCGGTACGACGAGACCAGACGACCGTCGGGGTCGAAGACGAGAGCGGTGTTGTAGACCCGGCCGTCGTCGCCGCGCTCGGCGATCGAACCGGGCACCAGCCAGACGCCGGCGTCGGCGGCCACGGCGCCGAGCCGCTGCACGAGCGGTCCGGTGAGCGGCTCGGCAACCGCGTCGAAATAGGCCGCAGGGTGGTCGGCGCCGTCGCTCGCGCCGAGCAGGTGAATCTCGGGGAACACCACCATCTGGGTGTCCGGGTGCTCAGCGCGGATCGTCGCGAGCTCCGCAGTCAGTTCGGCCACCGGATCGTCGCCCTGCAGTGGGCTGGCCTGGACGAGGGCAACCCGCCAATGTCTGCTCATCTCACCTCACCGTCGGCGGTCACGGCCCTAGTGTGCGCCGGGACACAGTTCAACGCTCGGACAATCTGGGGATTTTGCGTGTGCCCATTCGACATTCCGTACACCGGCGTGGTTTCAGCGATGATGCGCGTCGAAGAACCGCCAGATGACGTCGGTCGCGTTCAGCGCCGTCGACGGCGGCGGCAGGTCGCCAAGTCGTTGCGCCAACGGGCTCGGGACGCCGCCGGGCCACTGATGGCCGGCGCCGGCGATGCTGATGAGTTCGACGGTGCGGCCGCCGGGACAGTCGGCGGCCTGTGTCGTCACGGCGCCGGCAGTCGATGTCACCGGAGCACCGCACGCGTCGATGCCCCGCCACGTCGCGTTTACCGCGGGCACCGACGGCCCGTCGACGTTGGGCGCACCGGTGAGCGTCCGGGCCTTGCCCGGCCCGCCGTCGAACGGGACGCGGTCGTCGGCGGTCCCGTGGATCTGCAGCACCGAGGTCGGTGCGGCGTGCGAACAGTCGGTCAACAGCGTCCCGGCGACGGGGGCGACCGCGGCGAACAGGTCCGTCTGGCACGCGAGGCGCAGCGCCATCATCGCGCCGTTGGACATCCCGGCGACGTAGACCCGGGCCGGATCGATGGGCAGCTGCGCTTCGATCACACCGACCATGGCGGTGATGAACCCGACGTCGTCGATGTCGCGGTTCTTCGGTATCCCGCAACAGGTCCCGGCGTTCCAGGCGCGATCCATGCCGTCGGGATAGGCGACGACGAACCGGCCGGCGTCGGCCTCGGCGTCCCAGTTGTAGGCGCGCTCGGCCTGCGCCCCGTCGCCGTACCCGCCGTGCAGCATGACGACCAGCGGTGCCGGGCCGCTGAGCCCGTCGGGCCGGTAGAGGTGGAAGGTGCGGGTCAGGCCACCGGACTGCACCGACTGACTCGACGCGTTTGTCGGGGCACCGGAGGCCGGGCGCGTGCCGCAGCCGGCGAGCGCCGGCAGCGCGAAGACGAGCATGACGGCACTCAGTGCCCACAGCAGCCGGCGGCTCATGCGTCCATGGTGCACCTCGCATCCGACCCCCGCCTGCCAGAATTGAGCGGTGACTTCGGCAATTCGCGTCATCCGCGCTGACGAACGCTGGCACTGGCGCAACGAGTGGCTGGAATCGTGGCAGTCGTTCCCGGCGACCGGCAACTTCGATCTGGCGGCCAACGCGCACGGCCTGCTGATGATCAACAACGAGGACACCGTCGACCCCGGTGAGGGCTTCGACGCGCACGACCACCGAGATATGGAGATCATCACCTGGGTACTCGAAGGCTCACTGGTGCACAAGGATTCGCTGGGCAACGAGAGCACCATCTACCCCGGTCTGGCGCAGCGGATGAGTGCGGGCACCGGCCTGCGGCACTCGGAGCGCAACGGCGCCGGGCGGCAGGACCGTCAGCCCCTGCGGGTCGTCCAGATGTGGATTCCGCCGGAAGATCTCGGCGGCGCGCCCAGTTACCAGGAAGCCGACATCAGCGCCGAGCTCGCCGGAAACACGTTGATTCCCATGGCATCCGGCATGCGCAAGTACCGGGACGACGCCGCCATCACCTTCGGCAACAGCTATGCCACTTTGCACGTCGCGCGGCTGGATGCCCGTAGCACCGTACAGGTGCCGGACGCACCGTACGGCCACGTCTTCGTCACCCGCGGAGCGGCCGAGTTCGAAGGCTCCGGTCTGCTGGGCACCGGTGATGCCGTGCGACTCACCGCGACCGGCGGGCAGCGCATCACCGCGGGCGCCGACGGCACAGAAGTGCTCATCTGGGAGATGCACACCATCGCGGTGAACGTGTAGCTAGCGCCCCAACCGAGCCAGTGCGACGGCGGCGGCGTTGGCCCCGCACATACCGTGCCCGCCAGGACCCGGCGGCGTGGCCGCCGAGCAGATGTACATGCCGGGAACCCCGATGGTGTACGGCGACAACGTCGTTCGCGGCCCGAAGGCCAGCTGCCGGATGTCCTTCGCACCGGTGTTGATGTCGCCACCCACGTAATTCGGGTTGTACACCGACATCTCGGTGGTGGACCGCACGGCCTGCCCGACGATGCGCTCACAGAATCCGGGAGCGAAGCGTTCGATCTGCGCGATGATCGCCTCGGTGGCGTCGCCACTGAAGCCGTTGGGCACATGGGCATACGTGGAGACGGGGTTGACGGTCCCGACGGAACGGCCAGGGTCGGCCAGGTACTGCTGGAATGCCAGCACGAAGGGGCGCTGCGGCATCCGGCCCGCGTGGATGTCCCGTTCCGTCGAGGCGATCTCGGCGAAATCGCCACCCAGGTGCACGGTGCCGGCGCGGCGGGCCGCCGCGTTGGTCCACGGAATGTCACCATCCACCGCGAAGTCGACCTTGAAAGCGCCTGGACCGTAACGGAATCGACCGAAGGCGCGGCGCACCCGCTCGGGTAACCGGTCCCCCAGAATCCCGGCGATCGCGGTGGGCGACAGATCGAAGACAGTGATGTCGGCCGGCGGCAACTGGGACCCCGCGGTGATCCGCACGCCCGTCTCGATCTTGCCGCCCAGTTCGGTCAGCACCGCTTCGAACGCGTTGGTGATCGCCTGCGATCCGCCGGCGGCCACCGGCCAGCCGTTGGCATGCCCGGCAGTGATGATCCCTAGCCCGATCGCCGAGGTGAGCGGGTGGTGCAGCGGCTGAAAGGTATGTGCGGCAACACCCCCGAACAATGCCCGGGCCTGCGGTGTGCGGAAGATCCGGGCCAGCGCTGCCGCGGGCAGCACCGTCGGCGCCCCGAATCGGGCCAGCCCCAATGGATGTCGCGGCACCCGGACCAGCGGCCCCATGATGTCGTCGGACAGCTTGTCGAACCCGCGCGACGGTCCACCGAACAGCAGCTGCCAGCGGGCTCCGTCCGCCCCGAGTCCGGCCGCCGTCGTCTCGACCGAACGATAGAGGGCGCCGGCGGTACCGTCGTCGAGCGGGTGGACGCAGTCGACGTCGGTCCACTTCCACTGCAGGCCATAGCGATCCAGGCCGAGGTCTTTGATGAACTTGGAGCCCGCCGGCATCACGTGGATGGCCGCGCAGTCGTCGAACACCAGGCCCGGCAGGACGTACTCACTCGAACGGATGCCGCCGCCGATTCGATCGGTCGCCTCCAGCACCGTGACGTCGATGCCCTTGGCGGCCAAGGTGATGGCGGCGGCGAGCCCGTTGGGCCCGGCGCCGACCACAACCGCGGTGCTCATCAGTGCAGGGCTCCGGCCCGCTGCCAGGTGACGTTGAGCGGGATCGGCCCGTTGGGCAGCCACGGCTGCTCGTCGACCAGGTCCTTGACGTTCCACGTGCCACGCTCGATGACGCCCAGCGCCGCATCGATCACCTTGTACTCCTGCGTCATCTTGTGGATAGGCTGCGACTCCACCCAGACGATGACGAACTCGCCCGGCTCGAACTGCGCCTCTGACTGGATGGCCCGGATCAGATCCTCATTGTACAGGTGCCCGTCACCGAAGTTGAAGCCGATGATGGTGTTGCAGGACATCTCGCCTTCCCGCACGACGCGGGTGTCGATGTCGGGCAGGCACTTCAGCAGCACCGAGTACAGCCCGCGGCCCTGGCTGTGCATGGCCCGCCACGCGGTCACCTGCTGGGTGAACACCTCGGCGGTGAGTGGGTCCCAGCCGAAGGCGACGTACTGGTCGGCCGAGTTGGGCGACGACCGGGTGACGCGGTTCAGCTTCTCCTCGGCACCGGGCGTGAAGGTCCACACCGCCGAGGCCCAGTTGCCGGCGTACTGCCGCATGGCCGGCAGAAACGACACGAGGTCGGGGCGCAGGTTGCCGAGGATCGGGAAGAACGACAGCGCCGCGGCGAGCACGATGGCCAGCCAACCGGGGCTCATGTCCCACACCGCGTAGCCGTCCTGGTTCGGGAAGCCCAGGAACAGGAAGATCGTGGCGTACGCGAACAGCACGTTCCATTCCACCGGCACCGCGAGCGGGAACGTCGAGATGATGAACAAGTGGAAGCTGACCATGATGGCGGCGGCCGCGATGGACAGCCACGGCCACGGTGAGAACAGAAGGGCCAGCGGCGCTGCGATTTCCACGATGCTGCCGGGCCCGTGGGCCATGAAGGTGGCCAGGTGCGACGGGCGCAGATCCTCGGGGAAGTTGCGGTAGTGGGCCCGCTTGAGCCACTTGAACGGGATCGCGGGGCTGTTGCTCACCATCGGCGGGATGACGTTGGTGAAGTGCAGACCGAACTTCGAGACGCCGGCCCAGAACCACACCGTGCCGATCAGCAGCTTGCCGGCGATGATCATGTTCACGAACGGCAGCGTGGCGAAGAAGATCAGCGCGGGCAGGTACTGCTCACCGCGGCCGGCCAGGAAGATCGTCTTGTCGCGCAGCCCGATCAGCACGAACAGGATGATCGGCGCGACGAAAAGGGCCGGGTCGACCAGTCCGGAAATGTTGTCCGGCAGTGCTTTCGCCAGTGATTCGCTGGGCACGCCGGGCAATACCATGGCGACGAACACGGTCGCCATCAAAGCCAGATACACGACGATGTCGAACCAGGTACGCCGGTCGCCGTTCGTGAACGGCACCGCCTTCCATGGCCGTAGCCGAATGGTGTTGGGCTTGGCCCAGAATCGGAAGCCGCCCGTCATCGGCTTGGTCTTACCGGCCAGCGGGCCCCAGGAGCCCGCGAACCCGATGAGCTCGAGCAGCACCGTCCACAGGATCACCTTCTGGTACACGATCGGCTGGTCCCACCACTGCGAGACGTGCCAGAACGCCGGCAAGTGCGACGTCCACGTGGCGATCGCGACACCGCCGATGGCATAGAAGAACACAAGTTTGACGATGTAGAGGACGTGGATCATGCGCGGCGCGCCGTACCCCTCGTCCACCCATTTGAGGCACATGATTCGCAACCGCTCGCGCAGCGGCATCCGGAGAAACTCTTCCAGGTCGACCTTCGGCAAGGTCGGTTCGATGAATCCCATGACGTGAGCTCCTTTGCTGGTATCAGGCTAGATTCGCGGATCGGCGGCGGTGAGGGTTTTGCGCAGGGACGGCTTGTCGATCTTGCCGACGGGATTTTTCGGCAGCGTCTCGAGAACTGTGATATCCACGGGCAGTTTGTATTTCGAGAGCGACGCCTGCAGGTGCGCGGCAATGCTGTCGACGTCGAGTTCGGCACCGGGGTGTGCGGAGACAAACAGCACCGGCTCTTCGCCGTAGAGCCCGCTCGCGCGTCCGACCACGGCGGCCTCTGCGACCCCGGCGAGCTGGTGCACGACCGTCTCGATCTCCTTGGGGTAGATGTTCTCGCCGCCGCGGATGATCATGTCCTTGGCCCGGTCGACCAGGACCAGGTAGCCGTCCTCGTCGAACCGCCCGACGTCGCCGGTGTGCAGCCAGCCGTCCTTCAGCGTCTTCTCGGTCTCCTCGGGGCGGTTCAGGTAGCCGCGCATGACGTTGGGGCCCTTGATCACCACTTCGCCGAGCTCACCCTGCGGGACCTCGGCACCGGCCAGGTCGACGATGCGAATCTCCTGTCCCGGCAACGGGATTCCGACGGTGCCGACTTTGCGCGGCCCGTTCAATGGGTTGCCGGTGCTGGCGCACGAGCCCTCGGACAGCCCGTAGCCCTCGACCAGTGGGATGCCGTAACGCTTTTCGAAACCCTCCAGCAGTTCGATGCTGGCCGGCGCGGCGCCACACACGGCGAACCGCACCGCGGAGGTGTCGGGCTGCACCTCGGGCGGCAGACCCAGCAGCATGGTGTAAATGGTTGGCACCGCGGAGAAGTAGGTGGCGCGGCTGGATTCCAGTCGGGCGAAGAAGGTCTCCGGGTTGAACCGGCCGGCGATGGTGGTGCGGCCACCCGCGAGCAGCGGCGACAGCACGCTGACAACGATGCCGTTCACGTGGAACAGAGGCAGGATGAGCAGGCTGTGGTCGGCGTCGGTCAGCTCGAAGCCCTCGATCACCATGGCGCACATGGCATTCAGGTTGGCGTTGTCGAGCATGACGCCCTTGGGCCGTCCGGTCGTGCCGCTGGTGTAGATCAGCAGGGCCAGGTCATCGTCGTTGCCGGCCACGGGATCGGCGGTGCGGGGCTCGCCACCCATGTCGTCGACGTGCAGCACTGTGACGTCGGAGTCGACGTCACGGTCGACGACGAGCACGACCGCGCCGGCGTCGGTCACCTGATAGGCGACTTCGGCAGGCACCAGGGTCGGGCTGATGGGCGTCGCGACGGCGCCGAGCCGCCAGGTGGCGAACAGCGCGACAACGAAGGCCGCGCGGTTCGGGAGCATGATGCCGACGACATCGCCGGCGCGCACACCGCGCTGATGCAGCGCCCCGGCGGCGCGCTGAACGGCATCGAGAAATGCGCCATTGTCGAGGTCGGTCTGGTCGTCCGCGACGGCCGGTGCGTGGGGCGCCGCGGCAGCGCGACGGTCGGGCAGGGTGGCGAGGTTCATGCCATAAAAGTAGGAGTTTGTGGTGTGCACCACTCCGTCGTGCGCCGATCAACTTTGTCGGCCGATTTGTACGCTCGACACAAACTCTGGCTCTACAGTCGGCACATGGATCAGGCGGTCAGCGAGGCCAACACCACGATCATGACCCGCCTCATCGCGCGCCAGGCCGAGGTCGCGCGCTCGGTCGGGCACCGTCTGGCCAGCGATATCACCGAACTGCGCGGCGACCCCGAGATCATCGAACTGCTCCGCGCCAGTGTCGGCGGCAACGTCGAGACCATCTTCCACGCGCTGCGCTACGACATATCTCTGGAAAACATCGAAGCGCCAACCGCTGCCCTCGAGTACGCGCGCCGGCTCGCGCAGCGCGGGGTACCGATGAACGCCCTCACGCGTGCCTACCGCATCGGCCACGCGCTCGTGCTCGACGTCGCGGCCGAGGAGATCAACCGCGCCGGGTTCGCGCCCCAGACCTGCCTGGCCATCTACGAGCGCATGACGTCGGTGACGTTCCGCTACATCGACTGGATTTCACAGCAGGTCGTCACGGTCTACGAGGACGAGCGCGACCGCTGGCTCGCCAACCGCAACAGCACACAGGCGCTGCGGGTGCGGGAAGTGTTGTCCGGCAACGACTCCGACCCCGAAGCCGTCACGGCCGCGATCCGCTATCCGATGCGCCGCCATCATCTGGCCGTGGTGCTGTGGTGGCCCGCGGGTAGTGGCCAGGTCACCGGGCACGACGACGCGCTGGCCAGACTCGAACAGTTCCTGCGCGCGGCCGCCGATCATGTCGGCACCCAGGGAAGTCCGCTGTTCCTGGCCGCCGATCAGCGGACCGGCTGGGGCTGGCTGCCGTTGTCGGGCGCCACCGCGGACGGCGCGTCCGCACAGCTGCGACAGTTCACGGACTCCCAGCCGAGCGCCCCTGCCGTCGCCGTCGGCACCCCGCTGCCGGGCGTCGACGGCTTCCGCCGGTCGCACCGGCAGGCCCTGCGCGCGCACAGTGTCGCGGTGACGGCGGACCTGACGGGTGTCACCGCGGCCGATGACCCGGGCTTTGCCGCGGCCGCGCTGCTGGGCGAGAACCAGGATGACGCACGGGAGTTCGTCCACACGGTCCTCGGGCCACTGGCCGGGACCGGTGCCAATGACGCCCGGCTGCGGGAGACCTTGCAGGTGTTCCTGCGACACGGCGGTAGCTACACAGCCGCGGCCGACGAGTTGGTGGTGCATTTCAACACCGTCAAGTACCGCGTCGGGCGGGCGCTGGAACGGCGGGGACGGCCGCTCGGCGACGACCGGCTGGACGTCGAGATGGCGTTGCTGCTGTGCCACTGGTACGAGGCCGCGGTTTTGCTCGACGACTAGCGGGCCGCCCGCCAGCAAGACCGGCGCCAGCGTCAACTGCCAGCATATTCACAGCACGAGTGATCAAATCGAGACTGACAGCAAATCATGGCGTGTTAACCAGCTGGTTCACTGCTGTAACGGATGCGCCGTGGCCGGCGATACCAGGGTAGTGGTCGGAGGAACCGAGTACGACCCAGTAGGTTCACCTGGCCACACGCGAGAGAACCATGATTGGAGTATCACTAATGCGCAACTCAGGACGTTTGATCGGATTTGCTGCGGCATCGGCCCTGGCGCTGGTCCCGCTCGCCGTCGCGGCCCCGGCTTGGGCCGACGACGAGGTTTCCGGTGAAACCGGCGCCGCGGTCGCTACCCCGATCGGCAACGGCAACGCCGGTGGCGGCGCCGGCTTCGGCGTGGAGAACCCCTTCTGGCACCCCTTCGATGCCTCCAGCAACGCGGGCGGCGGCGCCGGTGTGAACACGCCGCTCGGCGGCGGTGAGTTCAACACCGCCACGGGCACCGACGCCGGCTTCGGTGGTGCGGGCTTCGACACCAACACCGGCGCGGCGATCAACACCCCGCTCGGCGGCAGCAACTTCAACACCGGTGCGTCCACCGACTTCAACGTGCCCAACCCGGCTGACTTCATCCCGAACTTCGGCGGCGGCGCCAACGCCGGCGGCGGCGCGGGTGTGAACACGCCGTTCGGTGGCAGCGGCTTCAACGCCGGCGCCGCCAACGAGTTCGCCGCGCCTGCCCCGGCCGACTTCATCCCGACGTTCGGTGGCGGTACCGGCGGCGGCGCGGCCGTCAACACCCCGGTCGGCGGCAGCGGCTTCAACACCGGCACCTCCGGTGAGATCGGCCCCGACGGCGTCCAGGCCGGCAGCAACTCCGGCGCCGGCGTCGCGACCCCGGTCGGCGGCTCCAACGTCAACGGCGGCTCGGCCTTCACCTTCGGCCGCTAGTTCCTGATCACATAGGCCAGGCACCCGAGATGGGCGCCTGGCCTTTGTGTTTCCCGGATCTCAGCGCGCGGGCTCCTGCTGGTCGCAAAAAAGCCCCTCACCTGCGGTGACAGGTGAGGGGCTCTATGGCGGTGGCGGAGGGATTTGAACCCTCGGTGGGGGGTTACCCCACACACGCTTTCGAGGCGTGCTCCTTAGGCCGCTCGGACACGCCACCGTGTGGCAGCTTACCGAACCCGGGCCCCAGTCCCTAATCGCTGGTCGCGTGACGCCGAAACGAGGCTTGCGTCCGTGACCTGAGCTCTAGTTGGGTGCCTTTGGGACTACCCGCACGGGCCTCGGGCCAGAAAGTCCGTAGCTTCACTCACTGGACGCTCGAAGCCGCTTTGACTGAAACCAGGTACCTTTTCCCGCTGCGACAGGTCCCTGGTTTCAGTCGCAACAGGCTGATCGCCCATTCGACTGAACTCACGTACTTCTCTGATGTGGCAGCGAGGAATCCTGGAAATCAGCGCTGCCGGGCGAAGAACCCCTCCATGAGCGCCGCGCACTCGGCCTCCAGGACCCCGCCGCGAACTTCGGGCCGGTGCGTCAGCCGGCGGTCGCGGACCACGTCCCACAGCGAGCCGACGGCGCCGGTCTTGGGTTCCCACGCCCCGAACACCACGCGGGCCACCCGGGACATCACCAGCGCGCCGGCGCACATGGTGCACGGCTCGACGGTGACGGCCAGCGTCGCACCCTCCAGCCGCCAGCCGTCGCCGTGGACCGCGGCAGCCGCGCGCAGCGCCAGGATTTCCGCGTGCGCGGTCGGGTCACCCAGGGATTCGCGCGCATTGGCGGCCCGGGCCAGCTCGACCCCGTCAGCAGAGAAGACCACCGCACCGATCGGGACGTCGTCGGCACCGGCGAGTTCAGCGGCCTCCAGCGCCAGGCGGATCAGCCGTTCATCAGCGGAGCTCACCGCCCCAGCTTGTCCAATACCGCCACGAGTTCGTCGTTGAAGCCCATCTCCTGGGCGATGCGGCTGAGTTGTTCGTCGGCGTACTCGTCGTCGGCGAGGATCACGCCGAGCACCGCCTCGGGCAGACCCAGGTCGGCCAGCAGCCCGAGGTCGCCTTCCTCGAACGGGTCGTCCTCTTCGAGCTCTTCCAGGCTCAGGTCGGCGTCCAGCTTCTCCAGCACGTCGGCCGCGATGTCGTAGTCCAGCGCCGCGGTGGCGTCCGACAGCAACAGCCGGGCCCCGGAGGGGGCCGGGCGGACGATCACGAAGAACTCGTCGTCGACGTTCAGGAGGCCGAAAACCGCACCGGCGGAACGTAGTTCACGAAGCTCGGTCTCGGCGGCGGCCAGGTCGACCAGCGCGGCCCGTTTCAGCGGGACGCAACGCCATGCGCCGTCCTCCCGGACGACCGCGACTCCGAAGCCGTCGGGGAGATCGGCAACCTGCTGCTGTGCCTGCGCGCGCTGTACTCCCATGCGGATAACGCTAGTCCGCACTCTGCCACTTGACCAGCGGTCCCATATGTACCAGACCGGGGCCGTATGCAAACCTTGGAAGGTGACAACTCCGGTGTGTGTGCTCGGTATGGGGCTCATCGGCGGTTCGCTGATGCGGGCCGGACAGGCCGCGGGCCGCGAGGTGTTCGGATACAACCGCTCGATCGATGCGGTCCGGGCGGCGACGGCCGACGGCTTCGATGCGACCGAGGATCTCACGGCCGCGCTGAAGCGCGCCGCGTCGACCGAGGCGCTGATCGTCCTGGCGGTGCCGGTGCCCGCGCTGCCGATCATGCTCGAGCACATCCGCGACGACGCCGCGGACTGCCCGCTCACCGACGTGGTGAGCGTCAAAGGCAATGTGTTGCAACAGGTTCAGGAGTACGGCCTGCTCGACCGATTCGTCGGCGGACACCCGATGGCCGGCACCGCACGTTCCGGCTGGACGGCCGGCACCGCGGATCTGTTCGCCGGGGCACCGTGGGTGGTGAGCGTCGACGACCACGTCGACCCCGAGGTGTGGACCCAGGTGATGCATCTGGCGCTGGACTGCCGCGCGGTGATCGTGCCCGCGCGCTCGGACGAACACGACGCCGCGGCGGCCGCGATCTCGCATCTGCCGCACCTGCTGGCCGAGGCCCTGGCCGCGACCGCCGGTGAGGTGCCGCTGGCATTCGCGCTGGCCGCGGGATCGTTCCGGGACGGCACCCGGGTCGCGGCCACCGCGCCCGACCTGGTCCGGGCCATGTGCGAGGCCAACGCGACCGAGCTGACGGTGATGCTCGACCGGGCCATGGAACTGCTGAGCCAGGCCCGCTCGTCGCTGGTCGAGGCCCAATCGGTGGCCGAGCTGGTGGAAGGCGGCCATGCCGCGCGGGTGCGCTACGACAACTTCAGCCGGCCACAGATCCTCGCGACGACCATCGGGGCCGAGGGCTGGCGCGAAGAGCTGGCTGCCCAAGGCCGCGCGGGCGGGGTGATCAGATCCGCTCTGCCAGTCCGGGGTAGTCGAGGATGAAGCCGTCATCGTCGACGGTGATCGCGGTGTCGGCAACCGGTGAGTCCAGCTTGATCGGCTTGCCCGGCCCGTCGCTGCTGTAGCCGATGGTGACGGATTCGACCGTCAGATCCGGCACCCGGACGTAGACGACAGGCAGCGACACCGACGCCGTGCGGTTGTGCAGGCCGGTACGCCGGATGGGCAGCGCGTTGAAGAACGGGCTGAAGACGACGTCGACGTCCAGGGCGCCGTTGTAGGCCGCCCGCCGGGCCTGGTTCTGGTGGTCCTGCACCAGCCACATGTTCTCTTCGTCACGCGCGATGGACAGCTGCCGCTCGCGCTGCGCGAGGGTGACGGTGAGCGACAGGCGCTTGGTCGCGCCGCTCTCGTCGGTCACCAGGTCATAGGACGCGCTGAACGCCGGATGTATGTCTGTGGCCGCGGCCACGATGCGGCCGTAGGCCTTGATCCTGTTGCCGGACAACTGGACCCGGACCGACTCCATGCGCGACACATCCTGCGCGCGCCAGGTCAGAATCGCCGGCCAGGCGGGTTCTGCAGCTTCGGGGCTGGCATCGGACTGCGGTGCGCTCACCCGTCTACCGTAGGCGACGAAGGCCCGGCTTCGCAGTCACGATTGCAACTCCGGCCGGACCCGGCCGCGAGACCCGCACAGCCAACGCCAAGGCGGCATCGAGAGCCAGCGCGAGAGCTGCCACGAGCAGGGCACCGACGAGGGCGAGGTAGAACTGGCGCACCTTGATGCCGTCGATCAGGAACCGGCCCAGCCCGCCCAGGCTCGCGTACGCGGCGACGGTCGCGGTCGCCACCACTTGCAGCGTCGCAGTCCGTAGCCCGCCGACGATCAGCGGCATGGCATTGGGCACCTCGGTGCGCAGCAGCACCTGACGCTCGGTCATGCCCATGGCGCGGGCGGCGTCGACCACCACCGGATCGACGTTGGCGATCCCGGCATACGTCCCAGCCAGAAGGGGCGGAATGCCCAGCAGCATCAGCGCGACAGTCGGCGGGACCAGTCCCAGTCCCCACAGCAGGACGCCGAGCAGCAGGACGCCGAGGGTGGGCAGGGCGCGCAGGGCGTTGACGCCGCCGACCACCAGGGCCGTACCGCGGCCGGTGTGCCCGACGTACATGCCCACCGGGATGGCGACGAGCGCACTGCAGAGCACCGCGATTCCGGTGTACTCCAGGTGTTCCAGCATCCGCATGCCGAGACCCGCCGGGCCGGTCCAGTTCGCCGCGGTGAAGATGTAGGCGAGGGCCTGGTGCAGGAAGTTCATGCCGGCGCCTTCGCCCGGGTCCAGGGGGTGGCCAGGCGTCCGACGCTCAGGATGACGAGGTCGACGATCACCGCCAGCACGAAGATCGCGATGATGCCGGCGATGATCTGGTCACTCTTGTCGGCCTGATACCCCTCGGTGAACCAGGTGCCCAGCCCGCCGATGCCGATCACCGAACCCACCGACACCATCGAGATGTTGGTGACGGCGACCACCCGCATCCCTGCCGTGAGGACCGGAATCGACAGCGGCAGTTCGACTCTCAGGAACCGGGTGCGCGGCCGGTAGCCCATCGCCGTGGCCGCTTCCCGGGTATCCGCGGGCACCGCGTCGAGCGCCTCGGGCACGGTCCGCATCAGCAGGGCGACGGTGTAGAGCGTCAGGGCGACCAGAACGTTGGCCTCGTCGAGAATCCGCGTCGGGATGATCAACGGCAGCACCACGAACAGCGCCAGCGACGGGATGGTGAAGACGATGCTGGCGGTGATGGTGCTGAACCGGCGCAGCCGCGGCCGCTGCCGCACATAGGCGCCCAGCGGCACGGCGATCAGCACGCCGATGAGCAGCGGCAGCAGGGCCAGCCGCAGGTGTATCTGCGTGAGCAGCCACGCGCCTTCCAGGTGATTCAGCAGGTATCGCACTGCTCACCCTTGCCGCTCTTGATTATTGCCAGCACGTCATCGAGGCTCACACCGCCGGCGACGCGGCCCCGCTCATCGACCGCCACCCCCAGACCCGACGGGGACGACAGGGCCGAGTCGAGCGCCAGCCGCAGCGTGCCGTCCGGCCGGAACAGCGAGCCACCGGCGATGGTGCTGTCGTACAAGGACTTTCCGTGCCGGTGCAGACCCACACCGTGGGCGTTGATCCACGCGTACGGCGTGCCGTCGGCGTTGACCACCAGGGCCCATTGGCCGTCGGTGAGGTCAAGCGCGTCGACTGCCGGTTCGGCGACGGTGCGGATGTCGCGAAGCTTGAGTCCGTCGGCGTCCCGGAACTGCAGGCCGCGATAGCCGCGGTCGGCGCCGACGAAGCCCGCGACGAACTCGTTGGCGGGGTTGGACAGCAGGCGTTGCGGTGCGTCGTACTGCTGCAGGGTGCCGCCGGGTCCGAACACCGCGACGCGGTCGCCCAGTTTGACGGCCTCATCGATGTCGTGCGTGACGAAGACGATGGTCTTGCGCAGATCGCTTTGCAGTCGCAGGATTTCGGTCTGCAGATCTTCGCGGACGACGGGGTCCACGGCGCTGAACGGTTCGTCCATCAACAGGATCGGCGGGTCGGCAGCCAGCGCCCTTGCCACTCCGACCCGCTGCTGCTGCCCGCCCGACAACTGAGCCGGGTAGCGGTCGGCTAGCTTGACGTCGAGCCCGACGCGCTCCAGCACGCCCAGCGCTTTTTTCCTTGCACTGCGGCGTGATTCGCCTTTGAGGACCGGCACGGTGGCGACGTTGTCGACCACTTTGAGGTGCGGCATGAGGCCGGCGCTCTGCAGCACGTAGCCGATACCGAGGCGCAGCCGCACCGGGTCGACGGTGGCGACGTTGGCACCGTCGACGGTCAGGGTTCCGGAGGTGGGGTCGATCATCCGGTTGATCATTCGCATGGAGGTGGTCTTGCCGCACCCGGACGGCCCGACGAACACCGACAGTGTCCCCTCGGCGATCTCGAGGCTCAGTTCGTCGACGGCGACCGCGCTGCCGTAGCTCTTGGTGACCTTGTCGAAGGTGATCATCGGCTCACCGGCTTGTCGAATCCATTGTCCTGGACCCATTTTCTGGCGGCCTGGTCGGCGTCGACGCCGCTGTTTCCGGAGACCGCGGTGTTCATGTCAATCAGTGCCTTCGTGGTGAGTTTCGCACTGACGCCGTCGAGCACCGTCTTGAGCAGATCGGACTTCTTCTGCGACGCCACCAGCGGCACCACGTTGGCGGCCAGGAAGTTGTGCTTCGGATCCTCGAGCACCACCAGGTTGTTCCGCACGATGGCCGGCGAGGTGCTGAAAATATCTGCCGCGGTGACGGTCCCGTCGACGAGCGCCCGCACGGTGGCCGGTCCCCCGCCGTCGCTGATGGCGATGAAGTTGGACGGTGCGATGTCGAGGCCGTACTTGGCTTTCAATCCCGGCAGGCCCTCGGTCCGCTGCAGAAACTCCGACGGGGCACCGAATTTCACCTGGGCCGAGTGCTGAGCCAGGTCACCGATGGTCTTGAGATTCCATTTCTTCGCGGTCTCCGCGGACACCGCGACCGTGTCGGTGTCCTCGGCCGGCGAGGGAGTCAGGATCGACAGGTCGCCCGGAAGCGCTCGCGCGAGCGCCAATTCGACGTCACCGGCGGCGGTGGCCTTGGTCTTCGGGTCGAAGTACTGCAGGAGATTGCCGGTGTATTCGGGGATCAGGTCGATCGAATGGTCCTTCACCGCAGGGACGTACGTCTCGCGGCTGCCGATACCGAACTGACGGCCGACGGTAAAGCCGTTGGCCGCCAACGCCTGCGCATAGATCTCGGCGATGATCTTCGACTCGGGGAAGTCGGCGGACCCCACCACGATCGACTTGAGATCACCCGAGATGCTGCCCCCGCCGAGGGGATTCGCACTGCCACAGCCCGCCAACAGGACAGCGAGCAGCAGCCCCAGAGCGGTCAGAATTCGCGCCACCCGAACATCCTTCCGGCGTCGTGCACTCAGGCCGACCCTAGCGTTATTCGAAAATTGGTGTCGGAGTTCCCGGCATCCGGCCCGCAGAACCGTCAAGATGGACGGTATGAGTAGCGATCACGCGTCTACCCCCGAGCCGACCGGGCCGGAGTCCAAGCCCGCAGCTGTGCCCGCCGAACCGCCCGCGCCCAAGTCCCCCAAGCCGGGCACTCCGGACAAGAAGTCCAAGACGCCCGAATCGGCGGTGAAGTTCACCCGCACCGCGGCACTCTGGACGGCGCTGGTCCTCGGTTTCCTCATCCTGATCCTGCTGCTGGTGTTCATCCTGCAGAACGGCGACGACGTCACGCTGCGGCTTTTCGGCTGGCAGCTGACCATGCAAAAGGGTGTCGCGATCCTGCTCTCGGCCGTCGCGGGTGGTCTGCTGACCTTCGCGGTCGCGAGCATCCGGATTCTGCAGCTGCGGCTCGCCGCACGGAAGAACTTGAAGGCCGGGCTCTAGTTTCGTTCCCCCGCGAGCGTGCGTGTCTGCACCCGACACGCCGCCCGCTATGCACAAGAACGTCGCGCTCGTCAGCCGCGAGCGCGACGTTTTTGCACGAATATCCCGGCGTGTTGCGTGCAGACACGGACGCTCGCGGTAAAGAAAGGGACGCGCGCTCGCGCTAGGTGAGGGCAGCCAGTCCGGCGGCGATGAGTGGTGCGACGGCCTCGCCGACAGGGTCGTCATGGCCGGCTTCGCCGGCGGCCATGCGGGCGCGGAAGTCGATGCCGGCGGCGATGATCGCCAGCTTGAAGTACGCCAGCGCCAGATATAAATCCCAGTGATCGAGTGGCTGCCCGGCCGCCACGGAGTACTTCTGGGCCAGCTGGTCCATCGGCGGAATCTTGTCCGAGGACCAGGCCGCGTCGGAGTGCACCATCGAGAACATCGGGTGCCGGTAGACGCACATCAGCGCGGCGTCCGACAGCGGGTCACCGAGTGTCGACATCTCCCAGTCCAGCACCGCCCGCACCTTGGTCGGGTCGACGGCGTCGAGCATGGTGTTGTCGATGCGGTAGTCGCCGTGGACGATGGCGCTGCGACTCTGCGGCGGCAGCTTCTCGGCCAGCAGGCCGTGCAGCCGGCGCACGTCCGCGTCGCGCGGATCATCCGGCAGCCGCACCAGGTCCCACTGCGAACCCCACCGCCGCACCTGCCGTTCCAGGTACCCGTTGGCCTTCCCGAAGTCCCCGAGTCCGACGGCTTCCGGGTCCAGGGCGTGCAGGTCGGCCAGCACCTTGATCAAGGCGTCGACACAAGCGTCGATGGTCTGCTGATCGCCCAGCGCGTCGAGCTCCGCCGAGTAGCGCACGACCCGGCCGGGCACGAATTCGACCATCTGGAACGGCGCACCGAGTACCGAGTCGTCATTGCGCATGGTCACCGGATGCGCCACCGGCACCGTCGTACCCTCAAGTGCCGCAACGACTTTGTACTCGCGGGCCATGTCGTGCGCCGACGGCGTCAGGCCGTGCAGCGGCGGCCGGCGCAGCACCCATTTGGCGGCGTCGTCGAAGACCAGGAACGTCAGATTCGACCGGCCCCCGGCGATCAGTTCGGCGCGCAGCTCACCGCTGCGGGGCACCCCGATCTCGCGCAGATGCGCGTCGAGGGCAGTCAGATCAAGGCCGTCGAGAGATCCCACCCGATCTGTCTACCACCGCTGATTTCGCGGCAGCAGATCCCACACGTGTTCGACACTGTTGACGCCGGCGACCGCCAGCCGGCCGCTGCGTGAGGCCAGCAGCCGGGTGATGCCGGTGTAGTCGACCTGGAACGACAGGATGCGCTCGGTCGGCACGATGTCGTGCAGCAGTCCGTTGATCACGCCGCCGTGGCTGAAGATCACGACGGTGTCCTCGGCCTCGGCCTCGCTCGCGATGTCGGTGACGGCCTCGGTGATGCGGGCGAGAAACGCCTCTTCGTCGACGCTGCTGGGCAGGTGGCCGGTCATGAGCCGGGCCATCTCCTCGGGGTGCTCGGCCGCGATCTGCTCGATCGGGATGTACTGCGCCATGTCGCGGTCGTATTCGGCGAGCCGGTCGTCGATCTCGATGTTCAGCCCGAGCGCGGCCGCCACCGGCTGGCCGGTCTGGATGGCGCGCTTCTGCGGGCTGCTGATGAGCCGCGTGATCGGGAACCGCTTGAGCGCGTCGGGTAGCCGGTTGGCCTGCGCGATGCCTTCCTCGGAGAGGTCGGGGTCGGCGCCCTCACCGGGCTCGTTGCGCAGCGGCAGGGCATGACGGATCAGAAGCAGTTGCATAGCGGTTTCCTCCACAGCGGTAGTGCGCTGACGGGCAATACTATGCAGCTAAGTTGTCATGACAAGACACCGAGAGGCGGTACACCGATGGTCGGCTCCCGGTCGCGCCATGAGCATGTCGCGGCGGTGTTGCGGCAGCGGATCACGCGGCACGAGTACCAGATCGGTGAGTCACTGCCCGCCGAGAGCGCGCTGTGCGCGGAGTTCGACGTGTCGCGAGGGCCCGTCCGCCAGGCCCTCGCGACCTTGAAAAACGAAGGCCTGATCCGTATTTCGCGGGGCAAGCCCGCCACCGTCCGGAGCCACGACGTCCGCCAGACGCTGGACACGTTCACGCCGTTCACCCAGTGGGCCGAGCGCAACGGCCGCACCGCAGGGAGCCGGACCCTGGAGATCTCGCGTAGACGCGCCAGCGAGACCGCGGCCGCCGCGCTGAGCCTGACCACCGACGACTTCGTCGTCGAGGTGCTGCGTGTGCGTCTGCTCGACGGCGAGCCGGCGATGATCGAACGGAGCAGTTTCACCGACGCGGTGGGTTCGCTGCTGTTCGAATTCGACACCGACTCCGGCTCCATCACCGACTACCTGACCGACCGCGGAGTCCAGTGGGACGCCATGGAGCACGTGCTCGACGCCGTCGCCGCGGACGAGGTCGACGCCGAGAACATGCACATCGAGCGGGGCAGCCCCCTGCTGCGTGAGCGTCGTACCTCACGCGACCAGTTCGGGGTGGCCTTCGAATATTCCGACGACCGATACCGGCCCGACGTGGTGGCCTTCAGCATCGTCAACGCCCGCACCATCGACGTCCGCGCCTGACGGTGGCTAGTTGTCGTGACCCGGGAGGTTGTTGACGGCGTGCCTGCTTGAAATGGGGAGGACCTCCTGACGGAGTGGATGTGTCTGGCATTCACCCGTAGGAGGTCCTCGTGTCTCACGCTAACGCCCGTACCAACCTGTTCGCTCGTCGCCTGATCGTTGAGCGTGTCGCCGCGGGGTGGCCAGCGGCGCATGTGGCCGAGCAACTCGGCATTTCACGGTCCACGGTCTACAAGTGGCTGCGCCGATACGCCGAAGGCGGTGAAGCGGCACTGGCCGACCGATCATCACGCCCGCATCACATGCCCCGGCGCACCAGCGACCGGGTCGAGAAGAAGGTGCTGGCCGCACGGGCCCGCCGCAAGCGCGGTGCGGTGGTCCTGGCAGCGGAACTGAATCTGAATCCGTCGACGATCGGACGGATCCTCGCGCGCCATCAGGTGCCGCATCTGTCGTCGATCGATCCGATCACCGGCGCATCGGTGCGTACCTCGCGGCGCCCAGCGAACCGCTATGAACATCGCACCCCGGGGGCCATGGTCCATGTCGATGTCAAAAAGCTCGGCCGCATCCCTGACGGTGGGGGTTGGCGGTTGCACGGACGCGAGGCCAAAGTGTCAGTTGCCAACCGGCACAAGAAAACCAAGATCGGCTACGACTACATCCACACCGCCATCGACGACCGCACCCGGCTGGCCTACAGCGAAGTGCACACCGACGAAAAAGACCTCACCTGCGCAGCATTTCTGCACCGAGCCTTGGCTTGGTTCGCCGGCCACGGCGTGCGCGCGCGGCGACTGCTGACCGACAATGCCTTGGTCTACCGCCGCGGCACCAACTGGGGCTGGGTGTGCTCAGCGTGGCAGCTCAAACGCCGCTTCATTAAACCCGGCTGCCCCTGGACCAACGGCAAAGCCGAACGCTTCAACCGGACCCTGCTCACCGAATGGGCCTACGCCCGCCCATGGACCTCCAACAGTCAACGCACACAAGGCCTTGACCGATTCCTCCATCACTACAACACTCAACGAGGCCACTCCGCCCACGGCGGAAAACCACCCATCAGCCGGCTCGCCGCCTGACAACAACGTGTCAGGTCACGACAGCTAGTCGGCCACCGGCATCCGATTCCAGTAGGGAATCAACAGCAGCATGGCGATGAACGCGGCCCCGGCGAAGCCGTAGAACAGTGCCGAGGTGCCCAGGTAACCCGGCAGCAGGCCACCGAGGATGGCGCCTACCGAGCCGCAGCCGTTGATGATTCCCGTGGCCGTGCCGGCGTGCTTGGACGTACCGAAGTCTACGGCCGCGATACACGAGATCATGGCATCGGCGCCGTAGACGGTCAGGCCGATCAGGCCGAGGACGCCGACCATGATCCACACATTGCCCGTCGCGGTCAGCGGCCCGAACAGCATGAGCACCACCACCAGCACGGCCAGGCTGATAACGCTCGCCGGCACCCGACGCGCCTTGAACACCTTGTCCGAGACGCGGCCCAACAGGATCGGGGCGATGACGCCGGCGATGCCGAACGCCACCGGGACGGTCACCGCGGTGAACTTGTCACCGTCGTGCAGCTGTTCGGCGACGATCACCGGACCCCACAGCAGGATGGCGTAGCGCGCGGGCTTGAGCAGAAAGTACGACGCCCCAAGGGTTCTCACCATCTGATCCTTCAGTACCACGGCAAGGGACTCGCGCCACGACGAGCTGGGCTCGGCGATTGCCTCGTCCTCCGCGGCAGCGTCGAGCTCGACCCCTTCCACGGTGTCCTCCGCGGCCCGGTACTCCTCGATCGGCGGTAGGCCGACATCCGCAGGACTGTTGCGCTGGAAGATGAAGAACAGCACGAACACCACGGCGACGATGGCCGCACCGCTGAAGAACGCGGCGCGCCAGCTGCCGAACAGGTCGTAGGCGAACCACCCGACGACCGGCGCGGCGACGAGTCCACCGAAGGCGTAGTTGGTGCTCCACAGCCCCAGGACGTGGCCACGTTCCCCGACGGAGAAGAACTGGGACATGTTGCTCAATGTGCCCGACCAGCCCGTCGATTGAGCCAGGCCTTGCACGATCATCAAGGGCAGCAGGAAGACCACGGCCGGCAGCAGACCCATGAACAGGGTCGCGACCGTCGAGATGGCGAGGCCGCCGAGCACGACGACGCGTGGGCCGAACCGGTCGGAGACCTGGCCCCAGACGAATTGGCCGACGGCGTAGGCGGTGAGATACGCGGCGTCGAGGTTGGCCATGACGCTCTTGGTCAGCTGGAGGTGCAGGACGGGGTCTTCGAGAATGCCGAGCTTGGCGACAGAGAACGTCTGCCGGGTGAAATAGAAACCGGCATAAGCGATCCAGGTGATGGCAAAGATGCGGATACGCCAGCGTTGGTACTTCGGATTGGTGGTGCGCGACTTGGACAGCAGGGTCTGCGACATGGCTGTTCACTTCCACTGGGTGCGGGGTAAGGGAGCGCGGAGCGAAGATGGGCCGACCAGAGGCGTAGCAACGCCAGCGAGATCGTCGGCAAGGCAAGGGTTTTGGCGCGAGAGCGCGAGAGGTTAGAGTGAGAGGCGCGGGGTTGGTCGGGGCCGAGGGTGCGGCGCCCGACCACCGCGGAGTGCGTCGTCGAATCAGCCCAGGGTTGCCACCAAACCGGGCAGGTCGGCCACGCTGTCCAGGATGTGGGTGGCGCCGGCAGCGGACAGCTGCGCGGCGTTGTGCGCGCCGGTCAGCACGCCGACCGAAGCGCGCGCTCCGGCGCGCAGGCCGGTGATGACATCCGACGAGGTGTCGCCGACGACCACCATCGATTGCACCGAGTCGGTCTCGGTCTGCATGAGGGCGGCGAGCGCCATGTCGGGATAGGGCCGCCCGCGGACGCCGGGAGCGGGGCAGAGCACCGCGTCGGCGAGGTCCTGCCAACCCAGCGCATCGATGATGGCCTGCTGGGTTTCCCGGGCGAAGCCCGTGGTCAGCGCGACCTTGATACCGCGGGACCGCAAAGATGTAATGACATGTTCGGCCTGCGGGATGGGGCTGCAGTTGCCGTCTGCGACCAATTGGGCGTAGCAGCGCTCGAACTCCTTGTTGGCCGCTTGCGCCTGCTCTTCGTTGCCGCGGCTGAGGTGGCGGAACACGACGATCTTCGACTGCCCCATGGTGTCGGCGACGTAGCGCAGCATCTCCGCGCGGTCCGCCTCGGTCTTCGACAGACCGGCATGACTGTCGGCAGCCAGGAACGATTGCTGTACCAGGCCGGTGTCCTCGACCGTCGTACCGGCCATGTCGAACACGACGAGGCTGATTCCGGGGGCTGACTGGCTTTCCATTATTGCGTCCTTTTCTCTTGCGGCGATTGGGTTTTGGTGTGGCTCAGACAGTTGCGGGGATGCTGCTCGGCGAAAGCACCCGGTCGACGGCGGCGGCCGCCAGGCCCAGGCCGGTGGTCATGCCGATCCCGGTGGTGACCGTCACGACGTGGGTGCGTTCCACCGGCTCCTCGATGAGGAACTCCTGTCCCGGGGCCGAGCAGTAGACGCCCTGCCAGCGTTCGGTGACTTCGATGTGGTTGACGCCGAAGAGTTTTCGGGTTTGGTCGAGCAGGATGTCGAAGCCCTGCTCGGACTGGAACGGCGCCGCCGCGACTTCCCGGATGTGGGTGTCGCCGATCAACAGCGAGCCGTCGGGCTGCGGCGTGAACATCAGGTGCAGGTCGATGTCCACCGCGTCGGGGTGCTCGTCCCGCAGTCGCCGCGCGACGGCCCCGACGCTGGGCAGGTCCTCGAAACCCGAGTACCGCAGCAACGACCACCCGGTGAACAGCGGCGCCGGAAGCGTGAACGCCAGCGGCAGCCTGGCCCGGATCATGTGCAGTCGGCAGCGCAGCAATCCGTCCCGCTCGGCCAGCTGAGGGAAGAGCCGGTCGATGTCATAGTTGACCGCGACGAAGGTGGTCTCGGTGCGTATCGGCCCGCGCGAGGTGTGCACGACGCCCGGTCCGAAGCCGGAAGCCGCGGTACGCCAATGGAAGTCGACGCCCTGCGATTCCAGCCACCGCGCGATGGACGGCACCGCGGTGCGCGGGTCGACCTGAAGGTCGCCCGGCAGGTACATGCCTCCGACGACGCGTGGATCGTGCACCGGTACGCGGTCGACCATCTGCTGACGGTTGAGCACGTGCACGTCACCACTGGGCCGGACGTCGGCGAATTCACGCATGACGGCCAGTTCGTCCTCGTGGCGGGCCACACAGTAGGTGCCCGCCTGCTTCGACCAGAACCCGGCCTGTCGAGACAGCTCGAGCCAGTGCTGCCGACCGGCCCGGGCGTAGTCCAGTGCGACACCGTTCTGCGCGGTGATGCACGCGTGGCCGAAGTTCTGCACCGACGCACCGACCACGCCGGCCGCGTGATCGATCACCGCGACGGCCAGTCCGCGACGGTGGGCGTGATAGGCGTGGGCAAGGCCGACGATTCCAGCTCCTACGACAACGACGTCGTAGCTCCGTTGATTTGGCATGGCAATAACAGTGCGGCACATCGCCATAGTTGTCAATACAAGTTATGGGCGATTTCTATACTCGTATATATAAGTGTAACGGCGTGTGAACGTGCGGGAAACAATGCCGACGGCGCACTACCCACCACAGGACGGCCGCCGTGACAACATGGGCACCAGCACGCCGCCCCAGCACCGAAGGAGCCGCCATGGGGTACGCCGACGAACTGTTCGACCTCACGGACCGGGTGGTCCTGATCACCGGGGGCAGCCGCGGCCTCGGTAGAGAGATGGCTTTCGCGGCGGCCCACTGCGGTGCCGACGTCATCATCGCCAGCCGGAACCTGGAGTCGTGTCAGGCCACTGCTGCCGAGGTCGTCGCCGAGACGGGCCGGGTCGCGCTGGCCCATCAGGTGCACGTCGGCCGCTGGGACGAGCTGGACGGCCTGGTGGATGCCGCCTATGACGCGTTCGGCAAGGTCGACGTACTCGTGAACAACGCCGGGATGTCGCCGTTGTACGAGTCGCTGGGCTCGGTGCCCGAGAAGCTGTTCGACGCCGTGGTGAACCTGAACTTCAAGGGGCCGTTCCGGTTGTCGGCACTGATCGGCGAGCGGATGGTGGCCGACGGCGGCGGCTCGATCATCAACATCAGTTCGTCGGGCTCACTGCGCCCGGACGCCTACATGCTGCCGTACGCCGCCGCCAAGGCCGGATTGAACACGCTCACAGAGGGTTTCGCGAAAGCGTTCGGCCCGACGGTGCGGGTCAACACTCTGATGGCCGGGCCGTTCCTCACCGACATCAGCAAGGCATGGGGTGCGGATACGTCGCGTGCCTTCCGCTCGCTGCCGCTGCAGCGCGCCGGCGATCCTCGCGAAATCGTCGGCGCCGCACTCTTTTTGATGTCCGACGCGTCCAGCTTCACCACGGGCTCGATCCTGCGCGCCGACGGCGGTTTCGCTTAGTTCACAAGTGGCCACTGGCCACGAGCGCGGCGGCCGCGGTGGCGAGTGACTCGTTGACGCGCTCGCGGTCGTCACCCATTCCGACGAGGAAATCGACGGTCATCGGGGTGAGAATATCCCGCAGCCCGTGGCCTTCCGCGCCGAAGAATCCGGCCATCTCGAGCATCACCGCCCCGTGGCACATGCTCCAGATCCGGCCTGCGACAGCGGCTTCGCCGTCGTCACGGATGCGCCCGGCCTCGGCCATCCGGCGCACCGAATCGCAGAGCGTCTGGAAGGACGCGTCGCGCGATGTGGCATGGCCGGTCACCGTCAGATCGCTGCGGACGCTCGACAACGATGCCGGGACCGTCGTGCCGAACATCAATTGGTAGTGCTGCGGATTCTTCAGCGCGAACCGGCGGTAGGCGGCGCCCATCGAGAAGAAGTCCGCCACCGGGTCATCGGTGTGCGGGATGGCTGCCAGCGCCGCACCGAACCGCGCGAAGATCTCGGCCGACAGGGCGTCGACCACACCGGTCATGGAGCCGAAGTGGGTGTACACCACCATGGTCGACGTACCCACCTCGGCGGCGAGCTTGCGCACCGTCAGCGCCTGGAGACCGTCGCGTTCGAGTATCACGATGCCGGCTTCGATCAATTGCCGACGAATTTCTTCGCTCACCCTTGCAGACCTCTCATAACAGTGTTATACCAGTAACCGCGGCCAATAACACTGTTATGGAGGTTCTGGGATGACCAACCGCTACCTGGAAGGCGCCTTCGCGCCACTGCACGACGAGTACACCCTGACCGAGCTGTCCGTGACCGGCACGATCCCGGACTACCTGGACGGCCGCTATCTGCGCAACGGCCCCAACCCGATCGGCGAAATCGACCCCGAGCTCTACCACTGGTTCCTCGGTGACGGCATGGTGCACGGCATCCGCCTCCGCGACGGCAAGGCCGAGTGGTACCGCAATCGCTGGGTGCGTGGGCCGTTGACCACGGCCGCGCTCGGCGAGGGCACGCCGCCCGGGCACGGTAGCCCGTTCGGCATCGGCGCCAACACCAACGTACTGGGCCACGCCGGCAAGACCCTGGCGCTGGTCGAAGGTGGCGGGGCGAGTTACGAGCTGACCGACGAGTTGGACACCGTCGGCGCGTGCGATTTCGACGGCACCCTCAGCGGCGGCTACACCGCACACCCGAAACGTGACCCGGAAACCGGTGAACTGCACGCGGTTTCGTACAGCTTCACCCGTGGCAACACCGTGCAGTACTCGGTGATCGGTGCCGATGGCCGGGCCAAGCGCACCGTCGACATCGAGGTCCACGGCAGCCCGATGATGCACGATTTCTCGCTGACCGAGCGCCACGTCATCTTCTACGACCTGCCCGTGAGCTTCGATGCGAAAACCATCGCGGAAATGGCGGTACCGAAGGCACTGCGGCTGCCGGCGCGACTGCTGTTGTCCTCGGTGATCGGCCGGGTCAAGATTCCCGATCCGGTCGTCGCGCGCCAGTCGAGCTTCAGATCGAATGATCGGCGCTTCCCGTACTCGTGGAACCCCAAGTACCCGGCGCGCATCGGCGTGATGCCCCGCGACGGCGGCAACGCCGACGTGCGGTGGTTCGACGTCGAACCGTGCTACGTCTTCCACCCGATGAACGCCTACGACTCCCCCGACGACAACACGATCGTCCTGGACGTGGTGCGCCACCCGAAGATGTTCGACACAGACCGCATCGGCCCCAACGAGGGGCCGCCGACGCTGGACCGGTGGACCATCGACCTCAGCGCCGGCAAGGTGCTCGAGGACCGCGTGGACGACCACCCCCAGGAATTCCCGCGCGTCGACGAACGCCTGGTCGGCAAGCGTCACCGCTACGGCTACGCGCCGACGATCAGCGAGGGCGCCGCCGGCAGCGACACGTTGCTCAAACACGACTTCGTCGGCGGCAACACCGCGACCCGTCACTTCGGTGCCGGAAAAGAGCTGGGCGAGTTCGTCTTTCACCCGTCGTCGCCGACCGCCGCCGAAGACGACGGCGTGCTGATGGGCTTTGTCTACGACGCGCCGACCGACCGCAGTGAGCTGGCGATCCTCGACGCCCAGACGCTGCAGGACGTCGCGAGCATCAAGCTGCCGCACCGCGTGCCGGCCGGCTTCCACGGCAACTGGGTGCCGACCGTCTAGCCGGGTCGGCCGGCCCGGCTACGGCGTGATGATGTTGAACGCCGGGTCGGGCCGGTCGATCGCGCCCAGTAGCGTGGGCAGGGCACTGGCGTCACCCGTCACCTCGACACCCGGCGAGCTGGTGTCGCCCGCGGCAAACGCCAAGAGCCGCAACTTGTTCGCCAGCGTGACGGTGGCCTGGGCGGTATCCGGGTCGGCGGCCACCTTGCGGTACACCAGCACCCCGTTGCGCAGGCTCAACCGGTAGTTGGTGGCGACATCCTCGAACGTCACGTCGATGGCCAGGTTCAGGTCCCACGACCGCGGGCCGTTGATGTTGATCGCGAAGGTGTCGAACATCTGCTCCGGGGTCAGCTGCGCGAGCAGCGTCGGCGACGAGCTCTGCGTCGGGGTACCGAAGTTCCCGACCCGCAGCTCGGTGGCACCGGACAGGAAGAAGTTGCGCCACACGGCGTTCTCGGCACCGTACGCCATCTGCTCCAGCGTGTCCGCATACAGCGCCCGGGCCGCGGCGTGGTGCTCGTCGGTGAAGATCGCGTGGTCCAACAAGGTTACCGCCCAACGGAAGTCACCCTCGTCGAACGCGGCCTGCGCCAGCTCGACAACCCGGTCGATACCGCCCATCGCCGCGACGTAGCGCGGCGCCGCGGCGGCCGGCGGGTGCTGCCAGAGGCGGCCCGGATTGCCGTCGAACCAGCCCATGTAGCGCTGGTAGACGGCCTTGACGTTGTGGCTGACCGAGCCGTAGTACCCGTGCGTGTGCCAGGCCTTCTCCAGAGCCGGTGGCATCTGGAAGGTTTCGGCGATCTCGATGCCGGTGTAGCCCTGGTTGAGTTGACGCAGCGTCTGGTCGTGCAGGTAGGCGTACAAATCCCGTTGCAGCGACAGGTATTCGACGATGTTGTCCTGCCCCCACGTCGGCCAGTGGTGCGACGCGAAGACCACGTCGGCGCGGCCGGAGAAGGTGTCGATGGCCTCGGTCAGGTAGCCCGCCCAGCCGTGCGGGTCACGGACCAGCGCGCCGCGCAACGTCAGCAGGTTGTGCAGGTTGTGGGTGGCGTTCTCGGCCATGCACAGCGCGCGGAATTGCGGGAAATAGAAGTGCATCTCGGCGGGCGCCTCGGTGCCGGGCGCCATCTGGAACTCGATCTCGACGCCGTCGATGGTGTGGGTCTCGCCCGTCACCTTGATGTCGAGCGTCGGCACGATCAGTGCCACCTCACCCGTCGACCCGACCTGTCCCAGGCCGCAGCCGACCTGCCCCTGCGGACCGCGGTCGAGCGCCGCGCCGTACATGTAGCCCGCCCGCCGCGCCATTGCCGTTCCGGCATAGACGTTTTCCTGTACCGCGTGCTCGGTGAAACCCTCCGGCGCGATGACCACGACGTGGCCGGCGTCGACCTCGGCCTGCGACGTCACGCCCAGCACGCCGCCGAAGTGGTCGGCGTGGCTGTGCGTGTAGATGACGGCCCGGACCGCACGGTCACCGCGGTGCGCGCGGTACAGCGCCAGCGCCGCCGCCGCGGTCTCGGTGGAGATCAGCGGGTCGATGACGATGATGCCGGTGTCACTCTCGATGAAGCTGATGTTCGACAGGTCCAGGCCGCGCACCTGATAGATGCCCGGCACCACCTCGTAGAGGCCCTGCTTGGCGCACAACTGCGACTGCCGCCACAGGCTCGGATGCACGGTGTCCGGCGCGTCGCCGTTCAGGAAGTTGTAGGAGTCGTTGTCCCACACCACTCTTCCGTCGGCCGCGGTGACGACGCACGGTTCCATCGCGGCGATGAAGCCGCGGTCGGCGTCCTCGAAGTCCCGGGTGTCCGCGAACGGCAGCGTCGCGGTGTGGGCGCGGTTGGCGGCGGCAATGGCATCGGTGGGCGGCTTCTGCTCCATGCCGACCAACCTAGCGTCAATTTCCCGCGGGTCAGAGCTTATGCAGCACTACGTCCGACAACGTGCCATCGCCGACCGAGGCCGTCATGTAGGTGCAGTGCGGCTGGCGTCGGCGGTCGGTCGGCGAGCCGGGGTTGAGCAGCCGCAGTCCGGTTGTCGCGGTGCTGTCCCACGGAATATGGCTGTGCCCGAACACCAGTACGTCGGTGTCGGGGTACAGGCGGGCCATGCGCGCGTCGCGTCCCGACGACGCGCCGGTCTCGTGCGTGACGGTGAACCGGACGCCCTCGAGCGTCACGTCGGCCCGCTCGGGCAGGCGGGCCCGCAGCTCTGCACCGTCGTTGTTGCCCCAGCAGGCGACCAGCCGTGTCGCTCGCTGCTCGAGTTCGTCGAGCAGTGCGACGTCCACCCAGTCGCCGGCGTGCAACACCACGTCGGCACGGGCCACCTCGTCCCAGACCCGCGCCGGCATGTCGCGGGCGCGCTTGGGCACGTGGGTGTCGGAGATCAGTAGTAGACGCATCACGCTGCGGCTCAACTGATCTCGCCGCCGAAATACCGGCGTGGATTGTCGACCAGCATGGTGGTGATCTGTTGGTCGGTGACGCCGCGTTCGCGCAGCGCGGGCAGTACGTCGTCACTGATGTGCGTCAAGTTCCAGTTGGGCACCGCGGCCAGTTTGCCCTCGTGCGAGAACCAGTCGATGAAACACGAACTGTCATGCGCCAACACCATCTTCTCGGCGTATCCGCGTCTGGCGAGCTCCGCCACGGTGTCGACGCGCTGCTCGAACGGCAGCAGGATGTCGAGCCCGAAGCGGTCCATGCCGAGGTACGAACCGGCATCGGCGAGCGTGCACAGGTAGTCGAGATCGGTGCTGTCGCCCGAGTGCCCGATCACCACCTTCGTGAGGTCGACGCCCTCCTCCCCCAGCACTCTCTGCGCGACGAGCCCGGAGCGGCTGTGCACGTCGGTGTGCACGGTGATCGGCGCGCCGGTCTGCACGTGGGCCTGGCCGACTGCGCGCATGACCCGCTCGACGCCTGGCGTCAGTCCCTGATGCTCGATGGCGCATTTCAGGAAGGCCGCGCGCACGCCGGTACCGCCGATGCCCTCCCGAATATCACGGACGAACAGCTCGACCATCGGCTCGGGGGTGTCGAAGAGCAGGCCGGGTCCGGTGTGCAGGAACTGGAACGGCACGTCGTTGTAGGTGTAGATGCCGGTCGCGACAACGATGTTGATGTCGACCTGCTCGTTGACCCGCTGAATCCGGGGCAGGTACCGGCCCAGCCCGATCACCGTCGGGTCGACAATGGTGTCGATGCCACGCGATTTGCATTGGCGCAGTTGGTCTATCGCGTCGGCGACGCGGGCGTCCTCGTCCCATCGCGACGGATAGTCCGGGAAGTTCTGCCGGATCTCGTCACTCAGGATGAACACGTGCTCATGCATGAGCGTGGCCCCGAGGCGGTCGACGGGCACCGGGCCCCTGACGGTCTGCACGTGCGTCATCACGGCCAGTCTGTGTCATGAGCGGTCGAGCATCAAGACCCTATATCAACTGAGTTGACAAGTACCGCGTGTTGCCAGTTAGCTGAGGTAACGTCCCACCCATCTGCGAACTGCAAAGGAGTGCCCCATGGATTGGAACTTCCTCGGCACCGACTGGCACCTGTTCGGCAAGCTGGCCGACGTCGCCCTGCTGACACTGCTGTTCGCCGCGACGGTGATGTTCTTCTACATCCAGCGCCTGCGGAAACAACCGCAGTTGCCGATCGCCGAAAACGTCCGGGCCAAGCAGACGGTGCTCACGAAGGTCCGCAAGCGCCAGCCGATGACCGCTGAAGAGCTCGAATATGCCACCCAGGTGATCGACAATCAGCGGACGTTGATGACATTCGCAATTCCCCTGACGATCTTTTCGCTGGGGTGTTTCTACGTGCTCGGCAGTCTCGAGCAACTCCACGGCGCAACCCCTTCGGAGCGAACCTTTCTCGGGGTCATCGCCATGATCTCGTCCATCAATGTGACCACCCAGATCTTCCGCGTGATCAAGCTGAAAAAGCGGCTCGGAAACGTCACCTTGGTGGATTCTGGGAATTAGCTGGACGCTCTCACCTCGTCTTTCTATTCCACGGAATATGTGGAAAGCCGTGCGTGTCCAATCACTGATAGTGTTTACGCCGATTCATCTCAAGTTAATTGATATACAACTCGCCGACGTCGAAAGGTGATCGAGTGAGCCAACGCTCTACCGCCCGACGATTCCTCGCACGAGCCTGGATGCCGTTGATCGCCCTCATCGCGATCGGCGTCGGCGTGCTGTGCATGGTCAAGGTCCACGAATTCTCCGAGCCGGGGCCGGTGCTGGCCGTCAACCCGCCGCAGGCGCCCCCGGAGTTCACCCCCAAGACGCTCACCTACGAGGTGTTCGGCACCCTCGGGTCCGGCGGCCTGCTGTCCTACGTCGACATCAGCGGACACCCCCACAAGGTCGATCTCACCGAACTGCCGTGGTCGCACACCGAGACCACGACCCTCACCGTCGTCTCCGGCAGCATCTCGGTCCAGGTGCACGGCGGCACCGTCGGCTGCCGGATGAAGGTGAATGACGTTGTCCGCGACGAACAGTCCGACGAGCACGGCAACGCCGACGTCGCCTGCCGGGTGAAGTCCGCGTGACCGACACCGACACCGCCCCGATCGCCCGCCCGGCGCACAGCGCGGCAAAGCGCCCCTTCGTCCCCAGAATGGTTCGCCTGCTGGCGATTCCGATCATCGTCTTCTGGGCCCTGCTCGCGGTGGTCACCAATACCTTCGTGCCGAAGATCGAAGATGTCGCAGAGGAACTCGCCGGCCCGATGGTGCCGACCTACGCGCCGTCCCAGGTGGCCATGCTGGCCATCGGCAAGGAATTCCACGAGTCGACCTCCACCAGCCTGACGATGCTGGTGCTGGAAGCCGATCGCGGCCTGACCGAGCAGGACCGCGACTACTACGCGGGCCTGGTCCGCACGCTGAACGCCGACACCACGCACGTCCAGTACGTCATGGACACGTGGGGCAAGCCGATCACCGCCGCCGGCGCGCAGAGCCTCGACGGCAAATCCGCCTACGTCCTGCTCCGCCTCGCCGGCGACATCGGGCAGATGGAGGCCAACAATTCGGTCGACGCCGTCAGGAAGATCGTCAAGGACTCCAATCCGCCTGCCGGACTGAAGGTTTACGTCAGTGGCGCGGCGCCGCTGGCGGCCGACACCGTCGAGATCGCCAACTCCAGCCTGAACAACATCACCATCGCGACGATGTTCCTGATCATCTTCATGCTGTTGCTGGTCTACCGCTCCGTCGTCACGATGCTGGTGCCGTTCTTCGGCGTGATCCTGCTGATGTTGTCGGTCAAGGGCGTCATCTCGGCGATCGGGCACTACGGCTTCATCCCGCTGTCGTCGTTCGCCACCAACATGGTCATCTCGCTGACCCTCGGCGCGGGTACCGACTACGGCATCTTCCTCATCGGCCGATATCACGAGGCCCGCCTGGCCGGACAAAGTCGTGAGGACGCGTATTACACCGCCTACAAGGGTGTTTCGCATGTCATCGTCGGCTCGGGTCTGACCATCGCCGGCGCCTGCGCGTGTCTGACGTTCGCTCGGCTGAACTATTTCCACACCATGGGCCCCGCCGTCGCGGTGAGCATGCTGATCACCATCGCCGGCGCCCTGACCATCGGACCCGCCCTGCTCAGCGTCGGCAGCCTCTTCGGGCTCTTCGACCCGAAACAGGAAGTCAAGGCGAAGCTGTACCGGCGCATCGGCACCGCCGTGGTGCGCTGGCCCAAGCCGATCCTCGTCGCCAGTGTCGCGGTCGTCTCGGTCGGCGCGGTGTTTGTGCCCACCTACCGCGTCAGCTACGACGACCGTACCTACCAGCCGCCAGATGCCCCGGCCAACCAGGGATTTCAGGCCGCCGACCGGCACTTCCCCAAGAGCAAGCTGTTCAGCGAGATGCTGATGGTCCAAGCCGACCACGACATGCGCAACTCGGCCGACTTCATCTCGCTGGACCGGGTGGCCAAGGCCCTGATCCGTCTGCCCGGTGTGGCGATGGTGCAGAGCATCACCCGCCCCATGGGACGGGCGCTCGAACACGCCTCCATTCCTTACCTTTTCACCACACAGGGCAGCGGCAACGGTCAGCAGCTGCCGTTCACCCAGCACAACAACGAGAACACCGCGAAGCAGGCGAAGATCACCGCGCACAGCATCGAGGTGCTGAAGAAGACGGCCGACCTGACCCAGACCCTCGCCGACGAGCTGCACAACACCGTGCTGACCCTCGAGGACATGGAGCAGGTCACCAACGACATGCGCGACGCGGTCGCCAACCTCGACGATTTCATGCGCCCGCTCCGCGCGTATTTCTATTGGGAACCACACTGTTTCGATATCCCGGTGTGCTGGTCGTTCCGGTCGCTGTTCGACGTGATCGACAAGGTCGACAACCTGGCGGCCGACATCGGCAAGGCCGTCGGATCCTTCGAGGTGATCGACAGCCTCATGCCGCAGATGGTGTCGCTGCTGCGCCAGACGGTCGCCGACAATCAGGCGTTGCTCGCGATCATCGTGAACAACTACGGCCCCACCGACATTCAGAACCGGAATACCGACCAGACCTTCGACGACATGATCAACGTCGGCAACGACTTCGACGCGTCGCGCAGTGATGACTTCTTCTACATTCCCCGCGAAGCGTTCGACAACGACGACATCAAAATCGGTATGTCACTGATGATGTCGCCCGATGGGCATGCTGCGCGCTTCATCGTCACCCACGAGGGCAACGCGATGGGGCCCGAGGGCATCGAGCACGTCGAACAGTTCCCCGACGCGATCAAGATCGCGCTCAAGGAGACGTCGCTGGCCGGGTCGAAGATCTACATCGGCGGATCCGGGTCCAACAACAAGGACATCCAGCTGTACGCCAAGAACGACCTGATGATCGCGGCCATCGCTGCCTTCGTCCTGATCTTCCTGATCATGATGATCATCACGCGATCCCTGGTGGCCGCCTTGGTGATTCCCGGCACGGTGGCGTTCTCCTACGCCGGCGCGTTCGGGCTGTCGGTGCTGATCTGGCAGCACCTGATCGGGCTACCCCTGCACTGGCTGATCCTGCCGCTGACCTTCATCGTGCTGGTGGCCGTCGGCTCGGACTACAACCTGCTGCTGGTCGCCCGGCTCAAGGAGGAAATCCACGCCGGCCTGAACACCGGCCTCATCCGCGCCCTCGGCAGCACTGGCGGCGTCGTGACGTCCGCGGGCCTGGTGTTCGCGTTCACCATGCTGGCCATGCTCTCCAGTGATCTGCGGACCATCGGCCAGATGGGGTCGACGGTCTGCATCGGCCTGCTGCTCGACACCCTGGTGGTGCGGTCGTTCATCGTGCCGTGTCTGGTGCGACTGCTGGGCCCCTGGTTCTGGTGGCCGACGTTCGTCCGGCAGCGGCCACTCCGGCCGTACACGCCGGCCACCTTGACCCCGGCTAACACTGTGTAGTTGTCAAGGTGCGCAACGCTTTAGGTGTTATGCGGCCGCGTGGTCGAGGCGCATGGTGCGGCGGTTGTATGCGGGGATGGGTTTTCGGTGTGGGTCGACGGTCTCTGGTGGGATGAGCCAGGGATGTTTGTCCAGTCCCATGACCACATCCCAGCCGTCGTGGTGGACGTTGGCGTGGCAGGCCGGGCACAGCAGACACCCGTTGGCTAGTGATGTCTCACCGTGGTGGGTCCAGTGGATGATGTGGTGGGCGTGGGTGCGTCCGGGTGGTGCGCCGCATTTGATGCAGCACTGATCCCGCAGATACAGCGCTTTGCGCAGGTGCGCCGGGAACAGCCGCTTCTCGCGCCCCATGTCCAGGGGTACGTGTTCGCCGTCGACGATCATGGTGGTGACGGTGGTGTCGCAGGTGAGTCGTTCCAGGGTCATGGTGCTGATCGATCCGATGAATTCCAGCGTGGCCAGGTCTGGCGTGTCGGCGGGCACGGTGATCAGCAGTTGGGTGCGCGGCGCTGAGGCGACGTCCCCGCCGCGGGCGGCGATGTCCAGCACCGCTTCCAGGGCATCCGCCCGCCGCCTGCCCGCCGTGCGGGTGTCGGGGCTGCCGTCGGGTTCGGGCCGCGGCGCTGATCCTTGTTCGATCGCCGCGATGTATTTGGCCCCGACTTCGGCGTCCAGGTCTGCGCGGATCTGCACCCGCCCGTCGCTGGTGATGCGGTGGTCGGCGGTGTTGATCGACCGGTCCTCGGCGGCCGGCAACCCACCTTCAGCGGCGGCGACCCGGTTGCCCAACCGGCGGGCGCGTTTGTCGATGTCGGCGGGGGTGGCGCCGGAGAAGAACTGTCCCAACAGATCGGTCACCTGCGCGAACCGGGTCTCCTCGTCTACCTCACCGGGTGCGCGGGCTTGGATGTGGTTGATGCCTTTGACGATCGCATCGACATGCTCCCCGGAGATCGCACCGTCGGCGGCATGCGCCGCGAGCGTGGGCAACACCGACAAGGCTCCCGATACCCGGATAAAGCGCTCGGCCACCGATGGCGCACACCCCAACGCCATCAACAACTCCCGCGGCGACCGCCCCTGCGATGACGCCACCCCGCAGCGATCCAGCACTCCTGTCAGCATCGCCGCCAGATGATCGAGCACATTGCGCAGCTTCACCACGTACGTCAGCGCCTCCAGGGCGTCGCCCGCGGGCATGTCGTCGGGGACGTCCACGCCACGCAGATGATCGAGAAGAGCATTGAGATCCGGTGAGATTCCCATAACACATCGTATCGAACATACGTTCGAAAGGCAACGGATATATCGCTCCGAACTTTCCGGCATGCCAGAGGGCGAGCCGCGAAGTGGCGGCTAGGTAACTGCGCGCTAGGTGTACTGACCTGAGAGGTTAGGCACGCGACTGGCGGGTGGGTGGCCTCCGAGTGCGGTGTGGCCGCGGTGGTGATTGTAGGTGTGGAGCCAGCGTGGGTATTCGGCGCAGCGCTCGGCGTCGTTGGTATAGAGGCGTACGTAGGCCCATTCGTCGGCCAGGGTGCGGTGGAATCGTTCTACTTTGCCGTTGGTCTGGGGTCGATAGGGCTTGGTGCGGCGGTGCACTTTATCCCCGAGCGCATCACGGAAGGCGTGCGATCGATAGCAAGAGCCATTGTCGGTCAATACGTTTCGGACCGTGATCCCACATTGGTGGAACCAATTGTTGGCGCGGATCCAGAATGCGGCCGCGGTCTCTTTGCGTTCATCGGCGAGTATCTCGCTGTAGACCAATCGAGAGTGGCCGTCTATGGCTGTGTGCAGAAAGTGATAGCCGCGCAGCGGTTGTCGGGATTTGTTGAAGACGCCGCTGCTCTTGTCTTGGTTGGAGTTGTGGCCGCCTTTGGTGCGGCCAAGCATCCGCCAGCCGCCTCCGGCAGGGATTTTGCCGAGCTTCTTGACATCGACATGAACCAGATCGCCGGCCGCTGCGGACTCGATGCGGCGTACGACCCGGCCAGTAGGGCGGTCCAACCAACGCAGTCGGGCGATGCCGTAACGGGTCAGCACCCGATGCACAGTCGAGGGGTGAATGCCCAGCAGGTAACCGATTTGGGCTGGGCCCCAGCGACGGGTCACCCGAACCTTGATGATCCGGCGTTCGGTCCGGGTCGGTGTCTGGTTGGGGCTGCGGTGGGGTCGAGAGCTGCGGTCAACCATGCCGGCCGGTCCCAGTTCGCGATATCGGCAGGCCCAACGCCGGGCGGTCGTGACGGCGACCTGGAACCGCTCAGCAGCCCGGCGTAGCGACCAGCCTTCATCGACCACACAACGGGCCAGGCGCAGACGACCGGTTTCTGACAGCGGGGCATTACGGTGGGACACGAAGACCTCCGAGAGAGTTGGTGCGTTCCTAGACAGCTCGCACTTCACTCGGAGGTCTTCTTCATGTCACCACGCCACGCCGTACCTAACGTCCATGGTCAGTACAGCTAGGCGAGAGAGCAAGCGCCGATCGCGACGCCCAACCGGCCTAGCTGCCGACCGCTTCCCGCAGCAGCTGCGGATCATGGGCGTTGACGAGGGACAGATCAGGTTCACCCAAAGCCCAAAGTTCGCTCAGCCGTTCATGATTGGCCTGCACGCGCTTCCAATCGAAGGCCACTGAGCGCTCCATCAGCCGCAGCGCCAACGGCGCGGTGCCACTGCCGTCAAGCTGGCCACGATGATAGAAACTGTCGCCGGCGTGCAGGATCCAGCGGTCCCCCGCGTCGACGGCCACCGCGGCGTGCCCGCGTATGCCCGGGCAGGCTGATCAAGACGATGCCGTCGGCGATCTCGGCCAATTCTTTGGCGCCGGGGAAGCCGCGCCACGACTCCGAGGCCGCGGGCGAGTGCTCGACCAGGATCGGGCCGTGCGCGTGACCGGCCGGCAGGTACCGCTGCTTCTCCACGAGCGTCTTCGGATGCAGTGCTGCGAATGCCTCGGCATCGGTGAGATGCACCTGCGCCCAAGGGAAGTCAGCGAGACCTCCCACGTGGTCGGCATCGAAGTGGGTCACGACGATGTGCCGCACGTCGCTGGGCTCGAAGCCGAGCCGGCGGACCTGGTGGACCGCGGCTTCCCGAGGATCGAACACCGGGCGGACGTAGAAGCGCGCGGGACCGAAACGACTGCCCGGCGACTCGGCATCCCGCAGCCCCAACCCGGAGTCGACGAGCACGAGACCACCCGGTGTCTCCACGAGCAGCACGTGGCAGACCAATCCGTCGGGCACGAAATGCGGGTGCATGGTGCCGCAGTTGAGGTGGTGGACCCTCATGTCAGGTCTGCCGGGGCCGTCTCGATGAGCCGGGCATCGGGTTGGCTGGACATGGCCAGCAGCCCCCGCAGTCCGCGGATGACGGTGGGCCAGTTTCGCGGATCACGCAGATTCAGGCCTCCCACAAGTTGTTTCAGCATCGTCAGCGTGTCGAAGTAGATGCGTTCGGCGACCAGGTTCTCGTTCTCGTCGAACACGAAATAGGCGGTCATCCGGGTGCGGTGCCGCGAGCCCGTCGCCGGGATGCCACCGAGCGGGCCGAGATGCGTTCCGAGGAGCCAGAATTCGACGATCACAGCATCGGCGCTGTGTCGCAGCGCGATGATCTCGTGGTCCTGATCGGGAAACGCGACGCGGGTGTCGTGGTAGTAGCCGCGCACATCGGCGTCACCGTCGTGGACGGTGAGCGTCGGGATGATCTCGTAGTGCGGATGCGGGAACGTGGCCAGCACGTCGTCCCAGTCCTGTCGGACCTCGTCGTGGAAGTGGTCGAGGACGAGCTTTTCGCGGGCCTGCAACACCTCGACGGAAGGGATGGCGAAGCGGTGCGTCATGGCGTCCTCCTCGAACTGCAAACTATTTCCACACCGTGGGATTAGTCTGACGATAATCCCACGGTGTGGAAATTTGCAAGGGTCTGGGCCAGAATGAGGCCATGAACGCGTCCACCCCGACTCCCCGCCGCGGGCGGCCGCCAAAGGCGCTGGCACAGCTGACGCGATCGACGATTCGGGAAGCAGCGCTGACCGTCATCGACCAGGACGGCATCGCCGCGGTCAGCATGCGGTCCGTCAGCCGCCTGCTCGGCGTCGACGCCAAGAGCCTCTACCACCATGTCGCCGACAAGGACGATCTGCTGGACGCCGTCGCCGAACATCTGCTCGGGCAGCTGCGACCACCGGCGCCCACCGGCGAGTTGCGGACCGACCTGCGGGCCCTCGCCTACGAGTTCCGGCGCGTGACCCTCGCCCACCCGGAGGCCGCGACGCTCGTGCTGACCCGGCAGATGTCGACGCTCGCCGGACTCGCGCCCGTCGAGGCTCTCCTGTCGATCCTGCATCGGGCCGGCGCCGGCCCCGAGCTCGCCGTGCGACTCACTCGTGTCCTGGTGGCCGCCGTCGTCGGGATGCTGCTGCGTGAGGTGTCCGCCGGCCCCACCTTCGGCAGCGGAAAGTCCGCCGACATCGCCGCCCGGCAGGCCGAACTGGAAGATTCCGCGCTCCCGGAAGTGGTTGCGTGCGCACCATTTCTCGCCCGGTTCGACCGGGACCGGGAATTCGCGTCGGGCGTGGACTTGCTCGCGGATTTCGCCGCATTCCAGCTGGTGAGCCTGACATAGTGCTGCCATGCGGTTGCTGAGCGCTGTCGACACGATGTTCTACCGGATGGAGTCCGACCGGACGCCCATGCACATCGGCGCCCTGCTGACGTTCCGGCTGCCCGACGGCGCCGGGCCGGACTACGTCCGCACCCTGTACAACGCATTCGCCGAACTGTCGTTCCTGCCGTTCCCGTTCGACAGCGCCGTCGTCGATGGCCTGCTGCCCGAGTGGCGCGAGGTGCGCCCAGACCCGGAGTACCACGTCCGGCTGTCAGCGCTGCCGTATCCCGGGAGCGAGGCCGATCTGGGCACCCTGGTCGCCCGGCTGCACGCGCACCCGCTCGACATGCGCCGGCCACTGTGGGAAGCGCACTTCATCGAGGGCCTGTCCGACGGTCGCTTCGCCATGTACTTCAAGGCCCACCACTGTGCGGTGGACGGCATGGGCGCGATCAACACCATCAAGAAGTGGTTGAGCACCGAGCCCGACCGCTATGTGCCGCTGTCCGAGGCCGGGCCCAAGGCCGAGGTGCCCGACCGGAACCGGGTCGCGTCGGTCGCCTACGAGCTGTGGAACCGGACGACGGACGGCGTCGCGGGTTCTGCCGAGTTGGTGAAGAGCCTGGTCGGCATGATCGGCGGCGACAACAGCCACGTCGGCGCCACGCTGGGCACGCCGCGCGCGCCGTTCAACGCCACCCTCACGCCGCAGCGCCGGCTCGCCGTCGAGGTGCTCGAACTGGGCCGCCTCAAAGCCATCGCCAAGGCCACCGAGACAACCGTCAACGACGTGACGCTCGCCGTGTGTGGCGCGGCGCTGCGCCGCTACCTCGACGAGCAGGGCGAGTTGCCCGAGCAGACGCTGACCGCCTCGGTGCCGGTGGGCTGGGAGCGCGACGAGGACACCTTGAATGCGGCCGCGGGCTTCGTCTGCCCTTTGGCGACAACAGAATCGGACCCGTTGCAGCGGCTGGCGGTGATCAACGCCTCGACGACGCGCGGTAAGAAGGAACTGCTCGCGATGTCACCGAACGCCCTGAACCACTACACGTTGATGGGGTTGCTGCCCCTGACGATCGGCCAGAAAACCGGTGCGCTGACCAAGATTCCGCCGTTGTTCAACCTCACGGTGTCCAACGTGGTCCTGACCAGAGAACCGCTGTACCTCGGTGGCGCGCAGCTGGAATTGATCGCTCCGGTCTCTTTCCTGTGCGACGGCTACGGACTGAACATCACCCTGGTCGGCTACACCGACAAGGTCATCCTCGGCTTCGTCGGCTGCCGAGACACCATGCCGCACCTGCAGCGCCTGGCGGTCTATTCACGCGAGGCGCTCGACGAATTGGAGCGGGCCGCCGCATAGGCCGCTGGTAGAATCTCGATTCGTGATCGAGTCTTCGTCGGTGAGCCAGCCGGCTGTTCGCACCGCGGTGCAGCGCCGCGGCATCGAACGCACCCAGGCGATCCTCGATTCCGCCGAGACGATCCTCGCCGAACAAGGTTATGCCGCAGCAACTCTCAAGGCGATCGGCGAGCATGCCGGCATCCCGACGGCATCGCTCTACCACTACTTCGCGGACCGGGGGCAGGTCGAGGCCGAGCTCGTGCGGCGCCACATCCCGGTCATCGACGAGCGCTTCGCGGCATCGCTGTACGGCAACAAGATCCGGACGCTGCGCGACGGCGTCGACGCGATGATCGACCCGCTGCTCGCCTACTTCCGGGAGAATCCCGGATTCGTGCAGCTGTGGTTCGCGGGCCGCAGCGCGACACTGTCCGAGCTGGGTGGGTTGTTCGACGAATCCTGGGCAGACAAGCTGTGGCACTTCCTCATCGAGCACGAACTCATCACCGCAGCGACCCCGTTGTTCGCCGTCCAGTTGATGTTCGAGGTCGGTGATCGGCTCTTCGACGTGGCGTTCCAGCGCTCCCCCAAGGGCGATGACGCCACCATGGACGAGGGTCGGCGCATGCTCACCGCGTACCTGACGACATTCGCCCCATCAGGTACCAGGTCCGCATGACCCCCTTCCCCTTGACCTCGACGGCACCCCGCTCCTCCAGCACGAATGCGTCCTTGAGCCGCTCATAGACGTTGTGCGGCACCTGGATTCGACCCTCGACATCGGTGGTTTCCATGCGGGCGGCGACGTTGACCGCGTCGCCCCACACGTCGTAGAAGAACTTGCGTGCGCCCACCACACCCGCGACCACCGGTCCGGCCGCCAGTCCGATGCGCAGTGGCACCCGCCGCCCGTTGGGGTCCGTCAGCTCGGCCACCGCGCCGACCATGTCGAGAGCCAGATCGGCCAGCGCCTCCAGATGGTCGGGCCGCGGCTCGGGAACCCCGCTGACGATCATGTAGGAGTCGCCGCTCGTCTTGATCTTCTCCAGGCCATGGCGGTCCACCAGGGTGTCGAGGTCGGTGTAGAGGCCATCGAGGAACCGGACCAACTCGGTCGGCGTGGTATCGCTTGCGCGCTGGGTGAATCCGGCGATGTCGGCGAACAGCACCGAGGCGTCGTCGTAGCGGTCGGCGATGACGTCCCGGTGCGGATCCTTCAGTCGCTGCGCGACCTTCGCCGGCAGGATATTGGCCAGCAGCGACTCGGACCGTTCGTATTCGGCGGCCAAAGCGGTTTCCGCACGGTCTATTTCGCGCATCGCGTACCAGATGGTCGCAACCACCAGCACCCATGACGAGATCACCGAGATGAGGAATCCGACGGTCGTGACCCACTGCGGTTGCACCCCGGTGTCCATCGGCACGAGGTACTGCAGCGCGATGATGAGGCCCGCGCCCACCGCCGCCACCACCGATGCCACCACGATGTGCTCGATGCCGAGGACCAGCACCACGAGCGAGGCGGCGACCAGGAAGTACAACTGCTGGCCGGACCCCCGTCCCACATAGGCGGTCACGAGAGTGGTCAGGAAGTACGCGATGGCGATGAAGGTCAGCGGCGCGATGAGATCCCCGAACCGGTACAACCGGGGGATCACGAGGTAGACCGGGGCGCACAGAACGGCGAGGGCGCCGATCCAGACGCCCGCCTCACCGGCGAACATCGACAGCGTCCCGAGGAAGGCGGCGACGACGGAGCCGATCCTGGCGGCCACCGTGAGGACACGTCGGCGGCGCGCCAGACTCTCGGCGGACGCAGCCCTCGGCGACATGATCGGCAGCCTAGCGCCGAAAGCGCACGTCACGAGGGGCATTGACAGTGCATCCACGCGAAACCTAAACTCGATCTCGATTCGATATTGGTTTCTATCGATGCGAGATGACCCCTCAGAAGGAGAAGATCATGGCCAACACCCGACGGCGGGTCGTCTTCATCGGCGCGGCCGGTGAGATGTGTCGCCTGGCCATCGAACGGTTCGCGGTCGCCGCAGGCGATTGGGAACTCGCGCTCTACGACATCCGGCCGGAATTGCTCGAGCCACTGATCAAGAAGCTGCCGAGTGGGCTGGCGACAGCAGCCCGGCTCGACCTGTACGACCGCGAAGGCCTGCACACCGCCATCGACGGCGCGGCACTCGTCGTGCTCGGCGCCGGCCCGTACAACCGCACCGCCGGTCCGGTGATGGAAGCCTGTCTGGCAGCCGGGGTGCCGTACCTCGATTTCGACGATGACATCGAAAGCACCTTGCACGCACTGACTCTGGGCGACGCGGCCAAGGCCGCGGGGGTTCCGATGTACATCGGCTGCGGCGCCTCGCCCGGCATCACTAATGTGCTGGCCGCCGACGCCGCCGCCGAACTGGACACCGTCGAGAACATCGACGTCTACTGGGTGGTCGGCGACGAGCGCGGTTCGATCGGTCGCGCGGTACTCGACCACATGCTGCGCGTCGCCGCAGGCCCCTGCATGACATGGGAGAACGGCGGACCGGTCATGCACCAATCGTGGCTGGAGACCCGCTGGACGGACCTGGGCGGCGGGCTGGGCCTGACGCTCGTGCACGAAACGGCCCATCCGGAACCGGTGACGCTGCCGCGGAAATACCCGGACGCCAAGAACATTCGCTGCTTCGGCGGCCTGGATCCGGCGCCCTACAACGGCCTGGTCCGGGGCGTCGGCCTGGCCGTCCAGAAGGGCCAGATGCCCGTCGAGAAGGCCATCGACTTCATGGAATCGCTGCTCACCGGCGGCGTGGGCAGCGTCGCAGGCTGGCGCCACGGCCTGTCGGGAATGTGGGACCTGGTGCACACCGGTGAGTCGACGCGCCTCGAGCTGCTCACGTTCCTCGCCAAAGCCGCAGCGGGCCATACCTTCCCGTACAAATCGGGACTGAAGGTGGAGGTGACCGGACTCAAGGACGGCATCCCCACCGTCGCCAGCCGTCGTACGCCGGTCGCGGGCCCCGGCACGTATCTGTTCACCGACATGGCGGCCGCCACGGGCACCGCCTGCGCGGCGTTCATGGTGGTGGCGCTCGAATCCGGCAGCCGTGCCGGCGTTTTCACGCCCGAGGAATGGGCCGAACCGGCACTGTTCTACTCCGCGCTGGAGCGGGTCGGCACGCCGACCGCCGAGCTTCCCGTCGGCGCGCACTAGAGGGGCTGGTCATGGATCTGAAGACCGCGCTGTACGCGCTCGCCGACATCTTCATGATCGTCGCCGGTTTCACCTACGGCTTCAAGTTCATTCGCAACTACCAGAATTACCTACTGGGCCTCGAGTGGATCATCGTCGCGTCGTCGGGCACCAATTTCCTGGTGTACGGATTGGTCGGCGCCAATGAGAGCAGCCCGATGTACCACGCGGCATTCTTCCTCGATGCCTTCTCCCGGTCAGTCGGCATCACCGTGATCCTGGTTCTCGGCCTCATGAAGGTCACGCACGGGTACAAGCCGTCGATTGCCGTCGACATCGGTGTTTTCGGGCTCGCGATCATCGGTGGGTTGGTGATGTCGTTGTTCGCCGAGGACCTCGGCGTCGCCGGGGCCATCTTCTACGTGGTCATGAATGTCCTGACGACGCTGTTCCTGTTCTATTTCGCCTGGCGACTGTGGCAGGTCGGCGCACACGGCAACGCGATAACCGTTGCCGCCGTGACCATTGCGGCGGCCGCGATCGCCGGAATCTACGACTTCTACCGCATCCCCGGCGACGATCAGCACCACACGATCTTCTACATCCTGGCGCTGACCACCTGGGCCGCTCAGATGACGGTGTACTACTACGGTTATCGCACCCTGGACCGCCATACCGCGCACGCACGAACCGAAACGGCGCTCGTCGCATAGCCTTTCCCGAGACCGTTTGGCATCCGGCACCGTGCCCACGCGATACTCGGAAGCACGTCGACGACACGAGTGGTTAAGCTCTCGAACAATGCCCAGTACATCGCCTTCCAGCGCCGGCCGGTCCCGTCCGGCAGCAGTTCAACGCCGCGGCGTGGAGCGCACACAGGCGCTCCTCGACGCGGCCGAAACGCTGCTCAGCGAGCAGGGCTACGCGGCCGCCACGCTCAAAGCTGTCGGCGAGCTGGCCGGCATCCCGACCGCGTCCGTCTACCACTACTTCGCGGACCGTCATCAGCTCGAAGCCGAACTCGTGCAACGGCATATCGCCGCGATCGACGACATCCTGACGGCTGCGCTCGAACGCAGCCGCGCCCGCACCCTGCGCGGCGCCATCAACGTGCTGATCGACACCATGGTCGACTACTTCCGTGAGCACCGCAGCCTGATCGCGCTGTGGTTCGTCGAACGCACGTCTGCCGTCGGTGAATCCGCCCGCGCCGCCGACGAAGCGTGGGCCGAACAGTTCTGGCGGTACCTCATCGAGCGCGAGCTGTTGCATCCGGACACACCGGTCCTGGTCGTGCTGCTGACCTTCGAAGCCGGCAACCGACTTCTCGACGTCGCCTTCCGGCAGTCGCCGACCGGCGACGAGGTCGTCATCGACGAAGTGCGACGGATGAGTACCGCCTATCTGGAGACCTACGCCCCCACGAAGCGGGCGCGCTGAGTCAGCCCGCCGCGGCCGCGATGGCGTCGCTGAGCATGCGCGCGCACAGCGCGATGTAGTCCGCGCGGGAAATGACGACGTCGCCGGCAGCGAGCGCGACCGCGGCGTCCACCTGGCCGCCGACGAGTACCCGTGTCGCCATGGCCAGACGGCCGGTCGTCCGGTCGTCCATGGGGCCGACGACGGCGGCCACCTGCTCGGTCACGAACGCGACGTACTGATCGGTCGCCACCCTCTTCCGCGCCGCGACGGCCGCGACGCCGGCGGATTCGGCGTACAACCGCGCCCTGGGTACATCGCTGATGATGACGTCGTAGAACACGGCCAACGCGGCGCTCGCCCGCTCGACGATGTCGGGCCCGCAGGCGTCCACGGCCGCCAGCGTCTGCGTGAAAACGTCCCGCATCACGTCGTCGAACAGGGCGGCGAGCAGCTCGTCACGGTTCGCGAAATGCTCGTAGAAGTACCGCTGGCTGAGCCGCGCCCGCCGGCAGACGGTGTTCATCCGCAACCCGGCGACGCCCACCTCCGCGACTTCGTCCAGGCCCGCCGCGATCAGGCGATTCCGGCGGTCCTGCACGCGCTGATCGGCGTTCACACCACGGAAAGGCCGCGTCACGGTCGTCATATCTCAATCTTGACACAGCTCTGTTCCAGGAACACTATTGTTCCTACTTCGGCCCGATCGGCCGCCATCCACAGCACGCCAAGAAAGGCCGCCGATGAACCTCACCGACCGATTCCAGGATCTGATCGACCGCGGCGTCGCCCCGACGCTCGACCAGCTCGACGCGCTGTACGACGACGCGTCCGCCGTCGGCGTCGACGACGTGCTCGGCGAATGGGCGGGCGGCGTGTTCGGCCTGGGCCACCCCGCCGAAGCGCAGCTGGAGGCGATCAAATGGGCCGGCAAGTCCTTCGGCGCCGCCGATGACGTCGCACCGATTGTCTGCTTCGACGACGCGGGACGCCGTTTCGTGAACCCCATCTTCGGCGGCGCGAGCCTGCGGCTGACGGACTACCGCGGCAGCGCAACCGCCACGATGACCTACCACGACCTGCCGATGGCGGATCATTTCCGGAAGATCTCCGACACCATCCTCATCGGGGCGATGGAAGCGCCGGGGCAGAGCCGGGCCGGCTACTTCTACCTGACCCGGATGGACACCACCGAGCGGCCGCGCGATCCCGAGTTCGTCTCGTGCGAACCGGCCCGCACCGCGGACGCCGCTGTCCTGCGCGCACCGGGCCAACCGTTCGAAGTCACCCAGGTCGAGCTCGAAAGTCCGCGCCCCGACGAGGTTCTCGTGCGTATCGAGGCGGTCGGCATCTGTCACAGCGACCTCGTGATCGCCGGAATGGCGCAGCCCCAACAACTTCCGATGGTTCTCGGCCATGAAGGCGCGGGCGTCATCGAGGCCGTCGGGGCCGATGTGACGGACCTCCAGCCCGGCGATCACGTCGTGCTCAGCTACGCGTGGTGCGGGGAATGCACCAATTGCAGACGCGACCGGATGGCGTACTGCTCGCGCTCCAACATGCTCAACCTCACCGGCGCCCGGCTCGACGGCAGCGGTGGCATGCGGATCGGCACCACGCCGGTGCATGCCCGCTTCTGCGGCCAATCCTCTTTCGCCACATACGCTCTCGCCGTCGCTCACACCGTGGTACGCGTCCCGAAGGACGTGCCGTTCGACGTACTCGCTCCCCTCGGTTGCGGCGTCCAGACCGGTGCGGGCACGGTACTGAACGCGCTGCGCCCCGAGCCGGGTTCATCGATCGCGGTGTTCGCCGCGGGCTCGGTGGGGCTGTCGGCCATCATGGCCGCGAAGGTGGCCGGCTGCGAACGGATCATCGCCGTGGATCCCAAACCGCAACGGCGGGAGCTTGCGGTGTCGTTGGGCGCCACCGACGCCGTCGATCCCGCCTACGCCAGAAGCGCCGTCCGTTCCGGCGTCGACTACGCCGTCGACTGCATCGGCAAACCGGAATCCGCGCGCGCCGCAATCGCCAGCCTGGCGTCGCCCGGCGTCTGCGCCGTCGTCGGCCTGCAGGGCCTGAGCACCCCGATCCAGGTCGACCTCGCGAAGCTCGTCGGCAAGGGTCAGACCCTCTGCGGTGTCGTCGAAGGCCAGGCGGTGCCACGCCGCTTCATCCCGACGCTCATCGACCTGTACCGCAGCGGTGCGCTACCCGTCGACCGCTTGATCACCACGTTCGGGCTCGACGAGATCAACGACGCCATCGCGGCGACGCAACGCGGAGATGTCGTCAAAGCCGTGCTGCTGCCCGCGGGCCGGTAGTAGCGACACGTGTCTGGACAGAGCCCGATTGAGCGCATTCACGCGTGCGTCGCCGCCATGATCGAGACGCCGTCCGACGAACTCGTCGCGCCGCTGCGCGAGGCCATCGCGCACGGTTGCCGATCCGGCTGCGTCTCATCTCGCGATCCAGATGGCGACGCGCAGGCCATATTTCATCTCGTCCTAGGCGTGCTCGTCACGCACACCACCATCGGCCGGCCTGCGTCCCGCAAGGAACTCGAAATGGCGGTCATGGGGACAATCAGGGGCGCCCTCAGGGTGCGCTGACGAGACCGCACTCACCCGCCAACGACAACAGGCCAGAAGCGTGAGCTTCTGGCCTGTTGTTTGTGGTGCGCCCGAAGGGATTCGAACCCCTAACCTTCTGATCCGTAGTCAGATGCTCTATCCGTTGAGCTACGGGCGCATGGGTACAACTATTCAGTTATGTGGCGGAGGCGAGAGGATTTGAACCTCCGGTCCCCTGTAAGGGGGACAACTCATTAGCAGTGAGTCCCATTCGGCCGCTCTGGCACGCCTCCTGAACGATCCGAGGGTACCGGACTCTTGCACCCCGGAACCGCCGAGGGCATACGGTACACAGTCAAGGCCGTCAATGGCAAAGCGCGACGCCAGGGCCACATTCGCCAGACACCTAGACTGTCCCGGGTGACCGCCCGTCTGCGCCCCGAAATGGACGCCCTGCCTGCCTACACCCCCGGCCGCACAGTGCCCGGCGCCATCAAGATCGCCAGCAACGAGACGGTCGACGGACCGCTCCCCAGCGTCCGGGAAGCCATCGTCAAAGCGATGGACAACATCAACCGCTATCCGGACAACGGCTACGCCGCGCTGCGTGAACGGCTGGCGGCCCATGTCGGGTTCGCGCCCAACCAGATTTCGGTCGGCTGCGGGTCGGTGAGCCTGTGTCAGCAGCTCATCCAGATCACCGCCTCGGTCGGCGATGAGGTGCTGTTCGCGTGGCGCAGCTTCGAGATCTACCCACTGCAGGTCCGTACCGCCGGTGCGACGCCCGTGCCCGTCCCGCTGGCGGATCACACGCATGATCTGGACGCCATGCTGGCCGCGATCACCGACCGCACGCGACTGATCTTCGTCTGCAACCCCAACAACCCCACCTCGACGGTCGTCGACCCGGTGAAACTGGCCGAGTTCGTCGCCAAGGTCCCTCCGCACATTCTCGTCGTTCTTGACGAGGCCTACGTGGAGTACATCCGGGACGGCCTGCTGCCGGACAGCCTGGCGCTGGTGCGCAAGCACCCGAATGTCGTCGTCCTGCGCACCTTCTCCAAGGCGTACGGGCTGGCCGGACTGCGCATCGGCTACGCCGTCGCCCACGAGGACATCGTCACGGCCCTGGGCAAGGTGTACGTGCCGTTCACGGCGACCAGCGTCAGCCAGGCCGCGGCCATCGCCTGTCTGGACGCCGCCGACGAACTGCTGGCCCGCACCGACGCCGTCGTGGCCGAACGGGCCCGGGTCAGCACCGCGCTACGCGACGCCGGCTTCGAACTGCCCGATTCACAGGCCAACTTCGTCTGGCTGCCCTTGAGCCCCGAAGACACCGTCGACTTCGTCGACTCCGCCGCCGACAACAAGCTGCTGGTGCGGCCCTACGGCGGCGAGGGCGTGCGCGTCACCGTCACAGTGCCGGACGAGAACGATCTGTTCCTGGACCTCGCCGTCAGGTGGCGCGGCGGCCGGTGAAGCCGATCAGCTGATCCAGTGCACTCGCGTCGGCCGGTACCTCGACGGGATCGTCGAACCCGACGGCCGCGCGCGCCGCGGGGCTGATCGCCGCTCGGGTCAACCCCAGCACGTACTCGGCCAGGTCGTCCGGGGCGTCCACTTCGCGGCCGACGGCGGTGGCGTAGTCCCAGGCATGGACCAGGAATTCGAGCGGCAGGATGCCGGCGATCATGGCGGCGGGCATCTCACCCGGCCCCGCCGCGACGGTGCCCTCCAGCCCCCTGCTGCGCCACGCCGCCAGTGCGGGCCGCGCCGCAGCGCTCACCTGGTCGATGATCGGGGCGCTGGCGTCCCGCTCGGGCAGCTGCGCGCCGGCGATCCCGCCGATGACGGTGATCGAGTTCATCAAGTGATCGGTGAGCGCCGCCACATCGAACTCGGTGCACGGTGTCTGCCGTGTCGCATCGTCAGGCCCGAGACCGGCCAACACCTGCTCGAGCACGTCCAGACTGGCCTCACCGGCCTCGATCACATCGGACGGAATCGTCATGGACGAGACGCTACGCCCAGGTTGACCGGCTAGCCTGCCGATCATGGCTGAAACCCCGGGAAGCTTCGAATCGCTTTCTATCGAGACCAAGGACCACGTCGCACAGGTGACACTGCTCGGCCCCGGCAAGGGCAACGCCATGGGCCCGGCCTTCTGGGCCGAACTGCCCGTGGCATTCGCCGCCCTGGACGCCGACCCCGACGTGCGGGCCATCGTGCTCACCGGGTCGGGCAACAACTTCAGCTACGGACTGGACCTGCCCGCCATGGGCGGCCTGCTGGCACCGCTGCTGGCCGGTGGGCTGGCCAAGGAACGCGCCGACTTCCACACCGCGCTGCGGGCCATGCAACAGGCCATCACCGCCGTCGCCGACTGCCGGACCCCCACCATCGCCTCCATCCAGGGCTGGTGCATCGGCGGCGGCGTCGATTTGATCTCGGCGGTCGACATCCGCTACGCGAGCGCCGACGCCAAGTTCTCGGTGCGTGAGGTCAAGCTCGCCATCGTCGCCGACGTGGGTTCACTGGCCCGGTTGCCGCTGATCCTCAACGACGGACATCTGCGCGAATTGGCTTTGACCGGCAAGGACTTCGACGCTGCCCGCGCCGAGAAGATCGGCCTGGTCAACGACGTCTACGCCGACGCCGACGCGTCGCTGGCCGCCGCGCACGAGACCGCCCGCGAGATCGCCGCCAACCCGCCGCTGACGGTGCGCGGTGTCAAGGATGTGCTGGATGAGCAACGCACGGAACGGGTTTCGGCCAGCCTGCGGTACGTGGCGGCGTGGAACTCGGCGTTCATCGCGTCGAAGGACCTGAGCGAAGGCATCACCGCGATGTTCGAGAAGCGCGCGCCGGAATTCAAGGGCGAGTAGGGACCGATCACCTTGAGCCTCAACTACATCGAAGCGATTGTGGTCGGCGCGTTCCAGGGTGTCACCGAACTGTTCCCGGTCTCGAGCCTGGGCCACTCGATCCTGGTGCCGGCCCTCGTCGGCGGTCAATGGGCCCAGGACCTGAGCATGACGGCCGAGAAGTCGCCGTACCTCGCGTTCCTGGTCGCCGTGCACGTCGCGACGGCCGTGGCGCTGCTGGTGTTCTTCTGGCGGGACTGGGTGGCGGTCGCCGGTGGTTTGGTGTCGTCGATCAAGAACCGGAAGATCACCACCTCCGCCGAGCGACTGGCGTGGCTGCTGATCCTGGCCACCATCCCCGTCGGTATCGCCGGGCTGGCTCTGGACCACGCGCTGCGCACGTCGCTGGGCAAGCCGATCCCCGCCGCGGCGTTCCTGGCGATCAACGGCGTCGTTCTCTTTGTGGGCGAACGGCTTCGGCACCGCACGGCCTCGGCCGTGCCCGCCGCCGAACATTCGGAAGGCCTCAACGACTCCGACGAACGGTTGGCCCGGCTCCCGATCCCGGAGGCCATGGGCATCGGCGCGGCTCAGATTCTGGCGCTGCTACCCGGCATCAGCCGGTCGGGCGCCACCATGGTCGCCGGCGTGCTGCGCGGTTTGTCGCATGAGGACGCCGCACGGTTCTCGTTCCTCTTGGCGACGCCGGTGATCCTGGCCGCGGGGGCGCTGAAGATTCCGGAGCTGTTCGGACCGGCCGGCGACGGCATCGGCGGCCAGGTGCTGGCCGGCAGCGCGGCCGCTTTCGTCGCGGCGTATCTGTCGGTGCGGTTCCTGGTGAAGTACTTCGAGACCCGCACGCTGACACCATTCGCGATCTACTGCGTGGTGGCCGGACTGGGCAGTTTGGCCTGGCTGACGCTGCACTGAGCGCGGTCGCGTTCCCCACCTGAAGACGAGTTGCCCTGGGCTGTAACCCGGCTGCCTATCTGTCAGTGGCAGCCAGCCCATGGCAACTCGTCTCGAGGGGAAAGAGAACCGCAGTGCCCCAACTCAATCGCGCGTGCGTCGTCACTATCGTGGTCGCGGGAACCGCATTTCTCGGCGCCTGCTCCAGGGTCGACGCCGCTAAGCCGACGTCCACCCTCGATCCCACCACCCCGCCTGCGCCCGCGAAGCTGACGAGCGCGGACTTCATGGCCGTGTGTCAGGGCGCAACACAATCACGCGCCGCCAGCTACCGCCCGGATACCAAGTCCCACAAGACGATTCTCTTCACTCCGCTGGGCCACGACCTTGTCGAGGACACCAGCACGTTGCCGTCCGACTGGACGGTGCAATTCGATGCGGACCGCAACACCTATGCCGCCATCGACACCGTGGTCTGCGTGGAAACCAAAACCGAGCAATCCGTCAAGGAATGCACCGGCTACCAGGACAACGGGCGCCCGACCGCCAACAAGGTCGACCTTCGGACCACCGTCTACGCCGTCTCGGTCCGGGCGGCCGCGACCGGGACAGAGCTCGGCAGCACCGAGTTGTCCGATTCGGACACCACCTGCCCGATGTTCATGTCTTTCGATGACGACACGCAGACCAAGACGTACAACGTGCCGCCGCCCAAAGACGACCTGATCGCCTTCGCGAAGCCCTTCGTCCAGCCCTGAATTCTCCTGCAGCACAATCGGAGTACTCGCATGCCCAAAATCAGCCGGGCGGCCGTCGGCGCTGCCGTGGGTGCCCTCATCGCGGCGGCGACAGCGGTGGCCGGGCCGGCCGAGGCCATAGGTGGTCCCGGTGGCTTCGGCAACGCACAAGGCACCATCAATGCGCTTCAGTTGCAAGGGTTCACCGTGCTGCTCAATGGCGCCGCGGTCTATCCCCTATCCGGATGCAAGGTCCTCGGCATCGAGGGGCTGCGCAACGACAACGTCGATTCCGCGGGCGCCATTATCGACCGGACGAAGATGACCGTTGCGTGGGTGGACATCTCGTGTAAGGGCGGCTAGGAGCGTGGGTCGGTAACGGCTCGGGTGGGGTGTAGCGCGAGCGTGCGGTCAGATCGCAAATTCGTGGGCAGAGGCGCTCTGGTTGCACCGTCGGATCGCCAAGTGCTGGGCACTTGACAAGCAAATGTCTTGTGGACGTTGACTGTGCACTGCCGTAGAAAAAGTACGAGTACCCAACTGCGTAGACGCACAGTCATCCGCAAAAATCGATGTTGTTACCGACCCGCGTCCCTAATTCAGGGACCCGTGCAGGTTCTTCGCCGTGGGACTGGTCTCGACGGTGGCGGGGTCCGGGTAGGTGCCGAGCACCCGGTCGGAGGTGCCTGACGTGGTGACCGAGAACCAGTAGTGCTCGTTCTTGAAATGGTGCAGGCGATGATTGCGCCACACCGCCTTGTAGAAGCGGTGGCGCGGCTTGTAGTCGGTGTGGACCAGGTAGTGCGTCCACTCATAGCCCATCAGGATCAGCGATTCGACCACGATGAACGACAGCGTGGCCGAAACCGGCGCACCCACCAGGGCGCCGATGCCCAGCGGCAACGCCACGATCGCCGCGATCAGCCACGGCAGCGTCGGGGTCGGGATGAACACCAGGTCGATCTCGCGGGGATTCGCGTGGTGTCGTCGATGGTCGCGGGCGACGAGGGTGTCCACTGTGACGCGGCCGAGTTTCCGTGGTCGCCAGTGCAGGATGAAGACGTGAATCACCCACTCCACGAACGGGAACAGCAGCGCGAGTACCAGGGGCGCCCACAGGTCGCGTAGCGCCAGGCCGCCGACGGCGATCCGCGCTGCGACCGCCCCGACCACGAGCGTCAGGATCATCCACGGCGTCGGATGACGCCAGAACTCGCGGGCCGCCCGGCCGAGGGTCACGCCCCGGGTACCGGTGATCGTCACTGCGCCTCCATCTGGTCGAGAAATTCGGTGAGCACCGTCGTGGCGCCGCCGAGCACGGTCGACGCGGCTCGGCGCGCTTTCAGCGCGGAGCCCGACGTCACCGCCTCGGCGAGCTTGCGGTACCCGGCCGCGGGTTCGGCGGCGGCCACGGCGTCGGCGACGACCGCGAGCATCGGTTCGTACACCCGGCGCATCCCGTTGAAGATCAGCGTCATCGCGATCGAATTCGCCCCGGTGACAAGGCAATCCCAGAAATCAAGGGCGGCCAGCTGTTGCGTCGGCCCGCTCTGCGCGCGCTCGATGTCGGCGAGGGCCCGCGCCAGTGGTTCGGCGAGACCGCGTCCCGACCGCGCCGCCGCCCGTTCGGCGATCCACGGGCCGAGGTACTCCCGCACCTCCAGGACGCTGCGCACCACCGACGGGTTCACCATCGCCCCGTCGGGCGCCTCCACCAGCAGGTAGGGCAGTAGATCAAGGCCGCCTGTGCGGGTGATGTCGTTGACGACGGCGCCGTCACCCTGCCGGACATCGAGATGCCCGGACGCGACCAGCCGCTGGATCGCCTCACGCACCACGGGCCGCGATACGCCCAGTACCTCGGCCAGCTTGCGCTCACTCGGCAGGCGCGAGCCTGGCGGCTGGGCGCCCGCGACGAGCTGCTTGAGCAGCTGGTCGTGCACCTCGTCCGCTGCCGAGCGTCGCTTGATCGACGTCAACTCCATGACGACGACAGTAGCCCGCAAAAGGTAAGAGGTCTAGTGGTCTTACCAATAAAGATGGTGAAGCCAGAAGACGAAGCGCCTCAGGTCCGCCGTCAGGGGTAGCTCAGCAGGACCATCACCCGGCCGTCCGGTGACGGCTCTGGGAACGCGTCGACCTGGAAGCCGTAGTACTCCACCTGGGTGTCTGTGATGGCGTCGATGACCTTGCCCTGGGCCTTGAGCCTGCCGTCCCTGACGTCACGCATCACGCCGATGAAGTCGGGCACCGACATCGACTCGGCCAGCAGCAGGGCGTCGCCGCCGGACGGAAGTTTCACCAGCACACCGGAACCCGCGTAGTTGTCACCCCCGCGGCCCGTCCCGCGTGGCGCCCAGTACACCGGCTCGGAGGCGACTTCGCCGTCGACGCGACGGTACTGCCCCACGTGGTCGACACCGTCCTGCACCGAGACCACCGGCAAGGCGGCGATGGTCCGCTGCTCCTGGAACCACATCCAGCCGAGCGGGATGCCGATGATGGCGTAGATCATCACCAGCAGCATCAACACCGGCTTCCACGCGATCTCCCACGCCTGACGCGGCCCCTGCTTCTCCAGCTGCTTGCGACCGAATCGGAAGACATACCAAGCCAATACGCGTGCAAGTGCCATCGCGGCCAGGATGCACAAGCCCACGATGCCCGCCACCCGGAAGTAGAACGTGCTGCCGCCGTGGTCGATGGTCGCCAGCACCATCACCAGCGGAATCGGCAGGGTGAGGAGCAGCAGCAGGGCATACGACGGGTGGCTCGTCAGGTACTTGTATTCGACGGTCCAGCTCTTGACCCCGACGCCGACGGTGAAGTCACCGATGTCGGCGGTCGAGATCGGCGTCCAGCTCCCGTCCACCACCCGGGGCCGGACCAGTCCGCGCACGAAGAAGAAACCCGCCACCAGCGAGACCGCCAGCGCGCCCCAGAACACGGCGGGCAGCCGTCCACCCGTGCCCGGTACCCCGAATCCGCCGCGGATGTCGATGATCTTGGCGATGAAGAACATCAGCGGGACAACGAAAAACAGCTCGCCGAGCCAGATTTGGATCAACTGCGGAATACGTCTGCCGACACGGTCGAACGCCAGCACCCCGCTCCAGATGAACCTCAGGACGCGCACGGGCTGATCTCGATGTAGGCCATCGGAATGTCGAAGGCGGAACTGCTCTTGTCGAGCGTCCGCTCGAACAGCTTCATGGCCGGCGACCAGTTCGCGGCGATCACGGCGTCGGCGTGGGCATGCTCGGCCTCCGGGAGGATGCGGGCGATGCCGGCCGCCGGTTGTCCTGTCGGCTTGCCCCGAAGATTGCACGGGACCACGACCACGCGCGGATCGTTGCGCAGCCGCTTCACCTTCCCCGTCGACGCGTCGGTGCGGACATACAACTTCCCGTCGGCGACACCGTGATTGATCGGGCTGGGCATGGCCTCACCGGACCGCTTGAACGTGACGAGCACGATCTGCCGCGCCCGCTCGAAGCCGGCGAAATCGGTGGCAGTCGGCTCCCCGATGTCGAAGGCCTCCCGGTGCCGCAGTTTGTCCATGCCGCGAAACATCAACTTGCTCATGGCCGAAACCGCGGTACCGGGCATCTTCTCGTCCAATCTGAGCCGTTGTATGGCCGAAGCGTAAACCGAAAGTTGAATTCATCGTGGGCGCAACGGTCGAATCCCGACGCCGACGCAAATAACGTCGGCGCATGACTGCTTCCGTGACTTCTCTCAACGCGATCACCGATGCCACCCGGGCGGCCGTCGCCGACAATCCCGCCGCGGCCACCGTGGTGTTCAAGGCCACGGCTCAGCCGGAAGGCACCGTCGGCAGTGAGATCGCCTTGGGCAAGTACCAGGTGCACGTCGATGAGCCGCCCGCCCTCGGCGGGCAGCACACGGCGCCCAACCCCGTCGAGTACTACCTGGCTTCGCTGCTGTCGTGCCAGGTGGTCACCTACCGATTCTGGGCCGAGCGGCTCGGCATCCAGGTGGATTCCCTCAGCGCAAGCGCGGAAGGCGATCTCGATGTGCGCGGCTTCTTCGGGCTGGACGACAACGTGCGCCCCGGCTTCCAGCAGATTCGGGTGACCGTCAACGTCTCCGGTCCGGAGACCGCCGAGCGCTACCAGGAACTCCAGGACGCGGTGGATGCGCACTGCCCGGTGCTGGACCTGACCACCGGCACGACGCCGGTAAGTACCCAGCTGATCACTGGTTGACCGATAGATTCGCGTCATGCCGTCGATGACGCCCGCACCACGCCTGATCACGGCCGCGGCACTGACCGTTGTCACCCTCGCTAGTTGTACACCGGCCGCTCCGAGGCCGACCGCAACGACCGCGAGCACGAGCACGAGCACCACAACGACCACCCGTGCCACCTCGACCGCACCGCCGGCCGCCGAAACGCACGGATACGCGATCACGTCGATCACCACGCCCGGGTCACAGCCCGGTAAGTCGGTGACCATCCCGCAGCTTTCCGGTGGCGACCCAGCCGTCACCGACCGCTTCAACGCCGCCATGCGGGCCTCCCGGGCCGACATGCCCGAGCAGTCCGCCACCACGAGCGTCGACGATGGCGTAATCGACGGATTCCGCAGCGGCGTAACCAGAATCGGCTCCGGCGTCGTGGCCGGACGCATCGTGCTGTTCTGGTACGGAAAGGGCGCCGCGCACCCCAATCAAAGCCTGGGCACAGTGGTGATCGCGACCCGCACCGCGTCGCCGGTTACCGTCAACGACCTCTACCAGGATCACGCGGCCGCGATGACCCGGCTACGGACGCTGCTGCCGCAACTGGACACCAGCGGACGGCTGGATGCGCAGCAGTTGTCGCAGGACGACATCGACGTCAACTGGCTGCCGACGCCGACCGGGCTTCAGGTCTATGTACCGGTGGCCCATGCCCTGGGTGACTATGTGGCTGTCACAGTGCCGTGGGACCGGATCGCCGATCTACTGCGGCCGGGGATGCTTGAGGTACTGCGAGCGGATTAGGTATCCGAATATTGTTGTCGGTCAACATGTTCCGAAGAACAAGCGGAACGACTGGAATTGGGTCCACCAGGGGCATTCGGACTTCGCGGTGAGCCACTGTTCGACGGCCTCCCCAACGGCTCACGGCGCTGTGGAAACATCGGACCATGGGCACCCCTGATGCGCCACGCCCGAACCACCGGGCGAAGTACGTCGCCGTCACCGCAGGGGATCTGTCGGGACCGCGGATACGCGCGGCGGTGTCCGATTTCCACGGTCTCGGGACGCCCGGCCACATCGAGCTGGCCTCCTACATGATCGGCCAGGGGCATCCGTTGTCGGTGGCCGCGTGGATCCGGCACGACCCTGTGAGTTCGGTGCTGCACTTCGATCCGCGCGGCGGCAGCGCCGTGGTGCGCGAGCAGTCGATCGAGACCGACGAGCACAACTCGTCCTTCGGCGGCTGCTGGTGCTGACTTGGCGGTGGCGGAGGGATTTGAACCCCCGGTTGGGTTTAACCAACTCTCGCTTTCAAGGCGAGTGCATTAGGCCGCTCTGCCACGCCACCGCGGAACAGCCTAAGGGGTCGGGGCTCGAGCAGGCTCGGAGGGTCCGTGTGTAGCGTTGCCTCCATGCGCGCCATCGTCGTCGAATCCCCAGGTCAGCTGGCATGGTCCGAGGTACCGGAGGTGACGGCCGCCGATGGCGAAGTCGTCATCGACGTGACGACCGCCGGGGTGAACCGGGCCGACCTGCTGCAAGCCGCCGGCCTCTATCCCCCGCCGCCGGGCGCCAGCGAAATCCTCGGGCTGGAGGTCTCGGGCGTCATCTCCGCCGTCGGCGCCGGCGTCGAGAACTGGGCTGTCGGTGACGAGGTGTGCGCGCTGCTCGCGGGCGGTGGCTATGCCGAGAAGGTGGCAGTGCCGGCAGCCCAGGTCATGCCGATCCCGGCGGGTGTGGGGCTGCATCATGCCGCCGGCCTGCCGGAGGTCGCCGCGACGGTGTGGTCCAACCTGGGCATGACCGCCCACCTGAGCGCCGGCCAGCTGGTGCTGCTGCACGGCGGCGCGAGCGGTATCGGCACGCATGCCATCCAGGTCGCGCACGCGCTGGGCGCCCGCGTCGCGGTCACCGCGTCACTCGAAAAGCTCGAGCTCTGCCGCGAACTCGGCGCCGACATCCTGATCAACTACCGCGACGAGGACTTCGTCGAGCGGGTGGCGGAGGCGGGCGGCGCCGACGTCATCTTCGACATCATGGGAGCCTCGTACCTGGACCGGAACATTGACGCGCTCGCCCCCGACGGCCGCGTGGTGATCATCGGCATGCAGGGCGGCGTCAAGGGCGAGCTGAATATCGCCAAGCTCCTGGCCAAGCGGGCCGGCGTCATCGGCACCGCGTTGCGCTCGCGCCCGCTGGACGGGCCGTCCGGCAAGGCCGCGGTGATTTCCGAAGTGGTGCAACATGTTTGGCCCATGATCGCCGACGGCCGGGTGCGTCCGATCATCGGTACCGAGCTGCCCATCGAGCAGGCGGGAACAGCCCACCAGCTCCTGCAGGAAGGCGCCGTGTCCGGCAAAGTGCTTCTGCGGGTGCGGGATTAGGTTGACGGTGTGACGTTCACCTACACCGCGCCGGTCCGTTATCTCGAGGTCGACCAGCAGGGCGTGGTCTTCAACATGTGGTACCTGGCCTACATGGACGAGGCCTTCGGCGCGTTCGTCGCGCAGACGGCGTCGTGGCGCGACATCTTCGAAGCGGGCGTCGACGCCCAGGTGGTCCACACCGAACTGGACTGGTCGGGCTCTCTGAAGTGGGGCGACCAGATTCACGTCGACGTCACGGTGCCCGCCCGGGGACGCACCTCGTTCACCGTCGAATTCCTCATCCACGCAGGCGATTCCACGCGGCCCATCGTCACCGCAAAGACCGTCTACGTCTGCATCGCGACCGATGGCTCCGGGAAGGTCGAACCTCCGCAGCTGCTGCGCGACGCGCTGGACTACGCGTAACTAACCGAGCGAGGCCAGCGCGCGGACCAGCTGATCCACTTCAGCCGTGGTGGTGTAGTGCCCGAGGCCGACCGTGACGGCGCCGCCGATGTCATTGACACCGATGGCCTCCAGCACCCGGGAGTTGCCGTCAGACACGGCCAGCACGCCGTTGTCGGCGAGCCGGCTGATCACGGTGTCGGCGGGCACGCCCTGCACCGCGAAGCTCAGCACCGGAATGGCGGCCTCGGGCGCGCCGAGCACCATGACCAACGGCAGCGACCGCAGCGAGTTACGCAGGTACCCGAACACCCGTCCCAGGTAGGCCTCCGCCGACTGCATGGAGCGCGCGAGCCGTTCGCGGCGGGTGCCGGTGGCGGCGTCGTCCAGGTTGGCCAGGTACTCGATGCTGGCGACGACGCCACCGAGCAGGCCGAACTGGTGCGCGCCGACTTCCAGACGCGCGGCGCCCGTGGCATTCGGATCGAGTGACACCGCCGCCAAGGTGTCGATCATCGCCGGATCCCGGAAAACGAGCGCACCGATCGGCGGGCCACCCCACGCGATCGCGTTGAGCGCCACCACGTCGGCGTCGACGTCGTTGATGTCCAGCAGGCGGTACGGCGCGGCCACGGAGTGGTCGACGACGACCATGCCACCGTTCTCCCGCGCCATCTTGGTCACGGGCCGCAGATCGGTGACGGTGCCGAGCTTCGAGGATGCCGACGTGATCGCGATCAGCCGGGTCGGCCGGGTGATGAGCGTCTCCCACTGCCAGCTGGGCAGTTCGCCGGTCTCGATGTCGACCTCGGCCCACTTCACCTTGGCGCCATAGCGATTCGCGGCCCGCAGCCACGGGGCGATGTTGGCCTCGTCGTCCAGGCGGGTGACGACCACTTCGTAGCCCAGGCCCGACCGCGACGCCGACGCCTCGGCCAGCGAGTTCAGCAGCACGGCCCGGTCGGCGCCGAACACCACGCCACGCGGGTCGCCGCCGACGAGATCGGCGACCGCCTGGCGCGCTGCGGTCAGAACCGCCGCGCTGCGCTGAGCGGCCGGATGCGGGCCGGCGGCCGAGGACATGGAACCGCGGAAGGCGGTCGAAACGGTGGTCGCTACCGAGTCCGGCAGCAGCATTCCGGTCGGGGCGTCGAAGTGCACCCAGCCGCCGCCCAATGACGGGTGCAGACCGCGCACCCGGGCGACGTCGTATGCCATGCCATGCCAACCTTCGAGCGATTCAGGCCTGCCAGCCAAATTTTTCCGGCGGGCGTGCCCCGCTGCACACCGGCGAAAGCCGGGCCACCCGAACAGCCATACTAGTGCAGTGAACTTGGCGTCTGGCGTCCTTGTCGCCCTGTTGATCATGGTGATCCCTGGAGCAATCACCGCTCGCGTAGCACAGCTAACCTGGCCCGTTGCCGTCGCGGTCGGCCCCGCAGTGACCTACGGCATCGTAGCTTTGGCCGTCGTCCCACTCGGTGCCGTCGGCGTCCCATGGAACGGCTGGACGGCTTTGCTGGCGTTCGTCATCGTGGTAGCGGTGGTTGCCGCGCTTCGTCGTGCGCTGCGGCGCTACCGGGACACCGCGGCGGAAGCCCTCGCGATCGGCCGCGGCCCGGCCCTGTTCGTCGCCGCGGGCATTCTCGTCGGCGCGACGGCGATCGCAATTTCAGCAATCCTCGGCATGCCGCATTGGCAATCCATTCCGAGCACCTGGGACTCGGTCTGGCACGGAAACACCATCCGCTGGATTCTCGACGTCGGTCAGGCGTCACCGCTGCACATGGGTGAGCTTCGCAATGTCGAGACGCACGCGTTGCTGTACTACCCGTCGACATTCCACGCGCTCGCCGCCGTCTTCTGCCAACTCACCGGCGCGGCCCCGACCACGGCCTACACCCTGCACTCCCTGGCGGCCTCGATCTGGCTTTTCCCCGTCAGCGCGGCGAGCCTGACGTGGGCCATGGTCCGGCCGTACAAGTGCCAGCGCTGGAGCGCCGGTGCCGCCGCCGCGGCTGCTGCACTCGCGGCATCGTTCACCGCGCTCCCGTACGTCGAGTTCGACGTTGCCGCCGTCCCCAACCTGGTGGCCTACGGCCTCGCCGGGCCCACGACCGTGCTGATCATGTCGTGCCTGCGGCACCGCGACCGGATCCCGCTGGCCGTCATCGCGCTGATCGGGGTGTTCTCCACCCACATCACGGGTGGCGTCGTCGTCGTCACCTTCGTCGGCGCCTGGTGGCTGTGCGACACCCTCCGCAACCCCGTGCGGGGTCGGCTCGCCGACTTCGTGACCCTTGCGGCCGTCGCCGTGCCGTCGCTGCTGCTGTTGCTGCCCCAGTCCGTCGGGGTGCTGGCGCAGGCCGACATCATCGTCGGTCATGCGTTCGTCACCCACTTGAGCCGGCTGCGGACGCTGTTCAACGCGATCGTTCAGCACACCCGCCACCTCAACGACTACCCGATCCAGAACATCCTGATCGCGCTCGGCGGTATCGGCGGTCTGATCCTGCTGATCAAGCGGGTCTGGTGGCCGGCCGCGGTCTGGGTGCTGCTGATGGTCGCGATCGTGCATTCGGGTGCGCCGTTCGGTGGCCCGATCGGCGCGCTGATCGGGCCGTACGCCGACCTCTACTACAGCGACCCGCGCCGGTTGTCCGCCGTCGTGACCCTGCTGATCACGCCGTTCGCCGGCATCGCGTTGTTCGCCGTCATCACCTTCGCCGTCGGTTGGGTGCAGAAACGTGCGCCCCGGACAGAGCGGTTCTGGGCCGTGGTGACAGTGGCCCTGCTCGTGTTTTCGACTGTCGGCCTGGCGTGGCATTACTTCCCGCGGCACCGCTACCTGATCGGCCAGAAGTACGACCAGATCATGGTCAACGACAAGAACCTGCAGGCCTTTGCCTACCTGGCGACGCTGCCCGGCGCCAAGGACACCTTGATCGGCAACGCCAACACCGACGGCACGTCGTGGATGTACGCGGTCGCCGGCCTGCATCCGCTGTGGACCCACTACGACTATCCGCAGCAACAGGGCCCCGGCTACCACCGCTTCATCTTCTGGGCCTACGCCGACGACGCCGACACCGATCGGCGGATCGCCGAGGCCGTGCACGCCCTGAACATCAAGTACGTGATCACCAGCTCGACCATCGTCAAGGGGTTCGTCATGCCCGACGGACTAGTGTCGCTGGATAGGTCGAAGTCGTGGGCGAAGATCTACGACAATGGGCGGTCCCGCATCTACGAGTGGCGCGGCGACGCCGCACCGGCGAACAGATAGGAACACTGCAGGCATGACGCTGAAACCAGAAGACGACGACGACAACATCGAGGTCATCGGCGGGGACCTGGCATTGGGCGGGGAACCGGGACCGGACTCCGACCAGGGCGACGAAGGCAAATCGCTGACCGACCTGGTCGAGCAGCCGGCCAAGGTCATGCGCATCGGCACCATGATCAAGCAGCTGCTGGAAGAAGTACGCTCCGCGCCGCTCGACGAGGCCAGCCGGAACCGCTTGCGCGACATCCACCGGTCGAGCATCCAGGAGCTCGAGGACGGCCTCGCCCCGGAACTGACCGAGGAGCTGGAACGGCTGTCACTGCCGTTCTCCGAGGAGAAGGTGCCGTCGGCCGCCGAGCTGCGCATCGCGCAGGCCCAGCTGGTCGGCTGGCTCGAGGGCCTGTTCCACGGCATCCAGACGGCCCTGTTCGCTCAGCAGATGGCCGCCCGCGCACAGCTCGAGCAGATGCGCCAGGGCGCCCTGCCGCCCGGCGCCGACGGTGGCCGCGGCCCGTTCCAGTCCGGCACCGGCCAGTACCTGTAGACCGTGACGGAACCGCACATCTCCACGCAGAACGCGTGGGTCGAATTCCCGATCTTCGACGCGAAATCCCGTTCGCTCAAGAAGGCCTTCCTGGGCAAGGCCGGCGGCGGGATCAACCGCAACGAGTCGAATGTCGTTGTGATCGAAGCGCTTCGGGACATCACGATGTCGCTCAAGATGGGCGACCGGGTGGGACTGGTCGGGCACAACGGCGCCGGCAAGTCGACGCTGCTGCGCCTGCTGTCGGGCATCTACGAACCGACGCGCGGTTCGGCGACCGTCCGCGGCCGCGTGGCCCCGGTCTTCGATCTGGGTGTCGGCATGGACCCGGAGATCTCCGGTTTCGAGAACATCATCATCCGCGGTCTGTTCCTCGGACAGACCCGCAAGCAGATGCTGGCCAAGGTCGACGAGATCGCCGAGTTCACCGAACTCGGGGAGTACCTGTCGATGCCGCTGCGCACGTACTCCACGGGTATGCGCGTGCGCCTGGCCATGGGCGTCGTCACCAGCATCGACCCCGAGATCCTGCTGCTCGACGAGGGCATCGGCGCGGTCGACGCGGAGTTCCTGAAGAAGGCGCGCACCCGGCTGCAAGCCCTGGTGGAACGCTCCGGGATCCTGGTGTTCGCAAGCCATTCCAACGAATTCCTGGCCCGCCTGTGTCAGACCGCGATGTGGGTCGACCACGGCACCATCCGCATGACCGGCGGCATCGAGGAAGTCGTGCGCGCCTATGAGGGCGAGGACGCGGCCCGGCACGTGCGCGAGGTGCTCGAAGAGAACGAGCGCGAGCGCCAGGCGTGACCGACATGTTGTGCGCGGTGATCGTCACGCACCGGCGGCCGGAGTTGTTGGCGAAATCCCTTGCCGTGGTGTGCTCGCAGACGCGACTGCCCGATCACGTCGTAGTCGTCGACAACGACAACGACCCGGCGGTGCGGGTTCTCGTCGAATCGCAGCCGGTCGCGACGACGTACCTCGGTTCGGCCCGGAACCTCGGTGGCGCAGGCGGTTTCGCGCTGGGCATCCTGCATGCCCTGGCCCTCGGCGCCGAGTGGGTCTGGCTGGCCGACGACGACGGACGCCCCGCCGACTCGTCCATACTCGCGACGCTGCTGGACTGTGCGGCCAAGCACGACCTGGCCGAGGTGTCCCCCATGGTGTGCGACCTGAATGAACCTGCCCGCCTGGCCTTTCCGTTGCGCCGCGGGTTGGTGTGGCGGCGTTATGTGTCCGAGTTGCAGGTCGACAAGAATGCCGGCGTCGACCTGCTGCCCGGCATCGCGTCGTTGTTCAACGGCGCACTGTTCCGGGCCGCGACGCTGGAAGCCGTTGGCGTACCGGACATCCGGCTGTTCGTCCGCGGTGACGAGGTCGAGGTGCACCGCCGGCTCGTCCGCTCCGGCCTGCCGTTCGGGACGTGCCTGAACGCGGTGTACCTGCACCCGCAGGGGTCCGACGAGTTCAAGCCGATCCTCGGCGGCCGCATGCACACGCAGTACCCCGACGACGCCACCAAGCGCTATTTCACGTACCGCAACCGCGGCTACCTGCAGTCCCAACCAGGTCTGCGCAAGCTGGTTCCCCAGGAATGGGTGCGATTCGGGTGGTACTTCCTGATCACCCGGCGTGATCCGGCCGGGTTGCGTGAGTGGATGCGGTTGCGCCGCTTGGGACGAGACGAGAAGTTCAGCAGGCCCGGTGCGGGCGGACCCACGACAGGAGGACAGCGATGACGTTCACCGACGCGGCCGCGCAGTCCAAGACGCTGCGCCGCGCCTGGGGCGACCTGGTGACCGGCTTCGGCAAGCGCGAGCTCTGGCTGCACCTGGGCTGGCAGGACATCAAGCAACGCTACCGGCGCTCGGTACTCGGCCCCATCTGGATCACCATCGCCACCGGCACCATGGCTGTGGCACTGGGTGGCCTGTACTCGCAGCTGTTCCACCTACCGCTGGCCGAGCACCTGCCCTACGTGACGTTGGGCCTGATCATCTGGAACCTGATCAACGCGTCGATCCTCGAAGGCGCTGACGTGTTCATCGCCAATGAGGGCCTCATCAAACAACTTCCGACGCCGCTGTCGGTGCACGTCTACCGGTTGGTGTGGCGGCAGGTGCTGCTGTTCGCGCACAACATCATCATCTTCGTGATCATCGCGATCATCTTCCCCAAGCCGTGGTCGTGGGCCGACCTGTCGGTGATCCCCGCGCTGGCGCTGATCGTGGCCAACTGCGTCTGGGTCGCGTTGTGTTTCGGCATCCTGGCGACGCGGTACCGGGACATCAGTCCGCTGCTGGCGAGCCTGGTGCAGCTGCTTTTCTACATCACGCCCATCATCTGGAACGACCAGACACTGCGCCTTCAGGGTGCGGGCACCTGGTCGAAAATCATTGAGCTGAACCCACTTCTGCACTACGTGGACATCGTGCGGGCGCCGCTGCTCGGTGAACCCCAGGAATTGCGGCACTGGCTCGTGGTGATCACCTTGACCGTTGCGGGCTGGATCGTCGCCGCGCTGGCGATGCGGCAGTACCGCGCGCGCGTGCCGTACTGGGTGTAGTTCGCCACCTCGCCGATCCGGCGCGGCGTTATCCACCGGCCGCGTGTCGCGCAGGTCACTGCGCCGGGATTAGCTGGTTGTCCCCACGGATCCGGCCGGTCACCTGAGCGTCACCTCGGGTTCGGTGGCGCGGAGTTCAATTGGGGCGACCGGCTTTCCGCGTTCCAACAGGAGCAACCATGACCATCACCGAAACTCCCACCACCAACGACACCGCGAACGGGCAGGTCATCGAGGCCGAGCTCGTCGAGACCACCAAGGCCGCCGCCGAAGAGGCGACCAACACCGGCCTGGCCATCCGCGAGGTGCTGAGCGGCGTGCTGGAGCGTCAGCTCGACGCCGGCCACAGCCTCACCCGTCAACTGGTCAGCGCGACCTCCGCCGCCACCGAGGCGGTCGTCGAGTCGCCCGCCAAGGTGATCTCCTCCATCCGTGACGGCGCCACCCTGCCGGATGCGGTGAGCGAGACCGGTTCGGCTGTCCAGGACGTCCTGGCCGAGTCGGGACGCGACATCCGCAGCGCCGTCGGCGAATACGTCGGCCGTAACGCCGTCGGCCCCAACGCCATCATCGCCGGTGCGTCGCAGGTGGCCGGCTCGCTGGTCCGCGCCCAGGGCGCCCTGACCGCGACCGCGGTGGACGGCCTGTTCACCGTGGCCGGGACCGCGGCCCAGGGCGTCGAGGACGTCCGCGAGGTCGCCTCGCGCGAGTGGGGCGAGCTGCGCACCACCGCGTCGTCGGCCCGCGAGGCCATCGAAGCGCAGGTCTCGGCCTCTCGCGAGAGCATCCGGGACGCTTTCGACACCACTGCTTGATTCACCGCGACGCTCGGGATCGGTCGGAGTGCGGGCCGATCCCGAGCACCAGCGCGTCCAGATTCAGGGCACCAGTCGGCTGTTACTCACCGCCGCCCTTGGCCGAACCATGATCGCTCTTGCCGGCACCCTGTGACTTGCCGGCCGCATCACGCGAGTGACCACTGTTGGTACCGGAGCCCGACGCGGCGTTGTCCGCGCCCTTCGCCTTCGCGTCCCGCTTGGTTTTCGGGGTGCTCTTGCGCGTGGGGGTCGTCGTCCCGTCGTCGGCACTCTTGGTCCCGTCTGCGGTGGACGCTCCGGTAGCGCTGCTCGACGACTTGGCACCGCGCGTCCGGCGATCCTGCTTCACCGCGGCCGCGGCGGAGTCGGTACCCGAATCAGCCGCCGGAGCCTCGCCCTTGTCGGACGCGGCCGGCTTGGTCTCCGACGCGGAGTCGTCACCGGCACCGGCCGCGGGCGCCGCAGCGTTGTCGTCAGCGCCCGCCGCGGTCTTGTCGGCACCGGTCTTGTCAGCCCCGGTCTTGTCGGCCGCGGTCTTGTCGGCTCCGGTCTTGTCCGCACCGGTCTTCTCGGAGGCCGTCTTGTCCGGCGACGCGGCCGGAGCCACCGCGAGCGGACTTGCCGCCGCGGCCGGCTTGGCAGTCAGCGCCGCCTTCGCGTCAATCGAGACGGAGACCGTCGCCGACGCCGGCGACGGAACACTGACTGCGGCGGCGGGCGGCGGGGTCACCGGCTTGATCGCGGTTGCGATGATGCCCAACGCATTTCGCAGCCCTTGCACGATGCCGTTCGGCCCGAGAATGCCCGCGCCGTCGCCGTTGTAACCGTTGAGCAAGGCACCGGTGATGGATCCGGGCATCGCAACGATCGCGTTCACGACAGCACCCAGATTCTTCGCGCTGAACGCGTTGACCACGTTCTGCAGTCCGTCGCCGGTGGCGGTCACGACGTCACTCATCACCGCAAGCAATGGCAATCCGGCCGTCAGAACCCAGCCCATGCCGGTCGGTGAGGTGATCGCCGTGTCGATCACGTTCAGCATGTTCTGCACCGGCTTACGGAATGCCGCTTGCACATCGGTGAGGATGCTCGTGGTCAGGATCGGCAGGACAAAGGGCGTGAGCACCGCGCTGTACAACGTCTGCACCGCGTCAGCGACATGCCCGGCGGCGAGCTGCTGGAACGCCTGCTTCAAGGACTCCGGCGTCGTGCCCAACTGCTGCCCGACCGCAACCAGATAGTCCCGCACGGATCCACCGACCGCGACGGCACTGGCGATCTGGTTCCGCACCACCTGGCCGAGGACGGGCGCCGGGTCTGCGATCACGCCGGTGACGATGCCCTTGGTGTTCTGCAGCGCCTCGGTGATGATCTGTCCCCATTGGGTGATCGGGTTCACCTGCGCGGCGAGTTGTACCGCACTTGCATGCAGTGCCGGCAGGTGCAGATCCGGCGCCGGCTGGTGGGTGACCGGAGCCAGAGCGATGACCCCGGCACCCATCAGTGCGACGCCCGTCGTGAGGCTGGAGCGAACAGCAATTTGCATGGTGCTTCCCCGAAGGTAGATGTGATATTGACCACAGCACCATAAATCCATATTGCCGCGCAGTTGCCGGAAATCGACGGATGGAACGTGTTTCATTTTCCGCGAAATGGCCACCCGGAGCGCCCATTTACGCCTAGGTTATTAGCTGGTCAGCCGAGATTTGGCGTTCGAAAACCAGAGTTAGATGCATTCATAATTGACTATTACGTCTATTTTTCTCTGGCTCCGGCCGCCGCCGCGCCAATTGCTGCCAATTGGAAATATTGCGCAAGCTACTGCTCGGCTCGGCGCTCGCAGATGGCCGCGATTCGCCGACTACGCCGCGTCGGCGTCCCGGGCCCACGCTCCCCGCGAGGCGCGTTCCCGAGCCCAGCGGCACCGCCGGGCCCCGGGCATGAGAGTTGCTACCGGGTCAGCCCGACCCACCACTCACGCACCGAGGACCGATCGGGCGACAGCCTCATCGCCGTCGACTTCGACCAGCCCGAGCGCACGCGCATCACCGAGGCTGAGTGCGCCCGCAGCGAGACCGAGGATGCAGGCGGGGATCGCCGTCACGGTGGCATCGAGCTTGCGGCCGTCGTGCGGACCGACCTCGAAGCCGGAGCGCGTCGCGCGGAGTTGCAGGGTCCGGTCGTCGACCACGAGGCCGATCGTCACGGCGGAGCGGACCTTGACCCGGCCGTTGAGCAGAGCCGGGACAGCGAGGGTCAGCCACTCGGGCCGGAAGGAGTCACCGCCCGCGGGACCGCTGATCATCAGCGGCGTGGACCAGCGGAGCAGGCTCTCGATCGGCTGGCGCAGCTGCGCGCCCCACGGGGTGAGGGTGTACTCGACCGCACTCCCCTCGCCGGCCAACCGCCGCTCGACGACGCCCGCCGCCTCGAGGTCCCGGAGCCGATCCGCGAGCAGGTTGGTTGCAATACCGGGGAGATGGTCGATCAGGTCGCGATAGCGGGCGGGTGCGATGAGCAATTCCCGGACGATCAGCAGATTCCATCTGTCGCCGACGATTTCGAGCGAACGGGCGAGCCCACAGTATTGGTCGTAGCTCCGCATCGCCATCCTTCTGCTTGAATTTCTCAAGTGACTGTGAGATGTTCAAGCATACCGGGAAAGCCGATCCAACAGGGGTTGCCATGACCAACACCGCACAGACCACACGGCCCGCCTGGGTCGACGACGAACTGTTCCCGTTCGAGAGCCACTTCATCGAGATCGACGGCCACACCGTCCACCACGTCGACGAGGGAGCCGGCCCCACGCTGTTGATGCTGCACGGCAACCCGACCTGGTCATTCCTCTTCCGCGACGTGATCAGCTTGCTGCGCAAGGACTTTCGGTGCATTGCCCTCGATTACCCCGGCTTCGGACTGTCGACGCCCAGGCCCGGTTATCGCTACCTGCCCGAGGAGCACGCGGATGTCGTCACCACGTTCGTCGACGCTCTCGATCTGAAGGACGTCACGCTGGTCGGACAGGACTGGGGCGGCATGATCGGCCTTGCGGTGGCCCAGCGGCGGCCGGGGGTCTTCCATCGGCTGGTGCTGGCGAATACCTGGGCCTGGCCGGTCAACGGCGAGCTGCACTTCGAAGCGTTCGGCCGCATCATGGGCGGGCCGCCGACGCGCTTCCTGGTCCGCCAGTTCAATCTGCTGGTCAACGCGTTCATCCCCACCGGCCACCGGAGACGGAAGCTCACCGACGCCGAGATGGACCACTACCGGCGGGCGCTGGACACCGCGGACCGGCGCCAGGCGTCGGCCGTGCTTCCCGGCCGCGTGCTGGCGAGCCGGGACTTCTTCGCGGAGGTCGAGCGCGGGCTGCCGGACATCGCCCACCTACCGACCCTGATCGTCTGGGGCGACGCCGACATCGCCTTCCGCACCCAGGAGCGCGAACGGCTGGAGGCGACGTTCCCCGACCACACGACCGTCATCGTCGAGGGCGCCGGAACCTATGTCGAGTCCGACGCCCCCGACGAATTCGCTTCTGCGATCCGCACATTCAGCGGCGGCGCGGGACGGCCTTCTTCGTAGCCACATTCAGCCGGTTCCAGGAGTTGATGACGGCGGCCATGCCGATGACGTGCGCAAGCTCGCGCTCGGTGAACACGGCTGCAGCACGGGCGTACACGTCGTCGGGAACCGACCGTTGACTCAGGTCGGTGATGGCCTCGGTGATGGCCAGCGCGGCCCGCTCGCGCTCGGTGAACAGATCACCGGCCTCTTCCCATGCCGCAACCAGGGCCAGGCGCTGCTCGGTCTCACCGGACCGGCGCGCGTCGTGGATGTGCATGTCCAGGCAGAAGGCGCAGTGGTTGATCTGCGAGGCGCGAATCTTGATCAGCTCGCCGATGGTCGAATCAAGTTCCTTGGACGCGGCATTGCTGAAGGCCATCATCCCCGCGTAGAGCTCGGGAGCGACGCCATAGATGTCGATCCGCTTGGCGTGGTCGGTGGTGGTCGGTGCGTTCAGTGTCTCGGTCATGGCGTCCACGCTAGCCACCAAAAGCCCGTGAACATGGTTCAATTTGGGCGTGGTTTCATGGGCCAATTCTGCGGCGAGCAGCGCTGGGCTGGACTTGCATCTGGATCTCGGCCAGACCGTCAAACCGGGCCGGCGCGGTGCCCGTGACCAGCTGATCCAGGCCGTACGAGACGCGGTCCGATCGGGCCGACTGCCCGCCGGCACCATGCTGCCGCCCTCCCGATCCCTGGCGATCGACCTGGGATTGGCTCGCAACACCGTCGCCGAGGCCTACGCCGAACTGGTCGCCGAGGGCTGGCTGGGCTCGCGCCAGGGCGCGGGCACGTGGGTCGTCGGCTCGCACACCGAATCGGCGCCCGCCACCCAGCGCGCCAAACCGGGCACCGCCACTCACAACCTCATGCCCGGTTCGGGAAACGTCGCGGCCTTCCCGCGGCAGGCCTGGCTGGCGTCGGCCCGACGGGCCCTGACCAACGCGCCGACCGAAGCGCTGCGAACGGGCGACGCCCGTGGCCGCCACGAACTGCGCACCGCGCTGGCCACCTATCTGGCCCGCGCCCGCGGCGTGCGCACCACGGCCGAATCGATCGTCATCTGCGCCGGGACCCGGCACGCCGTCGAATTGCTGTCGAAAGTTTTTGCGCCGGGCACCATTGCGGTCGAGAACTACGGTCTGTTCCTGTTCCGGGACGCCATCGCCGGCAGCGGCGCCGGCACCGTGCCCATCCGGATCGATGACCACGGCGCCATCATCGATGACCTCGAAAAGACCAGCGCTGCAGCGGTTCTGCTCACCCCGGCACACCACTTCCCGCACGGCGTACCACTGCATCCCACGCGGCGCACCCGCGCCCTCGAATGGGCCGTCCGTACGAAAAGCTATGTCCTGGAAGACGATTACGACGGCGAATTCCGCTACGACCGGCAGCCGATCGGCTCGATGCAGGGGCTGGATCCCGACCGGGTGGCCTATCTCGGCTCGGTCAGCAAGAGCCTGGCACCGGTGCTCCGGCTGGGCTGGATGGTGTTGCCCGACAACCTGATCGATCCGGTACTGGCGGCGGCGGGCGGGCAACAGTTCTACGTCAACGCCATCGACCAGCTGACCATGGCCGACTTCATCGAATCCGGCCAGTACGACAAACACATTCGCCGGATGCGCAACAGCTACCGGCGCCGGCGCGACGCATTGGCGGCCAAGCTATCCGGGCTCGATGTCGAGATCAGTGGACTGTCCGCCGGACTGCACGCGCTGATCCGGCTGCCGGACGGTACCGAACACGAGGTCATGCGGCGCGCGGCCGACGCCGGGATCGCACTGTCCGGACTGGCACTGCTGCGCCATCCGGATGCCGCACTCGACACGCCACAGCAGGACGGCGTGGTGGTCAGTTTCGGCACGCCCGCGGACCACGAGTTCACCGCGGCGCTCGACGCATTGCACGACGTGCTGAGGGCCGTCAGCCGCTGAGCGCCGCGAGCTCTGCCTGCAGATTGGTCCGCGCCGCGTCCTCCCACAGCCGCCGCCCCGCCTCCGTGCGGTACAGCGACGGCCCGGCGAGCATCGCCGCGATCATCCGGCCACGCCACAGCGCGAAATCCGCATCGCTGACGTGGCCGTACTCGGCCCGCACCCGGGCGGTGTTGTGCTGGTAATCGACCGGCGGCACCGCCAGCACCGCCAGGTCGGCGTCGGACAACACCTGGCCGTTGTGGTCGTCGGTTGCGGGATCGTGGGTGATGGTCACCCGCACCAGGCGGCCCACCTCCACCACGAACTCCTGGGCCACACCCAGATCGGTGAGGTCCGACTCCGCGAGCCGCGCGCTGTTCTCCTCATCGTCGGACTGCCCGGCATAGACCGCGTCGTGGTACCAGGCCGCCAGACGCACGGCGTCCGGATCGTCCGCGTACTCCTCCAGGGCGTCCACTCCGGCCAGGATGCCACGCAGGTGACTCAGGTCGTGGTAACTGCGGTGCGGCTCGGCCCACCGGCCCAGCAGCGCCGCCCCGACGTCGTCGACTCGCGGCGACGACGAATGCCGCGCCAACAGGGTGTGCCATGCCTGGAGCAAATCGGTCACGTGTCCATGGTGCACGTAAGCTGCCCGCGTGGCCGAGCCAGTGGACATCCCCGCCGAACACAACGCCGAACACAGTGCCGAGAAGGCCGTCGAGGCGTCTCTAGGCCTGGTGACACAGGCGTGGCGGTTCGTCGTCACGGGTGGTCTGTCCGCGGTCGTCGACTACGGGCTGTACGCGCTGCTCAGTGCCGTTTTCGTCGCCAACGGCATGCCCGATGCCCGGGCGACCCTCATCGCGAAGACACTCAGCTTCATCGCCGGCACGACGACGGCCTATCTGATCAACCGGCGCTGGACCTTCCAGGCCGAACCGAGCCGGGCGCGCTTCATCGCCGTTGTGATCTTGTACGCAGTCACCTTCGGACTGCAGGTCGGCATCAATCAGCTGTTCTATCTGCAATTCGCCGGCGAGTCCTGGCGGCGGCCTGTGGCCTTTGTCATTGCCCAGGGGACGGCGACCGTCATCAACTTCGTGGTGCAGCGAACCGTGATTTTCCGGCTGAAGTGAGGTTGGCCGGTACCCTTTGACCGTTATGTCTACCCAGCCTGACGCCACGCTGCCCCTGACGCGCCGCGCCCTCACCGGGTTCGGCCGCACGGCACCGTCCGTGGCAAACGTGCTGTCCACACCCGATGTGTCAGTGATCGCCGAGGCGGTCAAGCGGGTCGCGGACGCAAACTCTTCCAGCCCCGCCCACCTGCGGCGAGGCATCCTCGGCCGCGGTCTCGGCCGGTCCTATGGCGACCAGGCGTGCAACGGCGGCGGCATCGTCGTCGACATGACGGCGCTCAACCGGATCCATTCGATCAGCTCCGAGACCGCCATCGCCGACGTCGACGCCGGGGTCAGCCTCGATCAGCTGATGAAGGCCGCGCTGCCGTTCGGGCTGTGGGTTCCGGTGCTGCCGGGCACCCGGCAGGTCACGGTCGGCGGTGCGATCGCCTCCGACATCCACGGCAAGAACCACCACAGCGCGGGCAGCTTCGGCAACCACGTGCTGTCACTGGACCTGCTGATGGCCGACGGCGAGGTGCACACCATCACGCCCGACGGACCGGACAGCGAGCTGTTCTGGGCCACCGTCGCCGGCAACGGGCTGACGGGCATCGTGATCCGGGCGCGCATCAAGATGACGCGCACCGAGAGCGCCTACTTCATCGCCGACGGCATCGCGACGCACGATCTCGAAGAGACCGTCGCCGTGCACCAGGACGGCAGCGAGGACAACTACACGTACTCGAGCGCGTGGTTCGACCTCATCAGCCCGGAGCCCAAGCTCGGCCGCGCCGCGGTGAGCCGCGGCAGCCTGGCCAAGGTGGATCAGCTGCCCGCCAAGCTGGCCAAGGACCCGCTGAAGTTCACCGCGCCCCAACTGCCGGCGATCCCGAACCTGTTCCCGGTCAGCTTCATGAACAAGCTCTCGCTGTCCATGATCGGCGAGGCGTTCTACCGCATGAGCGGCAACTACCAGGGCAAGATCGTCAACCTGACGCAGTTCTACCACATGCTCGACATCACCTCGGGCTGGCAATATGCCTATGGCCCAGCGGGTTTCGCGCAGCACCAGTTCCTGGTTCCGCCCGACGCGCTCGAAGAGTTCAAGGGCATCATCCGCTGGATGCACACGCAGAAGCAGTACTCGGCGCTGAACGTCTTCAAGCTGTTCGGCCCGGGCAACAAGGCGCCGCTGAGCTTCCCCATGCAGGGCTGGAACGTCGCCCTCGACTTCCCGAACCGGCCGGGCGTCAACGAGTTCCTCAACGAACTCGACAAGCGCGCAATGGAATTCGGCGGTCGGGTGTACACCGCCAAGGACTCCCGCGTCAGCGCCGAGAGCTTCCACAAGATGTACCCGCGGATCGACGAGTGGATCGCCACCCGCCGCAAAGCCGACCCGAACGGCGTGTTCGCCTCCGACATGGCCCGCCGCCTCGAACTTCTCTAGGAGACTCAGTGATTGACGCAACCGGCAACCCGCAGACCATTCTGCTGTTCGGCGGTACCTCGGAGATCGGCCTGGCCATCGTCGAGCGCTACCTCAAGAACGCCAAGGCCCGCGTGATCCTCGCCGACCTGCCCAACGCCCCCAAGCGCGACGCGGCCATCGCCCAGATCGAGGCGGCCGGCGCCAAGGAGGTTGTCTACCTCGACTTCGACGCGCTGGACACCAAGTCGCACCCGGCCGTCATCGAATCCGCTTGGGAACAGGGCGATGTCGACGTCGCCATCGTCGCGTTCGGTGTCCTGGGCGACGCCGAGGAACTGTGGCAGAACCAGTCCAAGGCCGTGCTGACCGCCCAGATCAACTACACCGCAGCGGTTTCCGTCGGCGTGCTGGTCGGCGACAAGATGAAGGCGCAGGGCTTCGGGCAGATCATCGCCATGTCGTCGGTCGCCGGCGAACGGGTTCGCCGCTCCAACTTCGTGTACGGCTCCACCAAGGCCGGCCTCGACGGCTTCTACCTGGGCCTCGGAGAAGCGTTGCGGGAGTTCGGGGTTCGCGTTCTGGTCATCCGCCCCGGCCAGGTGCGCACCACCACGACGCTGGAGCACTGGAAGGCCACCGGCGCCAAGGAGGCGCCGTTCACGGTCGACAAGGAGGACGTCGCCAACCAGGCCGTCGCTGCCGCCGCCAAGGGCAAGGAGCTCATCTGGGCGCCCAATCCGGTGCGCTACCTGATGGCCGTCATCCGGCACATCCCCCGGTCGATCTTCCGCAAACTCCCGCTCTGATGCGCAGCGCGCTGGCCGCAAGCGCCAGGGTGAGCGGCCAGATGCTGGCCGCCATGGCACTGGCGGTGATCATCGCGGTCATTGCGCTGCAAGCAATCGCGCGCGTGCAATGGCCGGCGTTCAACTCGTCGAACCAGTTGCATGCCCTGACCACCGCCGGCCAGTGCGCCGTGCTCATCGGGCTACTGCTCGCGGGGTGGGCGTGGCGCCGCGGCTGGCGCAAGAGCGCCAAGGTCGCGGCCACGTCGCTCCTGGCGGCGTTCTCGGTCGTCACCCTCGGCATGCCGTTGGGCGCGACGAAGCTGTACCTGTTCGGCATCTCGGTCGACCAGCAGTTCCGCACCGAGTACCTGACGCGGCTCACGGATACCGCTGTGCCGCACGACATGACGTACCTGGGTCTGCCGCCGTACTACCCGTCGGGCTGGTTCTGGCTCGGCGGCCGGGCGGCCGCGCTGACCGGCACGCCGGCGTGGGAGATGTTCAAGCCGTGGGCGATCGTCACGATCACCGCGGCGATCGTGGCCGCATTCGTGTTGTGGACGGCCATGATTCGCTTCGAGTACGCCCTGGCGGTGACGACGGCCACCGCGGCCGTCACGCTGGCGTACTCCTCCACCGAGCCCTACTCGGCCGTCCTCGTCGTCATGCTGCCGCCGGTGTTCGTGCTGGCGTGGTCGGGGCTCAAGGCTTCCTCGCCGGAGGCGAGCGATGGCGGACGCCGCGGCTGGGCCGCGATCATCGGCACGGGGATTTTCCTCGGCATCGCCGCGCTGTTCTACACCTTGTTGTTCGGCTACGCGGCGTTCACTCTCACGCTGATGGCGCTGCTGCTCGCGGTGTCCCGGCGCCAACTGCAGCCGCTGATCCGGGTGGCCGTCATCGCCGTGATCTCCGGCGTCATCGCCGCCATCCACTGGGCGCCGTACTACCTCGCCTTGCTCAAGGGGCACCCCGCCGACAAGGGCACCGCGCAGCACTACCTGCCGATGGCCGGCGCGCAGCTGACCTTCCCGATGCTCGACGCCACCCTGCTGGGCGTCATGTGCCTCGTCGGCACGCTGTGGCTGGTGGTCAAGGGCCGCAGCTCGACACGCGCTGCCGCGCTGGGCATGGCGGTCGTGTCGGTGTACGCGTGGTCGCTGCTGTCGATGCTGGCCACCCTGGCCCGCACCACGCTGCTGTCATTCCGGCTGCAGCCCACCCTGCTGGTGCTGCTCGTCGCGGCCGGCACCTTCGGCTTCCTGGAGGCCGCCCGCGCGCTGGCGAACCGCTACGCGCAGCCGACCACCAACCGGATCATCGCGGTGGCCGCCGTCATCGGCGCGATCGGCGCGGTGTCGTTCAGTCAGGCGATCCCGGACATCCTGCGGGCCGACATCGCCGTCGCCTACACCGACACCGACGGCTCCGGCCAGCGCGCCGACCGTCGTCCCCCGGGCTCCGAGCGGTACTACCAGGAGATCGACCGCAAGATCACGGCGGCGACGGGCAAGCCCCGCAACGAGACCGTCGTGATGACCGCGGACTACAGCTTCCTGTCCTACTACCCCTACTACGGATTCCAGGGGCTGACGTCGCACTACGCGAACCCGCTGGCACAGTTCAAGGAACGCTCCGGCGCCATCGAGAGCTGGGCGACCATGACCAACCCCGACGACTTCGCCAAGGCCCTCGACACGCTGCCCTGGCCGGCGCCGACGGTGTTCCTGATGCGCCACGGCGGCACCGGCACCTACACGCTGCGACTGGCCGAGGACGTCTACCCCAACCAGCCCAACGTGCGCCGCTACCAGGTGGCACTCGACGAGCGACTGTTCGACAGCAAGCACTGGCAGGTCACAGATATCGGCCCGTTCGTGCTGGCCATCCGTAGCGGCCACTAACATCTAGCCCCGTGGCCGGGGAACCTGAGGTAGAGCGCAATCACCGCACAGCGCGGTGGATCGCGATCGTGGCCGGACTGCTCGGCGCGTTCCTGGCGATGGCGACGCCGCTACTACCGGTCACCCAGACCACTGCGCAGCTGAACTGGCCGCAGGCGGGCGTCCTCAAGAGCGTCGACGCACCGCTCATCGGCTACGTGGCCACCGACCTCGACATCACCATCCCGTGCTCGGCGGCGGCCGGCCTCACCGGTCCCGCCACGGTGCTGATGTCCACAGTGCCCAAGCAGGCACCCAAGGCCGTCGACCGCGGCCTGCTGATCGAGCGCGTCGGCGGCGACCTGCTGGTGATCGTGCGCAACACCCCGGTCGTCAGCGCGCCGCTGACGCAGGTGCTCAGCCCCGCGTGCAAGGAGCTGAAGTTCACCGCGCACGCCGACAAGGTCACCGGCGAGATCGTCGGCCTGGTGCAGGGCCCGAAGGACAAGAACCCGGGCAAGCCGGTGCGCGGCGAGCTCAGCGGCTATGACTTCCGCCCGCAGATCGTCGGCGTCTTCACCGACCTGTCCGGCGCGGCTCCGCCAGGGCTGTCGTTCTCGGCGACCATCGATTCGCGCTACAGCACGTCCCCGACCCTGCTGAAGATGCTCGCAATGATCTTCGGCGTGGTGCTGACCGTCGTCGCACTGGGCGCCCTCCACGTGCTGGACCGTGCCGACGGCGTCCCGCACAAGCGGTTCCTGCCGTCGCGCTGGTGGTCGGTGAAGCCACTGGACGGTGTCGTGATCACGACGCTGGTGTGGTGGCACTTCGTGGGTGCCAACACCTCCGACGACGGCTACATCCTCACCATGGCCCGGGTCTCCGAGCACGCCGGCTACATGGCCAACTACTACCGCTGGTTCGGCACCCCCGAAGCGCCGTTCGGCTGGTACTACGACCTGCTGGCGCTCTGGGCGCACGTCTCCACGTCGAGCGTCTGGATGCGCCTGCCCACGCTCCTGATGGCCCTGGCGTGCTGGTGGGTGATCAGCCGTGAAGTGCTCCCCCGGCTCGGCCAGGCCGTCAAAAACAGCCGCGCCGCCGCCTGGACCGCCGCGGGCATGTTCCTGGCGTTCTGGCTGCCGCTGAACAACGGCATCCGGCCGGAACCCATCATCGCGCTCGGCATCCTGCTGACCTGGTGCTCGGTGGAACGCGGAGTGGCGACCAGCCGGCTGTTGCCGGTGGCCATCGCCATCATCATCGGAGCCCTGACGTTGTTCTCGGGCCCGACCGGTATCGCCGCGATCGGCGCCCTGCTGGTCGCCGTCGGTCCGCTGAAAACGATTGTGGCGCGGCATACTTCGCGCTTCGGTTATCTGGCTCTCCTGGCGCCGATCCTCGCCGCGGGCACGGTGACGGCCATCCTGATCTTCCGCGACCAGACGCTGGCCGCCGCGCTCGACGCCAGCTCGTTCAAGACCACCGTCGGCCCCGCGCTGAGCTGGTTCGACGAACACATCCGCTACGAGCGGTTGTTCACCACCAGCCCCGACGGTTCGGTGGCCCGCCGGTTCGCGGTGCTGACGCTGCTGCTGGCACTGGCCGTCTCGCTGGCAATGTCGTTGCGCAAGGGGCGAATTCCGGGCACTGCCGCCGGGCCGGCCCGCCGCATCGTCGGCATCACGATCATCTCGTTCCTGGCCATGATGTTCACGCCCACCAAGTGGACGCACCACTTCGGTGTATTCGCCGGGCTCGCAGGGTCTTTGGGCGCGCTGGCCGCTATCGCGGTCGGCACCGCCGCCATGCGATCACGCCGCAACCGGGCGATGTTCGCCGCGACCGTGCTGTTCGTGATGGCGCTGTCGTTCGCCACCGTGAACGGCTGGTGGTACGTCTCCAACTTCGGTGTGCCGTGGTCGAATCAGTTCCCCGAGTGGCACTTCGGCTTCACCACGTTCCTGTTCGGCCTGTCGTTCCTGACCCTGCTGTGGGCGGCGTGGCTGCACTTCTACGACCACGATCCCGAGAGACCGGTGAGTCGCCGGATTCCGCAGGCGCCGTTGGCAATTGCGTCGTGGATCATCGTGCTGTTCGAAGTGCTGTCACTGACCCTCGGGATGACGCAGCAGTGGCCGGCCTGGTCCGTCGGCCGCTCGAACCTGCAGGCGCTGACCGGCAAGACCTGCGGCCTGGCCGACGACGTCATGGTCGAGCAGGACACCAACGCCGGCAAGCTCGTCCCCCAGTCCGGGACGGTCGGCGACGCCCTCGGTGCCGGCAGCGCAGAAGGCTTCACCCCCAACGGAATTCCCGCCGACGTCTCCGCGGACCCCGTCATGGAACCGCCCGGTGGCACCAACTTCGCCGACAGCGACGGTGGCCCGATCAGCGGCGCCGAGCCGGGCACCGAAGGCGGCACCACCGCCGGGATGGGCGTCAACGGCTCGCGGGCCAAGCTCCCGTACAACTTGGACCCGGCCACCACCCCGGTGCTGGGCAGCTGGCGCCCCGGCGTGCAGATTCCGGCGCGGATGCGCTCGGGCTGGTACCGGCTACCCCAGCGCGATCAGGCCGGACCGCTGCTCGTCGTCGCCGCCGCGGGCCGCTTCAACCAGGGCGAGGTCCGCGTCGAGTACGCCAACGATGCCCAGGCCGCGGCCGGCAAGATCGCCGGGGCCGTCGGCTTCGCCGACGTCGGTGCCGCACCCGCCTGGCGCAACCTGCGCGCCCCGATGGCCGCGATCCCGCCCGACGCCACCCTGATCCGCATCGTCGCGACCGACGACGACCTCGCGCCGCAGCATTGGATCGCCCTGACCCCGCCGCGCATCCCGAAGCTGCGCACCCTGCAGGACGTCGTCGGCTCCAAGGATCCGGTGATGCTGGACTGGCTCGTCGGCCTGGCGTTCCCATGCCAGCGCCCGTTCGGCCACGACAACGGCGTCACCGAGGTGCCCAAGTGGCGCATCCTGCCGGACCGCTTCGGCGCCGAGGCCAACTCGCCCGTCATGGACTACCTCGGCGGCGGGCCGCTGGGCATCACCGAGCTGCTGTTCAAGGCCACCCCGGTGCCGACGTATCTGAAGGACGACTGGTTCCGCGACTGGGGCTCACTGCAGCAGTTCACGCAGTACTACCCCGACGCGCAGCCGGCCCAGATCGACCTCGGGAAGGCCACGCGCAGCGGGCTGTGGGCCCCGGCGCCGCTGCGGCACTCGTAGTCAGTGGCCGCCGGATGGCCGCCGGGCGTGTCGGCTCTGCTGCCACATGTTTGAGCTGTCCCGGGAGCGAGCACGCCATTCCTGACCAGGTGGCGGTGAACCGGCCCAGAAATCGCCGTGCCGTCAGTCTCGCCGCCGACATATTTGTCGCGATCGTGCGCACCCGGAAGTGGCGCACGACAAGTACGCCGTCCGGCTGTCTGCCCAGGGCAGCAAGCTCTATTGAGGGTCACATTCCGGCCAACTAGCTCGACATTCCCCGTCAGTGGCCCAGGCCACATATAACTGTCGCCTAGTCTTGAGCCTCGTGCCTGCCAGGACTGCCCGTCTCGTCGCGATCATCGCGGGCCTTGCCGGTCTGCTGCTCTGCGCGCTGACCCCACTGCTGCCCGTCAAGCAGACGACCGCGACCATCTTGTGGCCCCAGGCCCCCGGTGCCAGCGGAAACGTCTCCGATCTCACCGCCCCGCTGGTGTCGGGTGCGCCGCTGGCGCTGGATGTCTCCATCCCGTGCTCGGCCATCGCCACCGTGCCGGCGGCCGGTGGTCTGGTGTTCTCGACGATCCCACCGGACGGCATCGACGCCAGCCGCAACGGCCTGTTCGTGCGCGCCAACGCCGCGGACGTCGTCGTCGCTTTCCGGGACACCGTCGCCGCGGTCGCCAAGCGGTCCGACATCGCCGCCGGGAAGTGCAGCAACCTGCATCTCTGGGCGACCAACGGCGGCGTCGGCGCCGACTTCATCGGCCTGCCGGGAGCCGCCGGCACCGGCAGTGTGGAGAAGAAGCCCCAGGTGGCCGGCATCTTCACCGGCCTCAAGGTGCCCGCACAGCCCGGCTTGTCCGCGCGCGTCGACGTCGACACCCGGTTCATCGTGGTCCCGACGTTCGTGAAGTCGGCCGCCATGGCGCTCGGTGTGCTGCTGACGCTGGTCTCGATCGCCGCGCTGGCACTGCTGGACCGCCTGGACGGCCGCCGTGTGCACGACGGCTGGCAGCGCTTCTGGAAGGTCAGCCGCTGGCACTGGCTCGCGGACATCGCGGTGTTCGCCGGCCTCGGAGGCTGGCACCTGATCGGCGCCATCTCCTCCGACGACGGCTACAACCTGACCATCGCGCGGGTCTCCAGCCAGGCCGGCTATGTCGCCAACTACTACCGCTACTTCGGCACCTCCGAGGCGCCGTTCGACTGGTACCAGTCGGTGCTCGCCCATATGGCGAGCATCAGCACCGCCGGCGTGTGGATGCGGCTGCCCGCACTGCTGGCCGGCATCGCGACCTGGACGCTGCTGTCTCGCTGGGTGCTGCCGCGGCTCGGCCCCGGCGCCCGCGGGGTGTCGTCGAACGCAATCGCGATCTGGACCGCGGCGGCTGTCTTCCTGGCGGCCTGGTACCCGTTCAACAACGGCCTGCGCCCCGAGCCGCTGATCGCCTTCGGTGTCATCGCGACCTGGGTTCTCATCGAGTACGCCATCGCCACCCGGCGCCTGGCGCCCGCGGCGGTCGCGATCATCGTGGCGGCGTTCACCGCGACGACGGCGCCGCAGGGCCTGATCGCGCTGGCCCCGCTGCTCGTCGGCGCCCGCGCGCTGGTCCGCACGGTCCGCAGCCGCCGGGCCGGGACGGGCCTGCTGGCCCCGATCGCGACGCTGGCCGCCTCGGCGTCGCTGATCCTGACGGTGATCTTCCGGAACCAGACCCTGGCGACCGTGGCCGAGTCGGCGCGCATCAAGTACACCGTCGGCCCGACCATCTCCTGGTACCAGGAATTCCTGCGCTACTACTTCCTCACGGTCGAAGACAGCGTCGACAGCTCCATGACCCGCCGCTTCTCCGTGCTGATCCTGCTGCTGTGCCTGTTCGCCACCCTCGCCCTCCTGCTGCGCAAAGGCCGGGTCCCCGGCCTGGCCAGCGGTCCGGTGTGGCGCCTGCTCGGCAGCACCATGCTCGGCCTGCTGCTCCTGCACTTCACCCCGACCAAGTGGGCCGTGCAGTTCGGTGCGTTCGCGGGCCTCTCCGGTGCGTTCGGGGCGATCATCGCCTTCGCGTTCGCGACGGTCGGGCTGCACAGCCGGCGGAACCTGGCGCTGTACGTGACGGCACTGCTGTTCGTGCTGGCCTGGGCGACGTCCGGGATCAACGGCTGGTTCTACGTCGGCAACTACGGCGTGCCGTGGTTCGACCGGCAGCCCGTGCTGGCCGGCCACCCCGTCACCTCGATGTTCCTGGTGCTGGCGATCATCTCCGCCCTGCTTGCGGGCTGGCTGCACTTCCGCATCGACTACGCCGGGCACACCGAGGTCGCGGAGACCCGCCGCAACCGGGCGCTGGCGTCGACGCCGCTGCTGATCGTCGCGGTGATCATGGTCGTGCTCGAGGTCGGCTCGATGGCCAAGGGCTTCGTGCAGCGCTACCCGCAGTACACGACCGCGCGGGCCAACCTGGATGCGCTCGGGTTGTCCGACAAGAGCTGCGCGATGGCCAACGACGTGCTGGTCGAAGCCGACACCAATGCCGGCACGCTGCAGCCGGTGCCCGGCCAGACGTGGGGCAAGTACGGACCGCTGGGCGGCGAGAACCCCGTCGGCTTCACGCCGAACGGGATCAGCGACTCGCTCGCACCGCCGCATCCGGTGGTCGCGAACCCCGGCACCGTGAACTCCGACGGGTCGCCCAACAAGCCCAACGTCGGCGTCGCCTTCGCGGCCGGCACCGGTGGCGGCTACGGCCCGACGGGTGTCAACGGCTCCAACGTGTTCCTGCCGTTCGGCCTGGACCCCGCCCGCACCCCGGTGATGGGCAGCTTCAAGGAGAACGGCGTCGCCGCCAAGGCCACCTCCGCCTGGTACCAACTGCCGCCGCGCAGTGCGGACCGGCCGCTCGTGACCGTCGCCGCGGCCGGTGCCATCTGGTACTACGACGAAGAGCACGAGTTCCACTACGGCCAGTCGCTCAAGCTCCAGTGGGGCGTGCACCGGCCGGACGGCAGCTACCAGGCCCTCGCCGAGGTGCAGCCCATCGACACCTTCGCCCAATATGCTTGGCGCAACCTGCGATTCCCGCTCGCGTGGGCACCGCCGGAGGCCAACGTCGCCCGCATCGTGGCCGACGATCCGAACCTGTCGGAGGACCAGTGGTTCGGGTTCACGCCGCCGCGGGTCCCGACGCTGCAGACCGCGCAGCAGTTCCTGGGTTCGCAGACGCCGATCCTCATGGACATCGCCACCGCCGCGAACTTCCCGTGCCAGCGCCCGTTCTCCGAGCATCTCGGTGTCGCGGAGCTGCCGCAGTACCGCATCCTGCCCAACACCAAGCAGGTCGTGGTGTCGTCGAACATGTGGCAGTCCGCGCAGAAGGGTGGCCCGTTCCTGTTCATCCAGGCGCTGTTGCGCACGTCGACCATCCCCACCTACCTGCGCAATGACTGGTACCGAGATTGGGGCTCCATCGAACGGTACGACCCGGTGGTGCCGCCGTCAGTGGCGCCGCCCGCAGCGATTGACCAAGGCACCATGACCGTCAACGGCTGGAGCCGCCGCGGCCCGATCAGGGCCCTGCCATGAAGCCCGATCAGGGTCTTCCGATGACCGGGACGGGAATGAACGCACAGCAAGTCAAGGTCACCCGGTGGGTGGCCATCGTCGCGGGCCTGATCGGCTTCGTGCTGTCGGCACTGACGCCGCTGCTGCCGGTGGTACAGACGACAGCGCAGCTGAACTGGCCGCAGCAGGGCCAGTTCGGCAACGTGACGGCGCCGCTGATCTCGCAGACGCCGGTGACGATGACGGCGACCATCCCCTGCGACGTGCTGCAGACGCTGCCGCCCTCGGGCGGGCTGGTGTTCGGCACGGTACCCAAGGACGGCAAGCAGGCCGCACTGAACGGCCTGCTGGTCAACGTGTCCAGCAGCCGCGTCGACATCACCGACCGCAACGTGGTGATCGCCAGCGTGCCGCGGCTGAAAGCCATTGGTAATCCCGGTTGTTCGCGCATCGAGATCATCTCCGACAAGAACGGCACCTTCGCGACGTTCGTCGGGCTGACCGGCACCGACGGCAAGGAACTGCGCACCGGGTTCGCCGACCCGAACCTGCGGCCCACCGTCGTCGGCATCTTCACCGACCTCAAGGGCGCTGCTCCGCAGGGACTTTCGGTGTCCGCCACCATCGACACCCGGTTCATCAACCGGCCGACCATCATCAAGTACACCGCCATGTTCGGCGGCATCGCGGCGACCATCGTTGCGCTGCTGGCACTTTGGCGGCTGGACCGCCTCGACGGCCGTCGCATGCAGCGCCTCATCCCGAGCCGCTGGCGGACCTTCAACATCGTCGACGGCGTCGTGATCGGCGGGTTCCTGCTGTGGCATGTGCTGGGCGCCGGGTCATCTGACGACGGCTACATCCTGGGCATGGCGCGCGTCGCGCCGCATGCGCAGTACATGATCAACTACTTCCGCTGGTTCGGTAGCCCCGAGGATCCGTTCGGCTGGTACTACAACGTGCTGGCCCTGATGACGCACGTCAGCGACGCCAGCATCTGGATCCGCCTGCCGGACTTGATCTGTGCGCTGATCTGCTGGCTGTTGCTGTCCCGCGAGGTGCTCCCCCGCCTCGGACCCGCAGTCGTGGGCAGCAAGGCCGCCATGTGGGCCGCGGGCCTGGTCCTGATGGCCGCGTGGATGCCGTTCGACAACGGCCTGCGCCCCGAAGGCCAGATCGCCACCGGCGCCCTGATCACCTACGTCCTGATCGAACGTGCCATCGGCACCAGCCGGCTGACCCCGGCGGCGCTCGCCATCATCAGTGCGGCGTTCACCCTCGGGATCCAGCCGACCGGCCTGATCGCCGTGGCGGCGCTGCTCGCCGGTGGCCGACCGATTCTGCGCATCCTGGTGAAGCGGCGCCGCGAGGTCGGCACCTGGCCGCTGGTGCTCCCACTGCTGGCCGCCGGTTTCGTCGTCCTCACCGTGGTGTTCGTCAACCAGACCGCGGCAGGCGTGTTGGAGGCCACCAGGATTCGCACCGCGATCGGCCCGAGCCAGGCCTGGTACACCGAGAACCTGCGGTACTACTACCTGTTCCTGCCGACGGTCGACGGCTCGATGACCCGGCGCTTCGGCTTCCTGTTGACCGCGCTGAGCCTGTTCACGTCGATGTTCATGATCCTGCGGCGCAAGCGGGTTCCCGGTATCGCCCGCGGACCGGTGTGGCGCCTGATGGGCATCATCTTCGCCACCATGTTCTGCCTGATGTTCACCCCCACCAAGTGGGTGCACCACTTCGGCCTGTTCGCGGCCGTGGGCGCCGCGATGGCCGCGGTGGCCACCGTGCTGGTGTCGCGGTCGGTACTGAAGTCGGCGCGCAACCGCATGGCCGTCACCTCGGCGGTGCTGTTCCTGCTGGCGCTGGTTTCGGCCACCACCAACGGCTGGTGGTACGTGTCCAGTTACGGCGTGCCGTTCAACAACGACATGGTCGCTGTCGGCGGAATCAAGCTCAGCACAATCTTTTTGGCGCTGTTCGTAATCACCGCGGTGTGGGCGTTCTGGCTGCACTTCAATAGCGACCGTCCCGAAGGCCGCCTCACCCGGCTGGTCACGGCGGCCCCGATTCCCCTGGCCGCCGCGTTCATGGTGGTGGTGTGCGTGGCATCGATGGCGATCGGTGCGGTGCGCGAGTACCCGACGTACTCGAACCTGGCGAGCAATCTGCGCGCGCTGAAGGGCGGCTGCGGACTGGCCGACAACGTGCTGGTCGAGCCGGATTCGAACGCCGGTTTCCTGACGCCGCAGCCCGGTGAGTACGGGCTGCTCGGCGCGCTGGGCGGCGTGGGCCCCGTCGGCTTCACCCCCAATGGCGTGCCGGATCGTATTGTCGCCGAGGCAATTCGGCAGGACTTCCCGATGCCGGGCACCGACGCGGACTGGGACGCCGCGACGAAGCTCAAGACACCGGGCATCAACGGTTCGACGGTGCCGCTGCCCTACGGCTTGGATCCCGCGCGGGTGCCGGTCGCCGGCACGTACATCACCGGCCCACACTCGCAGGCCAAGCTGACGTCGGCCTGGTACGGCCTGCCGGCCGCCGATGCCGCGCATCCGCTCGTGGTCGTCACGGCCGCCGGCACCATCACCGGCTACAGCTCGCTCAAGGGCCGCACCGAGGGTCAGACCGTCGAGCTGGAGTACGGCCGCACCGGCCCCGACGGGCACCCCGTCGGCGGCGGACGCGTCGCACCCTACGACATCGGCCCCACCCCGTCGTGGCGCAACCTGCGCTTCGACCGTCGCGAGATTCCGGCCGACGCCACCTACGTCCGTGTTGTGGCGGTGAACCTTTCGCTCAACGAGGGTGACTGGATCGCCGTCACCCCGCCGCGCGTGCCCGAGCTCAAGACCGTCGAGCAGTTCATCGGCAAGACCCAGCCGGTGCTGATGGACTGGGCTGTCGGCCTGGCGTTCCCGTGCCAGCAGCCGATGCTGGTGCGCAACGGCGTGACCGAGGTGCCGAAGTTCCGCATCACACCGGACTACACCGCCAAGAAGCAGGACACCGACACCTGGCAGGACGGCATCAACGGCGGCCTGCTGGGCATCACCGACGTGCTGCTGAAGGCCCACGTGATGTCGACGTACCTGTCCGACGACTGGGGCCGGGACTGGGGCTCGCTGCGTCAGTTCACGACCGTCGTCGACGCGACGACGGCCGAGCTGGACCTGGGCACCGCGGTCCACAGCGGGCTGTGGTCACCGGGGAAGATGCGGATCAAGCCTTAGCGCACTGCGCCGAATGGCCGGTTGGCACACGCCTTCGTCTGAAAGTTGTGTGCCGACCGGCCATTCGGCGTTTGTGGGCATGGGCGCCTGGTGGGGGTGCCAGGGCGCCCTTGACAGAATCCCAATTAAACACAATTATTAGCAATCAAATCCAAGTGGTGCAGGTCACAAGTCAAGGGAGGTGTAGTGGCAGCCACAGGACCCGCTCCCCGCGATGCTGCGGGCGCTCTCTACGCCGACCAGCGCAAACAGCAGCTACTCGAGATGCTTCGCCGCGATGGTCGCATCGACGCCGCCCGGACGGCGTCTGAGCTCGGCGTGACGGGCGAGACCATCCGCAAGGACCTCATCCTGCTGGAGCGCCAAGGCCTGTTGCGGCGGGTGCACGGTGGCGCGGTACGCGTCGACTACCTCTCCTACGAGCCTGCCGTCGAGACCCGGACCGAGTTCCTCGCCGAGAAGGCCCGCATCGCCAAGGCCGCGCTCGCACATCTTCCGGAACGTGGATCGGTTCTGATCGACGCCGGGTCCACCACCGCGCAGCTGGTCGAGCAGTTTCCCGGCGACCGCGAACTCACCGTGTACACCAACTCGTTGACGCAGGCACTGACCCTGCTCAACCGACCACTGCTGACGGTCTACACATTGGGCGGCAGGGTCCGGTCGAAAACCTTTGCCGAGGTGGATGATTGGGCGGCCCGCGCGCTCGCCGAGATCAACGTCGACGTCGCCTTCCTGGGCGCCAACGGCATCAGCATCGACCGCGGGCTCACCACCCCCGCTCCGTCTGAAGCCGCCGTGAAGCGACGCATGCTCGCGTGCGCACACCGCCGAATCCTGCTCGCCGACCACAGCAAGTTCGGGGCCGTCAGCGGCGCCCAGTACGGCCGGCTGGAAGACATCCAGCTGCTGATCACCGACACCGGCGTCGACAGCCGGCAACTCTCCGAGCTCTCCGCCGCCGGCGTGACCGTGGAGCAGGCGTGATATCTGCCGCCAACGCAACAACTTTCGCCAATCCATGAGTTCACCAGCCGTCGCCCGCTGCCCAGAAGGAGAATGCACATGGCCGATCCGAAAATCCTCGGTCTGGTCCTGGCCGGAGGCGAAGGCAAACGGCTGTCCCCACTGACACTCGACCGGGCCAAGCCCGCGGTGCCGTTCGCCGGACTGTACCGACTCGTCGACTTCGCGCTCTCGAACCTGGTCAACGCCGGTGTACTGCGGATCGCCGTCCTCACGCAGTACAAGAGCCACAGCCTCGATCGCCACATCACCACGACGTGGCGAATGAGCAGCCTGCTCGGCAACTACGTGACCCCCGTACCTGCCCAACAGCGTCTGGGCCCGCAGTGGTACACGGGTTCGGCCAACGCCATCCACCAGTCACTGAACCTCATTCACGACGAAAAGCCCGATCTGGTGGTGGTTTTCGGCGCCGATCACGTGTACCGCATGGACCCGCGGCAGATGATCAAGCAGCACCTAGACGGTGGCGCCGGCGCCACCGTCGCCGGCATCCGAGTGCCGCGTGGCGAGGCGAGTGCCTTCGGCGTCATCAAAACCGCAGCCGACGGACGGCAGGTCGAGGCGTTCCTGGAGAAACCCAGCGACCCGCCGGGCCTACCCGACGCCCCCGACGAATCGTTCGTCTCGATGGGCAACTATGTCTTCTCGACCGAGGTACTCATCGATGCGCTACATGCCGACGCCGCCGACGAGTTCAGCAAGCACGACATGGGTGGCGACATCATGCCGATGATGGTCGAACAGGGCCGCGCCCAGGTCTACGACTTTCAGAGCAACCAGGTCCCGGGCACCCATGCCGAGAACAGCGGTTACTGGCGCGACGTCGGAACGTTGGACTCCTACTACGACTCCCACATGGACCTGTGCGCCGTGGTCCCGGCTTTCGACTTGTACAACAGCGCGTGGCCGATCCTGACGCACATTCCGCCCCACCCACCAGCGAAGTTCGTCCACGATGACGGTGACCGGGTCGGCCGCGCCGTCAACAGCGTCATCTCCAACGGCGTGATCATCTCCGGCGCGCTGGTCCGAGAATCGGTCCTGTCACCTGGTGTTCGCGTCGAGGAGCACGCCACGGTGGACCGCTCGGTGATCTTGGACAACACCGTGATCGGCGCACATGCCTTGGTCCGCAACGCCATTGTCGACAAGAACGTCGTGATTCCGCCTGGCGCCGAGGTCGGCGTCGACAAGGAGCATGACAGGGCACGCGGCTTCGTCATCTCCGACGGCGGGGTGACGGTCGTCGGTAAAGGCCAACGGGTCACCGCACGACCAACAACCGAGTAGGAAGCACGAGGTAGAACATGATCGGGAAGCGAACCGCGTTGCCACTGCCCGCACCGGCGATCCGGCCGGTGGCCGACGAATGGGAATGGCAGGAGTCTGCCCGTTGCCGCTCAATGGATTCCAGCGTCTTCTTTCACCCCGACAACGAGCGGGGCCGGGCGCGCAGACAACGCGAACAACGCGCCAAAGAGATTTGTCGCCAATGCCCGGTGAAGGCCCCGTGCGCCGCCTTTGCACTGCTGTCCGGCGAGCCGTACGGCATCTGGGGTGGCGTATCTGAATCCGAACGTCTTGCTGCGCTGGGTATTTCAGATCCGCGCGCGGCCGGAAACCTGAGTACGTCGAAGCGCCGGGAGGCCCGGCGCGCCGGACTGGCTGCCGCGAGCGGTGAATAGCAATCGCACCACACCGCCGGGAAGCACTGAACTCACTCGTGGTCGATGACGGCACTGCGCACGCACTCCCGCAGCCACTGGTGGCGACGATCGAGTTCGAACGCAGGATGCCAGATCATTCGGTAGGGCATCGTCGCGATCTCGGCCGGCGCGGGCAGCAGGCGTAGTTCAGAGCCGGCGATCCAAGCGTCGACAAATCGACCGGGAAGTGTTGCCACCAAATCGGTTCCATGCAGCATCGGAAGCGTCGCGGTGTGATACGGCACCGTGACCACCGCCCGGCGGCCCCTGCCCAGCTCCGCGATGCGGTAATCGATATCGGGCTGCACCCCATCCGCCACGTCCACGACCACGTGGCCGAACTCGAGATACTCCTCAAGCGTTATCGCGCCGCGCGCCGCCAGCGGATGCCCTTCGGATACAACGCACTTGAAGTGCTCGGTGACGAGCTGAGTGGCGTTCAGGTCATCCGGCGTGTGACCCCCGTAGAGACCCAGATCGACCGCGCCGCGGCGGATCTGATCCTCGATCCCGTCGGGGCGCCAGCTGCGGAAACGTATTGTCGTGTCAGGTGACTGCGAGCGGATCAGGCGTGCGATGGCAGGTCCGTAGGTGTGGACAGCGTAGTCACTCCCGGCGATGTGAACCGGCTGCGTTGACGCGCCGGGATCGAACTCCGCGGGCGCCAGGAGGGTTTCGAGCAGCGGTATCAGCGTGGTGAGCTGGCGGTGAATGTCCTCGGCACGGGCCGACAGCCGGAATCCGTCCGGATCGCGAACCAACAGCGGGTCATCGAGCAGTCTGCGCAGCCGCTGCAGGGCGCGGCTCATGGCAGGTTGGCTGAGCCCGATTCGGGACGCCGCGCGCGATACCTGCCGTTCCTCGAGCAGCGCGACCAATGGTGTCAGCAGATTCAAGTCTGCCCGCTCGGTATGCGTTGTGAGCATACTGAACATCATAGATATGCATGTGACAAATGGACGGCGCGCGAGCAGGCTTGGAGCCATGAAGATCTCCGGCAACACCATTTTCATCCCGGGTGCCACGAGCGGCATCGGGCTCGCGTTGGCAATCGCCTTGCGGGACAAAGGAAACAATGTCATCATCGGCGGCCGCCGCGAACAGCTGCTCCGCCAGATCACCGCCGAACATCCCGGGATCGATGCGGTCCGTATCGACACCGCGGACCCCGACAGCATCCAGGCCGTGGCCACTCAGGTGCTGACCGAGCATCCCGATCTGAACGTGGTGATCACCATGGCCGGGGTGATGAAGATCGAAGACTGGCACGCACCGGAGAGCTTCCTGGCTGCGGCAGAATCGACCATCACCACCAACGTGCTGGGCACGATCCGGCTCATCGCCGCATTCATCGAACATCTGCAGACCCAACCCGCTGCCACTGTCATCACCGTGTCGTCAGGCCTGGGATTCACCCCGCTGAAGGTGACTCCGAGCTACAACGCCTCCAAAGCTGCCATCCACCTGCTGACCGAGACGCTGCGGCTGCAATTCGCCGGTTCCTCGGTGGAATTCAAGGAACTCCAGCCGCCCGCGGTGCGGACCGACCTGGTGCCCGGGCAGCGCGACAGCGAGTGGGCCATGCCGCTCGAGCAGTTCGTGAGCGAAGTCATCGAGATCCTCGAGAACCAGCCGGCTGCCGATGAGATTCAGGTCGAGAACGTCAAGTTCTTACGCTATGCCGAAGTGCGCGGTGAGTACGACCATGCGGTGGCCGTTCTCAACTCGGCCGACCCGCACAGCAACTGACCGGACGGCCGACTCAGGCCACGCCGACCGCTTCGGCCGGCTGGGCGGGTTCGATCACAGGCAGCGGGGTCCGGATGTAGCGCGTCCAGGTCAGCGTCAGGGCGGCGATGTAGAAGGTGACGAACACCCAGAACGCCGCGGTGGCAGAACCACTGGACAGGTAGGACTGCCGCAACGCCAGGTTGATACCCACGCCTCCCAGCGCGCCGATGGCACCGGCGAAGCCGATGAGAGCGCCGGACATCCCGCGGGACCAGTTCTGCCGGTCGATCTTGCTGCCCACCACCGAGTGGCTGCGGGCCTCGAAGATCGACGGGATCATCTTGTACACCGAACCGTTGCCGATACCCGACAGGATGAACAGCGCGACGAAGCCGACGATGAAGCCGGTCAGGGTGGCCGCGTCGACGGCACCGCCAGTGTGGTCGTGGTAGGTCGACACCGAAATCAGCAGTGCGCCAAACACGATCATGCCGGCGAAGGCTGCCACGGTCACGCGAGCACCGCCGATGCGGTCGGCGAGCTTGCCGCCGTAGACCCGGGCCACCGAACCGAGCAGCGGACCCACGAACGCGATCTGAGCCGCGTGCAGCGCCGCCTGCGCGGCGCTCTGGCCACCGGCGACGAAGTTGATCTGCAGGACCTGGCTGAAGGCGAACGAGAAGCCGATGAACGAGCCGAACGTCCCGATGTACAGGAAAGCGATGCTCCAGGTGTCCGGCTCGGTCAGGATGGCACGCATCGCTCCGGAGTCGATTCGGTGCTGTGCAAGGTTGTTCATGTACAACGCGGCACCGATCGCGGCGACAGCCAACAGGACAAGGTAGATCGCGCACACCCAGTGGGGTGCGCGGTTGCCCGCGACGGCGATCACCAGCAGGCCCACCACCTGAATGGCCGGCACACCGAGATTGCCTCCGCCGGCGTTGATTCCGAGCGCCCAGCCCTTGAGTCGCTGCGGGTAGAACGCGTTGATGTTGGTCATCGACGACGCGAAGTTGCCACCACCGAGACCGGCGAGCGCCGCACACACGAGGTACGGCCACAACGGAAGCCCCGGATGCGACAGCAGCCACATGCTGCCCAGTGTCGGAATGAAGAGCACGAGCGCGGAGAAGACGGTCCAGTTGCGGCCACCGAAGGTCGCGGTCGCCATCGTGTACGGGATGCGCAGGCAGCCACCCACGAGAGTCGCGGTGGCGGCCAGCAGGAACTTGTCCCCGGCGGTGAAGCCGTACACGGACTGCGGCATGAACAACACCATGACCGACCACATGGTCCAGACCGAGAGCCCGATGTGCTCCGCGATCACCGACCAGATCAGGTTCCGCCGGGCGACATTCTTGTTACCGGCCTCCCAGGCAACGATGTCTTCGGGGTCCCAGTCAGTAATGGTTCGAGATCGAAACATGTTGCAAACCTAGAGTTTTCATGTTTCCCGGAGGCTCCGAGCGATGACCCGGCGGTGACAATTCACTCACCCGCAGGCGGGTCATCGTGTGAGGCGTCTCCGACGCCGAACGTGAAGTAGATGACCAAGATTCGGCCTCAAAGTCAATCGATTAGTGCAACGTGGCTAGGCGGCTTGGTTCAAGAGCGCGGCTAGGCGTTGGGCTGGGGTGTCCAGATCGAGGGTGGGTCGGGGACGCTTGTTGAGGGTGTCCTGGATACGGGTGAGGTCGGCTTTGGTGTGCACGCTCAGGTCGGTGCCTTTTTCGAACCAGAACCGCAGCAGCCGGTTGGTGTTCTCGTTGCTCCCGCGCTGCCAGGGTGAGTGCGGATCGCAGAAGTAGACCGGCGCCTTGAGCGCCAGTTTGATGTCACGCCAGTTCGCCATCTCGCTGCCGCGGTCCCAGGTGATGCTGCGGCGCAGGTGTTCGGGCAGCTCACTCATCGCCGCGATCATCGCCGCGGCCACCGAGTCGGCGGTGTGATTGTCGGGTAGGTGCAACAAGATGGTGAACCGGGTGCTGCGTTCGACCAGGGTGCCGATCGCGCTGCCGCCGCGAGTACCCAGGATCAGGTCGCCTTCCCAATGTCCCGGCACGGCACGGTCATTGGCCTCGGCTGGCCGGTCACTGATGGTGAACACATCGGTGAACTTGCCGCGGCGTTCGGTGTGGTCGCGGGGCTTGCGGGTGGCCCGTTTGGTGGACAGGCACTTGTTCAGATCAGCGCGCAGTTGGCCACGGCCCTGCACGTAAAGGCACTGGTAGA